>NZ_QWKY01000108.1 GCF_003574035.1 Meiothermus hypogaeus | reverse complement strand
GATTGGGGGCGGGGGGCGGGTTGATTTTTTGACGGGAGCTTCCTCGCAAGGCTCCAGCCTGTTCGAGGTGCGGCAGGGGGGGCGACTGGTCGTGACTGGCATGTGGTATGAAGGTAACCCCACCATCATGGCCCCGCTGATCGACCTCGGGGCACAGTCCGGCGGGCGATTGGCGCTGGGCAGCTTGATGTTGTCGGTGATCCTTCCCGGTCAGCCGCTGGTGCGCACCTCCGACTACGCCGGGAGCTTGAGCATTATCTCTTCTCAGCTCGACCACCGCGATTCCTCCCGACTCGAGTTCGCCGGAGACGGCAGAAACACCCAGGTGTTGGGAGCCGGTAACCACTACCCGCTTTTCACCGACCCTGCCCCCAACAAGCCGGTAGACCAGCTTTGGCGGGATACCACTGCCCCCGCCGGGCAGGTTTCGCAGGTTGTGAGTGACTACCCGGCGCTCACCAACAAGGTTGTGGGTGCCCAGCCTGACCTCGAGTTCGTGAAGGCCCAACTTGAGCCGCTACGCACCGTCAACACCAGCCCCGCTCTCAACCGGCCCGCCGGGGTTACGGATGTGAAGCTCTTACGCGTGGTTCTGAACGCCTCCAACGGGCGCACCGGGCTGCGGGTGAGAGGCAACTGAATCGGGGCTTTGCCACGGTGTACCGGTTGCACTCGGGGTTGGGCTACTGGACGCCGAGGGAGGTGATGGAGGAGGCGCTGGGGCAAAAGACTCAGGACATCACACGGGAGGCAGGGTGAAGGTGTCTGAGAGACTGTCTGATAAGGCTCTAGGAAGCCAATCTTCTAACCATAAGGCGGATCATTGCGACGTAGATGAAGGTTTACCTGGTTTCGGGCAGAAGCTCATAGTCCCGCTTGAGTCTGCTGTATCGTCTGGGAGGGTCTTAAGGCAGCCTCTAAAAACAGGTTGACCCCCGAAGCCTACCACTCTCTACAATTTCGGTAAGGCCTGGATTGAACAAGAAAGACCTTCAGGCGACCTTTGGAGGATCGGCCTGTTGGTTTTTGCAGGACTTCCCATGCCTCCGCATAGCACCCCGTAACCAGAACCTGCCTCCCTCTCGTTCTGCTTTCAGTGCATACAACTACTTTTCCGGAAAGGCTTTCTACCCCACAGCGGTGAGGAGAATATCCTTTATACCGGATTCAAAAAGACAGTTTACAAAACCAAAAACACTAGAGGCTGTCTTTTTGAATCCTAGAGCACTCCCTTCGGTCGGGTTAGTTCGTCACCCTTTGGTGACGAACTAACCGAATCTGGTATTACGGGGTTGCGCCACTGCCCAGCTGGTTGAACAAGACGAAGCCCAGCAGGCCAAACCACAGCAAAAGCAAAATCACACTGCCCCAGCGCTGCCAGAAGGTTGGCTTTTTCTCCGGTTCGGCAATCTGGGTGGTGAGCACTTCTGGATCCGTACCGCTTTGCAGGTGTACCGGCTGGCCGTTGTTGGCATCGAGCGGGAGGGCGTAGGGTTTGGGGCTCTCGGCCACCTGGCTACCTATGGTCACCACCACCGCGCTGATGTTGTCGGGGCCGCCCCAGTCGTTGGCTAGCTTGATCAGTTTGGCCACCGCCGGTTCGGGGGGGTTGGTGAGGATCATCTCGGCAAGCACCTTGTCTTCTAGCACGCCACTGAGGCCGTCCGAGCAGAGCAAAAACACGTCGCCAGGCCGCACCTTGAGGCCTACCAGATCCACCCGCGCATTGGGAAACGAGCCCAGGGCATTGGTGATGACGTTGCGCCAGCGGTGGTTGCGGGCCTCGTCCTCGGTCAAGAGGCCCTGGCGCACCCGGTCGGCCACCCAGGAGTGGTCCTGGGTCAGTTGCAAAAGTTCCCCGTCGCGCAGCAGGTAGGCCCTCGAGTCGCCCACATGGGCAATCAGGGCATAGGGCAGGTCGAGCCACAGGGCCGTACAGGTGGTACCCATCCCCCGCGATTCGGGCTTTTGTCCGGCCAGGTAGATGGCCTCGTTGGCGGCCTCGTAGGCTTCCAGCAAACCCTGCGGCGAGGGCTCGCTGCGCTTGAGCACCTCGACAATCTGGCTCACCGCCATCTGTGAGGCTATCTCGCCGGTTCGGTGCCCGCCCATGCCGTCGGCCACGATAAAAATACCCCCGTAGCTGGTGACGAGCTGGTTCACCGCATCCTCGTTGAGGGCCCGCTTGCGGCCTGGGTCGGTCAGGGCCGCTGCGAAAACCATCGGGAGGCTGTCGGAACCTGGCATACAAGGGGCATTATAGGCCACCCCAGGGGAAAGTGAGGCCAAAAATCACCCAGCCGTTGGTTCTACAGCCCAATTGCAGTGGTCTCATCATTTGCCTCATGGCTTTTGCCCTACTCTGGAGTGTGTGAGACAGTTTTATTTCAATCTTCCGCGGGGCCCTGTAGGGGTGCTTTTGCTGGTGCTGGCCGGAACGGTGGGGCTGTTTCTGGTGTTCTGGCTCATCACCACATTGTGGGTGTTGGCCGTAGGGGCCGGTATTGTCGGTGCTTTGGCCTATGGGTGGCGGCGGCTGGAGAGCAGGTTCCGCCGGGGCCGCTGGCGCAGGCTACCCCAGCGTGTTCAGCGCTGGGAGGACTGACCCTTACCAGGCCCCCTTACTCAAGCACTCGGCCCAAAGTGGGCAGCCCTCGCACTGGGGCTTGCGGGCCGTGCAGCGGTAGCGGCCAAACAAAATCAGGGCGTGGTGAACAAAAACCCATTTTTCTTTGGGGAACAGGCGCTCGAGGTCGGCCCCTATCTTCTCGGGGTCTTTTTGCTCCGACAACCCCAGCCGCCGGGCCAGCCGGGTCAGGTGGGTATCCACCGCAATGCCCGGCACCCCAAAAGCTGCCCCCAGCACCACCGTGGCGGTCTTCCAGCCCACCCCCGGTAACGCACGCAGCTTGGCCTTATCCATTGGCACCTCTGCCCCATGCTCCTCGACCAGCTTCCGGGCCAGCATGACCAGGTTCTTGGCCTTGCTCCGGTACAGGCCGATGGTCTTGATGTAGGGCTCGACTTCCTCAGGGCGGGCCTGGGCCAGGGCAAAGGCATCGGGAAAGCGCTTGAAGAGGGCCGGGGTGGCCTTGTTCACCGAGGCATCGGTGGCCTGGGCCGAGAGCACCGTGGCAATCAGCAGCTCAAACGGGTTGGTGTGGGCCAGTTCGGTAGCGGCCTGGGGGTAAAGCTGCTCCATGACCGAGAGCACCCTGGCCGCTCGAGCCTTCTTGCTTTTGAGGGACACCAGCCTCTTCCCCGCTGACCCCTTACCCCGGCTCTGCGCCCTCAGCTCTGGGCTTTTGGCCTTCGGCTCATGGCTCTTTGCTTTCAGCTTCTGGCCTTTGGCTTTGGGCCTTCGGCCTTGCTGACCCTCAACCCTGGGCATACTTCAGTACGCCTTGGCGAACAAAATCCGCTTGCCGTAAGCGCTGGGCTTGCCGCAGCGGATACAGCTTCCGTGGGCTTCGGGCTCGTCGTAGGGGATGCAGCGGGTGGTGGCGGTGGTCTCGGCCTTGATCTGCTTTTCGCAGTCCTTTTCGCCGCAATGAAATGCCTTCACAAAGCCCTGCTCGACCTTTTCTTTGAACACCTCATAGCTATCTACTTCCCAGGTGTGCTCGTCACGAAACTGCAAGGCCCGCTGGTAAAGGTCGTGCTGGAACTGCTCGAGCCTGCCCGGAAGCAGGTTCGGCAATTCGGAAACCTGAACGGTCTCCTTGCCCCCCAGCCGGCTGGCCAACACCGCCGTGCCGGCTTCCACATCCCGCGGCCCTAGCTCGAGGCGCAGCGGCACCCCCTTCAGCTCCCACTCGTTGAACTTGAAACCAGGGCTGTACTGGTCGCGGTCGTCGAGGAAGACCCGGATGCCCATCTTTTTGAGTTGCTCGGCCAGTTGGATTGCCGCAGGCAGAACCGTCTCGCGGGTCTCGGCCTTATAGATGGGCACAATCACCACCTGGATGGGGGCCAGCCGGGGCGGCAGAATTAGGCCCTTGTCGTCGCCGTGGGTCATCACGATGGCCCCCACCACCCGGGTGGTAAAGCCCCAGGAGGTGGTGTGTACGTATTTGTTCTGCTGGTCTTTGTCCTGGAACTGAATATCGAAGGCCTTGGCGAAATTCTGACCCAGATAGTGCGAAGTGCACGATTGCAGGGCCTTGCCATCGCGCATCATGGCCTCGTAGCTGATGGAGTACACCGCCCCGGCAAACTTCTCCGACTCGGTCTTGGGGCCTTCCCAGCCCGGAATGGCGCACCACTCGCGCAGCACCGTGGCGTACACCCCGGCCATGCGGCGGGTTTCTTCCTCGGCTTCTTCCTGGGTGGCATGGGCGGTGTGACCCTCCTGCCACAAGAACTCGGTGGTACGCAAAAAGAGCTTGGTTCGTAACTCCCAGCGAACCACGCTGTTCCACTGGTTCAAGAGCTGGGGCAGGTCGCGGTAGGTACGGATCCATTTGGCCCACATATGCCCGATGATGGTCTCGGAGGTCGGGCGCACGGCCAGGGGCTCTTCCAGGGTCTCGCCCCCAGCCTGGGTCACCACCGCTAGCTCGGGGGCAAAGCCTTCCACGTGTTCGGCTTCCTTTTGCAAAAAGCTAATGGGAATGAACAGGGGGAAGTAGGTGTTGGAATGTCCGGTTTCCTTGAACATGCGGTCGAGCTCGCGCTGGATGTTTTCCCATAGCGCATAACCATAGGGCTTGACCACCATGGTGCCGCGCACCGGGCCATAGTCCACCAGGTCGGCCTTGAGCACCACTTCGTTGTACCACTCGTTAAAATCCTCAGATTGCGGAATGAGGCCTTTGTCCTTCGCCATACCGACCCATCATAGCGGATGAAGCCTGAAATGGTTCTGGTCGCAATAAAATAAAATGTAACGAATCCAGTCTTGATGAAACGTCTAATTAACTGCCTACCGTAACCTGCAAGCACGCCAAAAGACTTAGGATTAGATACGTCTTCACATAGAAGCTTCAGAAAGGGGTGATCCGGCCAAGTTAAGTAACTACTACTTGTACTACGTGCTATAGGCCCAACAAAAGAGTCTTGCGGTGGAGTGCCCTACTTACAGAGCATTGCAAAAGTGAAAGGAGTACGAGTGAGAAGGTTAGCTTTACTAGTTAGCATAGCTGCGATTCTGGCGGCCTGCGGAGGCCCCAGGAGCAGCCAACCCACCCCCGAGGTAATCGGCAGCCTACCCCCGGCCCCAACCGGCCAGATGGTAGACGAGACCCCGAGTCGTTGGTTCGTTGAGCTGTCGGGCGGCGCCGTGAACGATGGCATTAGCCTGCAAAGCATCCAGGCCCAGCATGCTGCCTTCCGGCAGGCTGCGCAGGCTGCCGGCGTAAAAATACAATACGCCTACACCCAGCTCTTCAACGGCTTCTCTGTCGAAGTGCCAGGCAACAACCGCAAGCTGCTCTACACCTTGCCTGGGGTCGAAGGGGTGTATCCCATCGGCACCTACAAACTGCCCCCGCGCGAAGCGGCCAATCCCGACCTGGCCAGCGCCATTACCCAAACCGGGGCCGATATCGCCCAGAACGACCTTGGTCTTACCGGGCGGGGCGTGAAGGTGGGCATTATCGATTCGGGCATCGACCTGCAGCACCCAGCTTTTGCCGGCCGGATTGTGGACGGCTACGACTTTGTGGGCGACGATTACGATGCCTCCGACCCCGCCAAGTCGACCCCTGTACCCGACCCCAACCCCGACGACTGCGACGGCCACGGCACCCATGTGGCAGGTATTGTGGGCGGAAAGGACAGCCAGATCACCGGGGTGGCCCCTGGGGTCACCTTTGGAGCATACAAGGTGTTTGGCTGCGAGGGTTCTACCGGCGACGATGTGATCCTGGCTGCCCTCGAGCGGGCCGAGACCGCCGGCATGGACGTAGTGAACATGAGCCTGGGCTCACCCTTCGGCTGGAGCGTGCTGGGTAAGGCCATTACCAAAATGGTCAAGCGCGGTACGGTGGTGGTAGCCTCGGCAGGGAACAACGGCAACCTGGGCTTGTTTGCCACCGGTGACCCTGCCGCTACCGAGGGCGTAATCAGCGTGGCCTCCTTCGATAACATCAGCGTGAACGCCCAGAAAGCCATTGTGAATGCCACCGGCAACCCCCTGGGTTACCTGGTGCTGGGCGGTGCCGAAGCACCCCCTACCAGCGGCGTCAGCGCCGAAGTAGTCTGGGTGGGCCGGGGTTGCAATGTCGATACCCTGTTGGCCGACCCGGCCGGTAAAGTTGCCTTGATCGAGCGGGGAACTTGTACCTTCAACGAGAAATACCAAAAAGCAGTTGCGGCCGGTGCGGTGGGTGTCATCATTCATAACAACACCACTGGCCTGTTTGCGGGCGGCGGCGTGGCCGGTGTTTCGGGCAAATTTGGTATCAGCATCTCCCAGGCCGATGGCCTGGCCTTACGGGCCCTGGCCACCCCCACCACCCTGACCTGGACGCCCGATACCACCCAGGTAGCCAACCCCACCGGAAACCTTATTTCCAGCTTTAGCTCCTGGGGTCTGAGTCAAGACCTGAAACTCAGACCCGATCTAGGCGCACCCGGCGGCCTCATTCGTTCGGCCGTACCCCTGGAGCAAGGTGGTTATGCCATTTTGAGCGGCACCTCCATGTCCTCGCCCCACGTGGCTGGCGCAGTGGCTTTGCTGCTGGAGGGCAACCCGGCTTTCTGGCGCACCCAACGGCCCAGCGAGGTGCGCAAGTACCTGCAGAATACAGCCATGCCCAAGCCCTTTGCCCTGGCGCCTATCAGCGGTTTACCCGAAACCAGTTACCGCGAGGGCGCTGGCATGATCGACATCGTAGCCGCAGTGCAAAACCGCGTTACCGTGACCCCATCGGCCATCTCCTTCGCCGAAAAGGCTGGTTCTCACACCCAGCGGCTGGAGCTAAAGAACCGCAGCAACGTGCCCGTCATCTATAGCCCCACACATGTGCCCGGGCCCTCGGCACAGGGCAGTGTTTACGCGCCCACTTTTACTACAGCGGCCGCAACGGTCAGCTTCAGCCCCAGCCAGATCACCGTTCCTGCCCGGGGCGAGGCCACCCTTACCGTAACCATTACCCCTCCAGCCGGGCTACCTGCCAAAGGTCTGTATGGGGGTTACATAATTCTGAATCCGATGGGTGCGGGCATCAAGATGAACGTGCCCTACGTGGGTATGCAAGGCGGCTACCAAGCCATCCGGATTCTCACTCCAACGGCTTTTGGTTTCCCCTTGCTGGGTAAGCTTAACGCAGCCGGCACCGACTACGATATCCTGCCCAGCGGCGGTACCTTTACCCTGCAAGGCAACGACGTACCGCAGCTCCTGGTGCATTTTGAGCATGGCGCCCAGGTCTACGAGATGGTGATTCTGGATGCGGCCACCAACGCCCCCATCCACCCCAAGTTCAACCGGGCCGATTACGGCGAGTATATCCCGCGCCACTCCTTAGCCAATGGCTTTTTTGCCATTCCCTGGGAC
This sequence comes from Meiothermus hypogaeus, assembly GCF_003574035.1. Taxonomy (GTDB): domain Bacteria; phylum Deinococcota; class Deinococci; order Deinococcales; family Thermaceae; genus Meiothermus; species Meiothermus hypogaeus. The sequence goes on along the minus strand of NZ_QWKY01000108.1, from coordinate 907 downwards.
GGCACCCGCATCACCAAGTACCAAAAAGAAGACGTTTACGGCAACAAGATTCCGGTACCCAGCGAGTTCCAGGCTGTGCCCAACGGACAGTACAAGCTCCAGATCCGGGTGCTCAAACCCACCGGCAAGGTACAAAACCCAGCCGACTGGGAGTCCTGGACCTCTCCGGTCATTACCATTGCTCGCCCCTAAAGCAGCCAGCCGTGCTCTAAGACCCGCTTCGGCGGGTCTTTTTTCGTATGCTGGGAGTACATGGAACTGCGCGGCCCCCGCCTGCTGCTTCGCCCTCCGCGCCCGGAGGACGCCGAGGCGCTGTTTGCTTTGATGTCCGACCTCGAGCTGGCCCCTTTCGTTTACTGGAGCCCCCACCAGAGCCTCCACGAAACCTACGAGTACCTGGAGCGCCTGCAAGCCAAGGAAGGCTTTTTCATCCTCGAGACCGAGGGCCAACCGGCCGGGGTGATTGGGTTGCACCTGGACTGGCCCAACAAGCTGGGCGAGACCGAGACCTGGCTGGGGCGGCCCTACTGGGGCACCGGCCTCAACACCGAGGCCAAGGTGGTGCTCTTCGATTTTGCCTTTGGGCCCTGGGACTTGCGCCGCATCCAGGCCATTGCCCATGTGCATAACCCCCGCTCGCAGCGAGCGCTGGAAAAGCTGGGCTTTCGGCGCGAGGGGCTGCTGCGCCGCTGGAGATGGATTCGCGGGGAACCGTGGGACTTCTACATGTACAGCCTGCTGCCCGAGGAATGGATGTCGAGCCGACCACCCATTTTTTACTAAGTATCTCCACATCAGATTTTTACCTCTACAGCCCCCAGTAGACCTAAGGCATGCAAAAGGGCTTGCTTGAGTTGCGAGAGGCAAGCGTAATGACGGCGGGGCAGGAGGAAGGCTTTGAGCTTTT
>NZ_QWKY01000107.1 GCF_003574035.1 Meiothermus hypogaeus | reverse complement strand
GCGAGGGTCAAATAGGGCAGCACCAGAGCCCATTCCTCATCACGGACGTCCGATGGGTAAGCACGGCGGTTCATGCTCTAAACATAACTGCAGTGCCTGATTTGGGTAAGGTGGTTTGTAGATTCTAGACTCCACGAAACGCGCACCGAAGCGGCGGCGGGCGAAGCTCGAGATGGGGTTGTCCATTCGGAGTGAGCCACGTTTGGCCTCAAGGATCAGTCGGGCGGGCCTTGCATCGGTAAGGGCGGGGTAGGTGAGCAGGGCCTCCTCGAGTCCAGCCTCTCTCAACCCGTCCTCGAGCCACACCGGCTGCGAGGGGACAAAGGACTTGCGCCCAAGGCTGATGGGCCAAACCGGATTCTTGAGCGCGGCCTGAATGGTCTCGAGCCGCGCCCGGTCGGAACCTTCCAGGCCCACCAAGAACACCGCATCCGCCAGGTAGTAGCGTATGGAAACGGCAGTGTCCTGGACTCCCTTTCCGTCGGCCCGGATCACCTCCTGGGCGGTGTGGTAGTCGCGGCGGAGGATGCCTTCGCGGTCTACCCGCACCCCCATTGGCATGGCCGCCAGCTCGAGCACCGGCCTTTCCTCTTCGCGGTCAACCCCCAGCGCGGCGCATAGCAAGCCGATCACCCCGCTCTTGGAGGGCTCGAGTTCGGTGTCGCGCTCGTCGAAGCGGGACTTGGTGCCCCACGATTGCATAGGGCCAGCGATTCGCATCAACAGGGTGTATGGCATGGCCTAGACCTCCAGGCCCAGCGCCCGCTTGACCTGCTCGAGGGTCTCTTTCACCAGGGTTTCTACATCGCCAACGGCTGCCCCTTCCAGCTTGCCCTCGAGCTTGGCCTCGGTGCGGTTAATGACCCGGTGCGTGCCCCCTTGGCCGAAGACCCGCTCGAGGTCGTTCCACTCGCTGACCAGAGCCTGGGCCGAGGCGTTGAGCCATCCTTCCTGGGAGGCCTTTACCGGCTTCTCGAAAGCGTTGGCGAGGCTGCGGGGGCTGGCCTCGGTGCGCACCGTGAAGCCGATGAAGCTGGGGAGCTGGTGGGCCGCGAAGGAGTTTTGCTTGCCGCTGGGCAGGGCGTAGATAGAGGAGCGCAGGAAGGCCTCGAGGCCCCTGAGCATCAGCCCATCGTCACCCTGGAGGTTGGAGCGGAGCTTCTCGAGATCCATCACCGCGTAGCGGTAGTAGCAAGCGCTGTTGAACTCGACCGTGCCCAGCATGTCCGCGCCCGCGTTGTCGTCGGGCTTGAGGTCGTCCACGGCGGTGTAGAAGTCCTCGTTGTGCTCGACCTTGTGCGTCGAGATGGCGTGGGCCACCTGGCAGGCGGCGTACTGGTTCTTCTCGGGCAGGTCGGCGAGCATCCGCCCGAAGAGCGCCAGGTCAACCGCCTTGCCGCCGTCCATGACCTTCTCGAGGACCCTCACCAGTTCCTCGGGCACGGCTTCCTTGGCAGCTTTTTTATCTTTCTTCTTTCCGGACTCTTCGGCGGCGATGGCGGCCTCAAGGGCCTGCCAGTTTCCGTGAATTAACTCGGCAATCTTCTCGATCTCCGCAGACCCCAGGTAGACCAGATACTGGGTCTTGTTGTCGGCGTCGTCCACCTTGAGCTTTACCCCGCCCAGGGCCAGGTTGATGGCCTTTACGGCGGTGGCCTTGGGGTGGCCTTTGGCCTCGAGCAGTTCCGCTAACTTCTCGGTGAGCCGCTTGGTGCGCACCGCCAGGTGCTCCTCGGGGATCAGCTTCTGCTCGCGGAAGTACATCCGCATGGCCCGCTTGAGCGACTGGCTCGAGATACGGCCCCGCCGTACGCCGCCGAAGTAGGCGTCCTTGGGACTACCGGTGTCGTCGCGGTTGAGGTTCGAGGGGGCGAAGTTTTGCAGCAGGTGGATCTCGAGCAGGGCTTTCATTCGTTACCTCCGGTGATTTGGAACTCAGGGACGGATTCTTCAGGCTGGGTTTCTCTCTCGGCTCTCTGGTAAAAACTCCTGGCCCAGCGGTGCTGGACGCTGCGCCGCTCCGAACGCCAGAATCCCAGGTCGTCAAGCAGTTGCTCCCAGCCGATGGGGATGTCGTTGGACTTGAGTAGGGTGACGGTCTGGCGCAGCCGATCCGCCAGTTGCTCGTCGTCGGCGTCGAGCAGGCGAATGAACCGCCCCTCGATGCTGGGGCTCTTCTCCTTGAGCACGTACAGCCGGGCCATGCTCTCGCCCAGGTTCTGCTTGAGGGGCTTGGGGACGGGAGCGCCGGGCTCGAGGGGCCGCTCGACGTAGGCGAAGAGGCCCGCCACCAGGTAGTACATCTGCCACACCCAGGGCGGGGTGTCGCCCAGCGTGAAGGGCTCTACATAGCGGATGGCCCCCACGTAGCGCCCTGGCTCCTCGCGCAGGCCGCGCCGCAGTTCGGCGAAGCCCCGGCGGTCGAGCCGCCACAGATAGCCAACAAACTTCTCGGTCTTCTCGCTCATGCGCTCTCCTTCAGCAGCGCCTTTTGCGCCTCGAACAGCAGGCCCTGCGCCGAGTAGATGGCCCGCAGCGCGAATGCGTTGTCGCCCGCCGCCGCAACCGTCAAATCCCAGGCTCGGCGGGAAGCCTCTAAGAGTTGCTCCTTCCAAAACCGCTCCACCTCGGCCCAGCGGTAGTTGACCGTGAGGCGCTCGAGCAGCTTCGGGAAGGCGCTGTCCAGGCTCGACCAGTAGGCCGCGTAGGTGGGGAAGCTGTCCACGCACCTGCGCACGTCGGCGGGGTCGGGGTCGCGGCCTCCGTGGCTGAGCAGCCTGCGGGCCAGCACCCAGGCCGCCTTGCGCAGCGCCTCGCCCAGTTCCTCGGCCTGCCTGAGGGCGTCCTCGAGGCTGCTGTAGACCTCCTCCCAGCGATCTGCGCCCACCGCCTCGGGCAGCAGGTGCAGCTCCCCGCGCCAGAACTCGAACTTGGCTTTGTCGTTGGTGGCCCCCAGCACCAGGGTGGGCAGCGCAGCAGTTCTGCCGATCAGGTCGAGCACCTGCTCGGCGACCCGCACCACCTGCGGCGAGAGCGGGCTGTCCTTGGGCAACAGCGCGGTGAAGTCGCGCCACAAGGCCCGGTTCTTGCGGAAGCTGACCGCCCGGCGTGTACCCAGCTTTTCGTCGGTTATACGGTAGGCCAGCATGGGGTCGGGGTTGAACACCGCCCCCTCGAGCAGCTTGCAGGCCGGGCCGTAGTGCAGGAAGCGAACCACGGTCTCGCCGTCCAGCGTCTCGGGCACCAGCCGGATCAGGCGGCTCGTCCAGGTGTAGCGGTGGGTCAGGCCCAGAATGACCTGCTCGGGGTCGGGGCGGGGGCGCTCGAGTTCCCACACCGGCCTGTCGTCCTGGTCGGGGGCATAGGGAACCAGATTGAAGCACAGCGTTTCTAGCAGATTGTCCCCCGTGGGCAGCACCAGGGCGGTTCCCCCCACCGGGCTGGGGCTATAGCCCGCGCCCTCCGGGATCGCCAGCATCTGCCGCGCCACCAGCAGCCGGGCGGCCTCGGCGGCGCTCAGGGCGGGGGGAGCATCCTCCTGGGTGTGGTCAAAGAGCAGCTTGTTGGTTCCGCTCGAGAGTTCCGCCGCGAGTTGCGCGATGGATTTGGCTTTGTTCTCGTACTCCGCGATTTGATAGAAAGGGCGCTCGGGGTCAAAGAGGTCGAAGCGTGAGCGGAAGCGCTCGAGGTAGCTCCTGATTCGCTCCTGCGGGAACCCACGCCTGATCCACTCGGCGTTTTGCTCCGCACTATGCGGGCCTTCGAGCGCCCGGTGCAGCACCGCCAGCAGCAGCCGGTGCAGCGCCACCAACACCAGCGGCGAGCCGTCCTCGAGCCGCTCGATCTCCCGCGCACGAAGCAGGGTCTGCTCGAGCGAGAGTAGCTCGAGCTTCCCCTCCACCCGCACGGGAATCCAGGGTTTTTCCACTAGGTTGAACGAATACTCTTCCACATCTCCTCCGTTTAGTTATTGGGTCTCGAGCTTTCGGTAAACCACACCCAGTTTGTCATGCAAGCTCACCTCGGTCTTGCCTATCACCACTATTCCTTGAGCGTCCAAAACTAGAGGCACACAGTTGCGCAGCAGCGCGTCCTTCTCCCACGCCTTGAAGCGCTTGTCTATGCCTTGGGCCTGGTTGTACTGCTCGAGTGCGCTCGGAACCGAGCGCCTGGGGTTGGTGCTCCCCACCACCGAGACGCGGCTCAGCCGCACGGCCCGCATGAAGGTCTGGGCGGGCTGCTTGGGGTCGTAGGGGCGGGTCGCGCCGCGGTCGAGGAAGAGTTTGTCGTCGATCTCGAACAGCGGGATCACGGTCGTTGAGCCCTCGCCCTTGCGGGTGAGTGCTATGGGCCTGCCGTCGGGCGGGTCGTCCTCCTCCCGCGACTGTACGGCCTCGCGCAGTTGCAACTCGCCCGCCATCAAGTGGCTGATAACCGCCGCCTCGCCGTCCTTGCGATCCAGCAGCGCCTGCCGGTCGAACTCGGCCCGGTGTTCGGCAATCTTCTGGCGGGCCTCGGGTGAAAGCGCTAGGGCCAGCTCTGCCCCGTCGTAGACCCGCTGCACCAGGGGGTCTATGTCGGCGGGCAGGGTGAGGCGCTCGAGCCCCCGCAGCGCCTCCCAGGTCTTGTAAAGGATGAACGGGGCGTACACCTTGTCCCAGTAGTGGGTGCGGAGGTCGGGCAGCTCACCCTGATGCGCCAGTCCGGCGACGTACAGCACGGGCTCCGCCATCGGCCTTTGGCCCCGCTTGTGCCGCCACAGGCGGCCCGCCCGCTGGAGCAGCAAGTCCGCCGGGGCGAGGTCGCTCACCATGAGGTCGAAGTCCAGGTCGAGGGACTGCTCGACCACCTGCGTAGCCACCAACACCGCCTTCTCGGGGCGCTGACCGTTCTCCAGCGTCGCGTTCTTGCCGAAGCGGGCCAGCACCTCGCCCTCGAGCCTGGCCCGATCCTCGGCGGGGAAGCGGGCGTGGAAGAGCATGGGGTTGAGGTGCCCAATCTTCCGGTACAGCTCCTGCGCCCGGTCTACAGTGTTCACGATGCAGACCGCGCAACCACCGTTCTCGAGCTTTTCTTCAAGGAGTTTGACGATAGCCTCGAGGCCGCTCTCCACGGCCTGCAAACCCACCGTCACCGCGCGGGTCTTGTCGCCCTTGAAGCGCACGAGCGTGGTCTGGCCTCCGGAGATCTTGTAGATGCGCGGGTAGTGGTCGGTATCCAGGTTCTGTCCGCCATAGGCCTCGAGAATCTGCCTGCGCTTCTCCTTGGGCAGGGTGGCGCTCATCAGGATCACGCTCGAGCCCAGCGCGTGCAGCCAGCGCACCAGGGTCAGGATCAGTTCAGAGGTGTAGGTGTCGTAGGCGTGAACCTCGTCAATGATCACCACCCGGTTGCCTAGCCCCCACAGCCGCACGAACTGGTGCTTGATGTTGAGTACCGTCAGCAGGGCCTGATCCACCGTGCCAACGCCGTACTCCGAGAGCAGGGCCTGCTTCTTGTGGGTGAAGTAGGCCCTGGCCTCGACGTTCTCGAGCAGGTCTTCCTCGCGCTCGGTGTTGGGCAGGATTTTGCCCTGTAGCTTCTGGTACAGCTCGTTGAGCTGGGTGGCCCCGTGGATCAGTTGCAGGTCGAGCTTCACCTCGCGCCCTCTGCCCTGCTCGTTCAGGAAGCCCAGGGTGCGCTCGAACATCTGGTTGCCGGTCGCCATCGTGGGCAGGGCGACGTACAGGCCCCGGTGCCCGTTTTGGGCTTGCAGGCGAAGATAGGCATAGAAGGCGGCCTCGGTCTTGCCTTCCCCCATCGCGGCCTCGATCAGGAGCAGGGTGGGCCGGTCGGTAGCTCGCACCAGGCGCTTCACCCAGAGCTGGAGCGGACGGGGCACGAAAGGCTTACCCGACGCCTTGGCAAGGTAGTCGAAGACCTCCCTGAGCGGCCTGGGCTGCTCTACCAACGTGGCCCGCTTGGTCCAGCCGAGTTCGCCCAGGCGCTTCCGCGCGAGGGCCTTGCTGGCCTCCCAGTATCCCGGCAGGTCGTCCTCGAAGCCGTCGAACTTCAGCTCGGGGTAGAAGCTCGAGCCGATCCAGTCGGCGAAGCTCGTTAAGCCAGCAAGACGCATGAAAGCAGCCGGACTTAGGCGTTGGACAGTCGGCAATGCTGTGGCCCCGACCATCTCGAGCACCGTTTCGAACAGCTTCTTGCGCGCCTCGTCCCAGATGTCCGTGCCAACTTCCCTCTTCTGCCTGGCCTTGTCCAGCGATGTTGCCCTGAATCCGTGGTGACAGCCAACCGCGTCGGCGATCCCTTCCGCAAACGATCTACTCACGTTCAGGGAGGCCAGTAGGCTCGGAAGCACGGCCTGACTGATGAGGCTGTGCGATACGTCCTCGGGGGGCGCGGTGGGGGGCATCCTTCCGGCGGATTTCCAATCGAATCTCGGCTCGGTGGTGATGAGGTTGGCCCACCCCTGAGGCCACTTCTGCTGAAACGCCGGGCTCACCTTGCCGATGTCGTGGAGCGCGATCAGGGATAGGAGAAGCGGCATGGCCTGCTCGAGCGGGAGGCCGAAGTCCTCGGCGTAGCGCTGGCGGGTGGAGTCGGGCTCGAGATCCAGGATCGCCCCGGCGCTGGCTGCGACATCCAGCAGGTGGGCGATCACGGGATGACCAGTATGGCCGTCCTTGCTGCTCTTGGCCCAAAGCCTGAGAAACCGTCTATCCACGACCTATTCTCCCAGCGCCGCCACCTGCCGCGCCTCCTCGAGCCACCTTCTCCTGAGGCCCTCCGGCCCCAGCACCTCCACCCGCGCCCCCCAGCTCTGCACCCAGGAAAGCAGCTCGAGGGGAAAGTTGTGGTTATCGGTGCCCACGGTAATACAAACCTCGAGGCCCCCGTCGGGGAGCCTCGAGGCAATATGCAGGTTGGGGTAGCCGCCTTCCAGGATGCGGTAGGCGGCCTCGGGGCGGAAGCGCAGCCGGACTTCCACCGGCACGCCGCCGCTGCTCCCGACCACCCCCCAGGCATTGGAGAGGTAGTGTCGGGGGTCAAAATCGTTGGGGATGGTGTAGGCCCCTGGTTCCCCTACCAGCCGCACGCGGCGCATCCGGCTCAGCTTGTAGGTGCGCAGGGCCCGGCGGTTGCGTTCATAGCCGATGACGTACATGCCCAGGTTGGTGCGGGCAATCTCCAGAAAGTAGACCTCGAGCAGGTTCTGGCCCGGCCTGCCTGGGCCGCCGGGCTTCAGGTAGTCGAACGCAATCGGCTGGCGTTTGAACCAGGCCTCGGCCACCGTGGCCATGGCGAGCCCCTCGTCCTGGTGTTGCAGGGTGCGGTGCTCGAGGTCTTCGGTGCTTTTGAGGGCCAGCTCCTGGGCCGGCGAAGGCAGCCGCCGGGCCAGTTTCTTGAGGGCCGAAAGGTAGGTGGGCTCGTAGCCGGGGGTGTGGTGGTAGAGCATCCGCAAGGCGCTGTGGGTAACCAGGGCTTCCACCGGGCTCAGCTCCTGGCTTTGCAGCAACTGATACTGCGGCGAACGACCCTTTTTGGCCACCTCGATGGCTTGCAGATCCCCGAGCAGGCGTAAAGCCGTCCGTTTATCCACCCCCAGCGTTTTGGCCAGCTCCTGGGCCGTGTAGGGCCTGGTCGAAAGCAGGTCTCGAGCCTCCATCAAGCGCAAAGACTTTTTGTGGTGGGCGCGCTCCCGGCGCGGTTCATCCCTCATATGGCCTCGCGTATCAGCGTAGTAGGCAATGCCCAGCGGTCGTCCATTTCAGGTCTTTGCTTTGTATGCTGCTCAACTTTATTGATGGAAACATAGTCATATCCGAATACCTGTAACAGGCATCTATGGTTCACCTCCGGGCTTTTTTCAATGCTAGCAATAGGGAGGGGAAAGCAAGGTTCGTTTTCCACACCCCACAGTATCCGGCGCAAGCACGACTATTCCTGACGCGAATGGGCCCAGCCCTCAAGGCCGGGCGCATCGCATTGGGCGGTTTCCACCGGCAAGCCCCTCAAGGCTGCTGGGCCGACAACGCCTCCACCCGCTTGGCCCCCCGGTAGACCCGCTTGTAGTAGGGGCTGTCCAGGCTTTCAATCACCACCCGGCTACCGTAGCTATTGGCATGGGCAAACACGCCCCGGCCTAGGTAGATGCCCACATGGTCGATCTGGCGGCCTCCAAAGCTGAAAAACACCAGATCGCCCTGGCGCATGGCCCCTTGCACCGTGCTGAAAGCACCCCATTGGTCGCGGCTGGTGCGGGGCACCTTGATGCCCACCTCGGCAAAAACCTGCTGCACGAAAGCCGAGCAGTCCACCGCGCGGTCGGAGTTGGCCCCAAACACATAGGGCAGCCCCAGGTATTTGAGCACCACCAGGATGAGGGGATGGGTGGGGTCGTAGTCGGTGTCGGCAGGCGGGCTAGGCTGGGGTTGCGGGGCCGGTTCGGGGGCAGGTTGAGGTG
>NZ_QWKY01000106.1 GCF_003574035.1 Meiothermus hypogaeus | reverse complement strand
GGATGTGCTGGGGGTGGCGGAACCCAGGGGGGCTCGAGCGGGCTTTGGATTTGCCCAGCCTGCCCTCACCTCACCCCGTATTCGCCTGCTGCCGGGGCCGCAGTACAGCCGGGAGGCCATGCGGGCCCTGTGTGCGGCGCCCTACGAACTGGTCTCGGGTGACCGGATGGGGCTTCGCCTGGCGGGGCCGGAGGTGCCGGGCGGCGAGCTGATTAGCGAGGCCACGCCGCTGGGAGCGGTACAGATAACCCCCCAGGGGCAGCCCATCGTGCTGCTTCAGGATCGGGGACGCCTTGGGGGCTATGCCAAGCCGGCCCTGGTGCACCCCGCCGACCTACCCAGGCTGGCGCAGATGCGCCCCGGACAAACACTGAGATTTGTGATGCACCATGCCCCAGCTTGAAGGGTGATGCCCGCTGAACCCGGCCCCCTGAACCCGGATAGATGGCCTCGAGGGGCCCTGGAGAATTCCTCATCCCATGTCGGGCGTATTTTGCGCAGGCGGGGTGTCACTACCTTCTCCAGCCCCAGAGCAACCACATAGTCAGAAAACCACAAGGCACACTCCCCTCTCCCCTTGTGGGGGGGGTTAGGGTGGGGGTTGGATTTTTTGCCCTACGCAAGTCAAGCAACGAGGCTCGGACACCCTCACCCCCGCCTTCTCCCATCGAGGGAGAGGGCGCTTAAGGCAACTTTGCGGTTGCGCTATCTCCAGCCCAGGGAAGAAAGCGGAGTGTTTGTCTGGAAATGGTATGAGACCCTCCAGGCAGATGGTGCAAGCGGCGTCAAGCAGTGTCGGAAGCCCACCTGGCGATATACCCGCCGGGGGTAAGCATTCTAACGGTGGGCTGGACGGTTTACAGCACAATCCCAACTTGCCACAATATCCTGCAACGGGAATTGCCGGGGAGGTGCTTGTCGGTGGATGATACGGATACCCAAGTAAAACGCTATTTTCGTACCCATTTTCATCTGGCTGCGCCCCTTTCGCCGGGCCGCTTCGAAAGCGCGCTGGCCAGACGCATTGGCAGCCCTGCCCGACGAAGACCCATTCTGGAGGCGTGGAAAGCCTACCTAGGAGCCGAAGGGGGCAACCTGGAGGCGGTGCGAAGTTTTTACCAGGTGCTGCTCAGCCATCCCAAGGAGCGGCTCGAGGCCCTGGTGTATGCGATGCACCTCCCTTTTATTGAGCTTTACCTGCGGGTTTTACCCCAAACCTTACCGGCAGAGGGCCGGGTACTGGAGGTAGGTGCCTTCACCGGGGCCCTGGTGACGCTGCTGCAAGAGGCCCGGCCCGAGCTGGAGTGGCACGCCCTGGAGGGTGTTGCAGAGGCTGTCCGCCTGGGAAGGGCCCGCACCGGCGAGGCGGTGCAGTGGCATGAGGGGTGGTTCCCCGAGCAGCAAAACCTGCCGACCATGGATGCGGTGCTGCTGCTTTCCTGTTTGCCGGAAGGGTACCTGGGAGACTTGCCCTCGACCCTCGAGGAAGAGGCTTACCTGGAGCACTTTGACCTGCTTCGCCGTTTGCAGGGTCTGGCGGGATTGCTAAAGCCGGGGGGGTTGCTGGTCTATAGTCATGGCCCTTTTTTGGGCAAAAACCCCCAGGCGGTGATGGGGGCCCTGGAACAGATGGGCTTCGGTGATGTGCGGCTGATAGGGGAAGGGGAGTACGCTATTCTAACGGCCCAGATGCCCACGGATCTGCTTTTACCCGTGCCTGCACCGCAAGTTCGGCCCACCGATGCGGCTCCGGTTGCGGTCGAATCCAACCCCCTTCCAGACACAGAGGAGATCTGGGCCTTGCTCGAGCAGGGTGCTTATGCCCAGGTGCTGGAGCGCATACCCTCCAGCGTCGGGGGAGAGCTGGCGTATTTGCGCGGCCGGGCCCTCTGGGCTTTATCGCGCTTCGCCGAAGCCGACGAAGCCCTGGCACAAGCGCACCACCCCGAAGCCGAAACGCTGCGGGTGCTTTGCTGGGCCGAACTGGAAGAGTACCCAAAGGCCTTACCCCGCCTGGAGGAGCTTTCCAGCCGGGGAGGACGGTATAAGTTTGCCTTGGGCAAAGTTTACCTGGGCCTGGGGCGTTTGTCGGATGCGCTGCGACAGTTTTACGAGAGCGGCCTCCCCGAGGCCGAGGTCTACCTCAAGTCCACCCTCGAGCGTATCGAGGAGCGGGTGCTGCGCTTGTTTCGCGAAGGCGACTGGAGCGAGGCCAGCCGCCGGGTGGAGTTCGTCGAAGACCTATCGCCCGAACTGCTTACAAGAGGTTTGCTGCGGGTGGGTTTGCAGTCCGCATTGCAACAAGGCCTATGGGGCCGTGCGGCCCGCTACGCCCAGCGCCTTTATGTTCTGGGAGAGTCCCACGGGGCTTTGGGGTTGGCCCTGTCGGGCCTGAAGGTGCGAAGCCCCGAAGCACTGGACGGGGTACCGCTGGCCGACCTCAAGGAGGTAGAGCCCTACCTGACCGATGCGGTCGCCCGTGCCGAGGACGCCACCGCGCTCCTGGCTTTGGGGCTGCTGCGGCACCGGGAGGGGCGGTACGCCGAGGCGGTGCGCTACCTCGAGCGGGCCGCGCAGGCCTCCCGTGGCGAACCGGCTGGGCTGGCCTACCACCTATTGGCCCTCTCCAAGCGGTTCTTGGGCTATCCCATACAGGAGATTCTAGGCGATCACAAGCGGGCCCATGCACACCGGGCCTATCCGGTTCGACAGCTATTTGAGCTGGCTCAGGAAGCCCTGGAAGCCGGTGAGCCCGTGCTGGCCAAAGAGTTTCTGGGCCGGGTGCGAGAAGCGGGACTTCAACCTTTTGGCGAGATTGAGCCGGTGCTGAAACTGGTCGAGACCCTGGAGGGTCCCTGGGAGGCCTTTCGTATGCTGGCCCAGAGCCTGAAACAAACCCCGGAGCCTCCGCTGGAGCACCTCGAGCTGGCCTACCGGCTTTCGCGCAGCTTTTCCCAGAGCCAGGAGGCTGGGGCCGTGCGAGGGCAGTACCTGGCCGCGCTGTATAACGCCGGGCAAGCTTTGGGGGCCGAGGGGCTCTTGCTGGCCGAGCTAGCCCGCAACCCCGAAGCCCTGGAGGTGCTGTACGACCTGGCCGAACACTACGAGCGCACTGGGGCCTACCAGAAGGCCACAGAGATCTGGCGCAAGGCCCTGGATATTGCTTACTACTGGGAAAAAGACCTGGCACTTTCACGCGAAATTCTGCGTAACCTGCTTTTTTTGAACCCCACCAACCCTGAGCTTCAGCTATACCTGGAGGAGCTCAAGGCCACCTCGAGGGCCCTCGCTACCCTGGAGGGCACCCCGGATGCCCTGGCCGGCGTGACGGCCGAAAGCCTGATGCGCGAGGCGCTGCCCCGCTTTCATGGAGAGTATTTGATGGTGGTCGGGGGCCACACGCAGCTTCGAAGCCGCCTGACCCCTATCCTGAAAAACCAGGGCCTCGAGCTCGACTGGTTTGACTCCGACAGCCACGCCGCCGGGCGGGAGGTATTGCGGCGCATACAGAGCCGGCTCGAGCGAGCCCACGGCCTTATGATCATCAGCAGCTATGTGGGCCACGACCTCTCCGAGCCGGTGCGACTGGAAGCCGAAAACCTGGGGGTGCCGGTCTACATCACGCCTGGAAGGGCCAGGGGCATCACCGGATTCTTGCGGGCGGTGGCCGAGTTCGCCCCACAGGTTTTCAAACAGGCGCTTAAGAGGGGCTGAAAGCCTTTCTTGTGGGCGCCATTCATTCGAGGGGCAGTGATGTCGTTTTTACGAACCGTATCGGCCAGAGCCCGGGGCTACCTTTCCACCGAAGCCCTGGAAGCGTATCGTCGAGCGGGAGCTGGGGTCTACGCCTTGCTGGGCGAACTGGAAGCCTCACACCCAAACCCCTGGACGGCCGCCTTTTCCAGCCAAATCTACCTGTTGTGCGTCTGGAACGCTTTTGCCCTGCAAACCCTGGGGGATCAGATGCTGGCTGCCGACGAACGCCTCGAGCCCACCTCGCCCGGCCTGGTGCCCCCTCAAACCCATGCCCTGATACGAAAGTTCTACCAGGGGTCTGCCGAGTGGTTGGCATCTGCCAGAGAGGCCGAACAGGGTCGGTACCCCGAAGAAGAGCTGCCCGCAAGCCTGCCGCCCTGGGAAGGAGCCACCCGCTACCCCCGCGTTTTTCTGGAGGCCCTGCTCGAGGCTGCCCAGGCCCTGCAGCAACACGTGGAAGCCCGCTGGGGGGATTTCGAACAGTATCCGCTCCCAGGGGACAAAGCGCATTTGCTCGAGCGACTGCGGCAAAAACGGCGGCGGGCCCAGACCAAACTGGACTACACCCTTCGCCTCCTGAGCCCCCAGGGCACCTCGGTACCGTCCACCGTTGTCCAGCACCTTCGCCTGGCTGTGAGCAGCTACTTTCGCCTGGGGCAGTTTTTGGCCTTGCCTGTATTGCTAGACGGCAACCAGGGGCCTGACGTGCAGGATACCGGCAAGGTCGAGATTCGAGAGCGCTTGCTCCTACCCGAACCTGTGCCACCTCCTCCCATGCCATGGCGGATGACCGACCCGCGGGCCCGCCCCAGGCTCGAGCAAGACGGGGCGGTTCAGGCTGCACTGCGCGATATGCGGCAGGCCGACCCCGACCCCCAGACCACCCAGGCCATGTTTGAACAGATTCAAGCGGCCCTCGAGCGGGGCCTCATCGCCTATGCCCTGTCCCCCAATGGCCAACCCCTGGGGCCGCATCGTTCGCCGCCCTTTGCTGCCGTGTATGTGGCCTTGAAGCCCTTGAAGCTATGGGGCCAGCAGCTCCAGGCCGGACAGCTTTTTAGCTTCGAGACCTATCGCCTCTCCAGAGGAGGTACCTTTCGACGGGCCCTGGTGGTTTACCCGGAGTCAGTGGATTCCATGCTTTGATTTGGTGCCGGCCAGCAACCACAGCCTCCTGGTCTTTTCCCAAGATTTTGGATTTTGAACCGGCATAATAAACCATTGCAGGCTGAGGCAGTTTATACCAGATTCGGTTAGTTCGTCACCCTTTGGTGACGAACTAACCCGACCGAAGTTATCCGCGTAGCGGAGGGCGATACCGCCCCTTGGAAGGGAGACGCTCTCTTCGCCGACCGACAGTGAAGGGCCATCGGCCCCCGGCTAGCGCCGGTACTCAAGGGAGGGGTGTGCTCTAGGATTCAAAAAGACAGCCTCTGGTGTTTTTGGCTTTGTAAACTGTCTTTTTGAATCCGGTATTAGACAGCGCTGATGTTTTTTGTCTCCTGGGTAGACCATAAGAACTGTGCAGCAACGATCATCCAAGCACGGCCAGGTACCGCTCGGCCTGACGAACCGCTTCCTCTACGCTGGGCTGTCCGCCGGGGTAGAAGAGCGCCCGGCTGGCCGAGTTCAGCAACCCCGCTCCACGGAGGGCCTCGCCTCCCTGGGCCCCTAAACCTGGCAACAGCAGTAAGGAGTGTGGCAAGCGGCTCCGAATTTCGCCAATTTGCTCGGGATAAGTAGCCCCCACTACCGCCGCCACGCGCGACCAGTCGCCTACCCGCTGCTGCTCGGCCTGTTGGGCCAGATAATCCGCCACGGCCTGGTAGAGGGTGCCCCCGCTGGCCAGGGGTAAATCCTGGAAAAGCCCGGAGCCTGGATTGGAGGTCTTGACCAGTACAAAAACCGCGCCCCCCGATTGTCGGGCGGCTCGGAAAAAGGGTTCCAGGGCATCGCTCCCCAGATAAGGGTTCACCGTTAGGGCCGAGCCGGGGTAGGTTTGCAGGTAAGCCTCTGCATACGCTTCGGCGGTGGAGCCGATGTCGCCGCGCTTGGCATCTATAATCACCGGCAAGGAGAGCACCCGGGCTGCGACAATCAGTTCGTGCATCAGGGCAAACCCCTGAGGCCCCAGGGCCTCGAAAAAGGCCGTTTGAAACTTGACTGCACCAAGCCGGGGAGCCAGGGCTTCCATGAGCTCCAGGGAGTAGCGGCGGATGTGGGTCAGGGGCTCCGGCCCGTGCAGTCTGGGCCGGGGGTCAACCCCCAGCACCAATGGGGGGCGCCCTACAACCTCTTCCACAAACTCCATGTACATGAGCCTACTCTTTGTCACCTGAGATGCAAAGTAGCCCTGATGCAGGATTCATAAAGATACCGGCCTGCCGATATTGCGCCCCAGATGCTCCAATCGTGTTTGCAACCTGGTCTGGCCGCACACTTGCGGCTGCTCTAGCCGTCGAGCCACTTCAGCTCGAGCCTCGCTTCCCAGTAGCCGACCTCGAGTTTCTGCACATTGCGTACCACGGGCCGCCGCCACTCCAGCTCTACCTTGGGCGAGAGAATGCCGAGTTCTTCCAGCAGCCGGATGACCATGGGCTCCCGGGCCTCGTTGGAGCCGCTTTCCACCTTGAACGCAATCCCAAGGTTGCCCCAACGGGTGTTTCGCAGAGCCATGCCGTAGTAGCCGTCGGCGCCGCGCTTGGCAATCAGTTGGGGCAGGTGTTGCATCAGCACGGTGTCGATGCTGTGGGGGCCTGCCACCAGGTCGGGGTGCTGTCGCATGGCCTGAAAAATGGCCTGCAAACCCTCCTGGTACTTGGGTGGGGCAGCCGCTGGCTCTGCCAACAGGGCAAACATGCGGGCAGCAGAGGCCAGGGGCAGCACGAAGGTGGGCACGCTGCATCCATCCACTCCGTAAGGGATGTGCGCTTGACCCGAAAGTTCGCGCAGGGTTTGCAGATTGAGCTGCTGCACCGGGTGTTCGGGCTGCTCGTAGCCTTTGGGGTCGGCCCCCAGCGCCAGAGCTGTCGCCAGCATGCCGGTATGTTTACCCGAGCAGTTGTTGTGCAGTACGCTTGGGGGCTGGCCTGCCTGCTGCAGGGCCTTCCTGGCTATGGGGTCGAAAGGCAGGTGGGCGCCACAGGCCAGGTAGCTTTCGTCCAGGCCAATCTTGCGCAGGTAGTTGGCGGCCATGACCACATGCGGCTCCATGCCGTCGTGGGAGGCGCAGGTCAGGGCCACCTCGGCCGGGGTGATGCCAAAACGCTCGATGGCCCCACTCACATAAAGGGCCAGGGCCTGGAAGGGCTTGGCCGAGGAGCGCATATGGGCGGCCAGATGGGGGTTGCCACAGTAGGCCAGCAGGTTGCCCAGGGGCCCCACCATGGCCAGCGAGACCTTGTGCCGGTTTTCGATATGGCCCCCGCGGTAGACGTAGGTATAAGCATCCATTGCCCATAGCCTATCGCTTTGCCGAGGTGTTGATAAGCCATTCGCAAGGGATATCGGGCTGCCTTACCCCAAAAAACCATCTTTTCTGGCCGCCCCCTGCTACCCTGATGGCATGCAGAAGCTATGGGCGGTGTGGTTGGTGCTGGGTTTGTCGGTGGCGCAAGCCCCACAAGCGGCGGTGCTGCTGCGCTTGAACGATGCGCAGAATGCCGTGGTGGTGGGGGCTTTTCAGGCAGGACGCTTTACCCAGGCGGAAAAGCTAACCCGCCTCGAGGCCCGGCGCTACCTGGTGTTTGGGCCCCAAGGCCGTATCAACCAGGCCCAGGGAGCTGGAGGGTTAAAAACCCCGGATATCTGCGACTGGAATCGGGAAACGCCCCTGACGCTGCTCGAGCGCCGCGCTATACAGTACCCCGCTTACGCCCTCTCGGCCTCCTGGAACCCCCAGCCGCGCCCGGTGGCCTCGTTTGCATCTGCGGCTGCCCACCTGCAGGCGGTGGGGGTCGAACTCAACCGCTTGGGTATAAAAAAGGCCCCTAGCGTTACCCAGGCCCTGCGCACCGACCTCGATGGCGACGGACGCGACGAAGTTATTCTGAGCGCCAACCAGCCGGGTTTCTCTATCAACCAGGGCCAAATCGAAGGTCGCTATGCCCAGGAGGTGGGGGATTATGGCCTGGTGCTGGTGCGCAAGCTGCTGAGCGATACCGACCTGCGGACGTATGTGCTGGAGGCGACCCACCTCGAAAAACCCTTCGATGGCACCGAGGGGATGCCCACCGTGATTACCCGCCGGGTTGGGGCCATCCTCGACCTCGATGGTGATGGCAAGATGGAAATCATCACCGAGGACTGGGTGCACGAGGGCTGGGGCAGCAAGGTCTGGCGCTGGGACGGAAGGCGGTTTGTAAAGGTGCTCGAGTGGGGCTGTGGGGTTTGAAGCGCAAGGGTTTGTAGCCGGCTTTTTGCAGAGAGCAAACCGAATCGGGCAGGCCAGAACCTGAGGCTGTTCTGGAATTCATGCTACACAAAGCCAACCTGCTTTCTTAACCCCGCAGACGCCCTTCGCTTTTGATCGTGCAGTGTGATATCAGATTCGATTGATTCGTTACCATTCGGTAACGAATCAACAGGGCCGAAGTTATCCGCGTAGCGGAGGGCGATACCGCCCCTTGGAAGTTATCCGCGTAGCGGAGGGCGATACCGCCCCTTGGAAGTTATCCGCGTAGCGGAGGGCGATACCGCCCCTTGGAAG
>NZ_QWKY01000105.1 GCF_003574035.1 Meiothermus hypogaeus | reverse complement strand
AAAAGCTCAAAGCCTTCCTCCTGCCCCGCCGTCATTACGCTTGCCTCTCGCAACTCAAGCAAGCCCTTTTGCATGCCTTAGGTCTACTGGGGGCTGTAGAGGTAAAAATCTGATGTGGAGATACTTAGGATTCAAATAGACAACCTAAGGGGTTTTTTGTTTTTGTAAACTGTCTTTTTGAATCCGGTATCGTATATCGCGCCCTTCACAGACGTTGCCGCCCACGAAAACGAGAATGCGTCTGAGCCCAGACGCATGTTATGCACCCAAGCGTGGGCCGGGCCCGGCCCACGGGTGCTTGGGTTTCGAGTTTCCGGACGGCAACGGTTCTGTCTCGGATAGAGGATTCTTGATTTTCGGGAGGCTCATTCTGTGTGAAGAGCGCTCTAAGATTGGCGCTGATGATGCCCAGGTCGAGCTGGTAAAGGCTCTGGGCGATCTGTCTCACACCGATTCCTTTTGCAGCCGCTCGCGCATGGTTTCCAGCTTGCCACGAATAGGCACGGCCTTGCTTACCTTGGCCAGGCCCATCAGCGGCATGTTGCCATATACCGCCTCCTGCCGCTCGACCACATAGGTCTCGTGCCAGATGCCCACCGCCCCACCCTTATAGGACTGCCGGAAGAAGTTACGCCAGGCTTCGGGGTGCAACTCTGGGTCGGTGCGGGCAAAGCGCTCCAAGTCGTTGCTGCTGCGCCAGTACTGCACCATCAGGAGGCCACGAAAATCCATGCTGAGCCACTGGCCCCCCAGGCCCAGAAAGCCGCTTTCGGGGTGGTGGTAAAGGTACTGGATCATGGGCCTCATGGCCTGTACCACCGGAAGCCATTCTCTAAAGCGCCACCAGTTGTTGATGCGCACTCCGATCAAAAACACCACCAACGGCCCCTCGTGCTGGGCTGTAAATCGTCCGATCTGGATCATAGTTATCTCCTGGTTGCCCGAACCTGGCACTGGGTTTCCTGAGGCTTTTCCGTCACTCGTACCGATGATCTAATCGGGGTTTCGATGATCTGGGGGCTTTGCAGATGCTCGAGCTCTTCACAAATCAGGCATTTCCTAAGGTCGGAAGTTTTGAACCAGACCACCAGCCCGTGGATGGCTACCCCCAGCCCCCAGCCCGTGATGGAGAAGACCGACCACAACACCCAGGGGGTGGTGAAGAGGTTGATGCCAAACTGCATGGCGCTTACCAGGACAAAGCTGCTGGCATGAATGTAGAAACCCAGCCTGGCCCTGGCACGTTTCTCTGCGATTCTCCTGAGATCCCCGGTCATACAGCCCTCCCGATGGATGGGCTTGTGGCGATGCCTTGCCTCGCTTCTCGCTGGCCCAACGTGCGGGTAGCCCTGAGCCACCTTTGCCGTTGGATGGGCGTAGATTTCCGCACCACACAGAACTCACTGATGCGTACCGGCTTCACCCCGCAGAAGTGCAGCGTAGGGTGCAGCATGGCGTTGTGAACCGCATTGCGATAGACCCAGCGGTTCCACCAACTGGGTGCGTCCATGGTGACCAAAAGCCGTGCGGTTTTGCCCTTCAAAAGTTGGTCTTGTAAGGCCGAGCCCTTGCGGTACTTGAAGGCAAACCCCGGCAAAAAGACCCGCTCGATAAAGCCCTTGAGCAAGGCGGGCACCCCGCCCCACCACTGCGGGTAAGCGAACACCAGGTGGTCGGCCCACTGGATGTCGGCCTGGGCTTTTTGCAGGTCGGGCTCGAGTACCCCCTCTACCTTGTTGTCGTAGGCGGTGCGGGTAGGGTAACTGAGGGCAAACTCGAGCCGATTCACCTCCAGGATGCGCACCTCCGCATGCTGGCGGGCGCCTTCGGCGTAGGCTTGGCCCAGCGCGTGGCTGAGGCTATCCGAGCGGGGGTGTCCGAGAATTACGAGTACTTTTTTCATGGCTTCCTCCTTTTATGCGGTTTGCTTGAGCGGTACAGTTTGGCGGTAGTGCTCTAAGGTCAGCCGGATGGCCTCGTCCATGGGGGTAGCCTTGACCCCAAAGGTACGCTCGAACCTGGAAGCGTCCACCACATAGGGTTTCTCGAACTCGTACAGCATCTCCACCGTCTCGCGGATGGTAGGTATAAACAGCCCTGCCAGTTGGGTCATGAAGCGGCTCAAGGCCTGGACTTTGGGTTTGCCGGTTTGCCCAGCGCTTTGCCAGATTTTTTGTGCGAATTCCAATTGAGTCAGGGTGGGCTGTACGGGCGGAATCCAGACCTGGCCCCATCCCTGCTCACTGGTTCCCAAAACTGCCATGGCCCGGCCCGCATCGGGTACATAGCTAAAGCTGTGGGGCTGGTCAAGGCGACCCAAAAACTGCATGGCCTGGCCGCTGAGCGCTTTTTTGAAAACCATGTTGCCCGTAACTTTGTAGCCAGGGCCGAAGTAGTGTGAAGGTCTCGAGAGCGCGACTTGTAACCTGCCCGCCTGGTGGGTGGCTAAGGCCGCATCCGCCATTGCCTTACGAACCTTGCCTTTTTTGCTGGTGGGGTTTTGCGGTGACTCCTCGTTGATTGGCTGCCCGTTGGGGTCGCCATACATGTAGAGGTTGTCGGCGATGACCAGCCTGGCTTTATTGGCGGCAGCACCTTCCAGAATGCTGGCTTGCAAAGCAGGAAACTCTTCGGCCCAGCGGTGGTAGGCGGGCTGGGCACACTGGTAGACCACCGCAGCGCCATCGGTTATGCGGCGGGTAAACTCGAGCGAAAGGGCATCGCCCGCCACGGTTTCTACGCCAGGTACCCCGGCCTGGCCCGAGCGGCTGATCATCCGCACGGCTTTGTTGCGCTTTATTAGTTCCTCAGCTACCGAGCATCCCAGGGGGCCCGTGCCGAAGATCACGTGTAGTTCCTTCATACGCATCTCCTTTGCTTATTTCATTCATGTAGATTAACACTGTAAAGTTACTTGCAAAAAAGAGTTAGGGCTGTAAGCCTCGAGTCAGCATTTGGAAATAATCTTCGACCAACCGTCGCACCTCGCTTTCTTCCCACTTGGGGACTATACCTTTCATGCTAAGCGCCAGAGAGACGATACCGTGGATACCAGACCAGATAAGGTTGGTCGTTTCGATGGGGTCACCCATGCGGATGACCCCGGCCTTCATGGCCTCGATCACCGCGTTCATCTGGATGATGTAGGCGTTGGCACCTTCGGTATCGCCCTTGGTGTTGGTGGCTTTGGTGACCCATTCGGCCCTTTGCATGAACATCATCTGGTAGTGCAGGGGATGCGAGAGGCCAAACTCGAGATAGGCCCAGCCCAAGGCCTTTAGCCGTTCTAAAGGATTGGAATGAGCCGCATAGGCGGCTTGCAAGGCCTGGTTAAATTCGGTAAACCCCTGGGAGCAGACTGCAAATAAGAGGTCGTCTTTGTCCTTGAAGTAGAGGTAGATGGTCGTGGGGGTATAGCCAATGTTCTCGGCGACCTGACGCAAACTAAAACCCTCGTAGCCCTCGCGCTCAAACATCCGAATGGCAGCTTCCAGAATGGCCTGGCGGGTCTTTTGGCGAGACCGTTCGCGGCGCTCGGCACTGCGCTGCTTGATGCGTTCTTGTCGGGTTAGGGTTGCACTGCTCACAACGTCAATATACTTTACAGTGTTATTTGGTGTCAAGCCTCGAGTTCAAGGCACCAGTTCGCAGCACAGAGCGAATGCGTTTCTTACTTATCGGTCGGGAATAACGAAGGGGGTAACGGGGCAAATGTCCCGAATCCAGCTACAATAGATTAGACATCCATTACATCAAGCTAAATCTTTGATAAATACATGGCGGCCTCAGATTAATGACATAGCCGGGAAGCGGCCGGAGGTTTGGATATGATGCCGTATTGGAATAACAAACTTTGGCTTTTGATGTTGGGGGTGGTTCTGGCGGCATGCTCGAGCCCGGGTTCCAGCATCCCTCAGCCCTACCAGTTAGGGCCCAAGCTCTGGAGTGAGCGCAACCTGAGCATCATGGCTGCCCCTACGGGCAATGTATTCCTGAGCGACTTGAACTGGGTAACCGCCACCAACGGCTGGGGGCCGGTGGAGCGTGACCAGAGCAATGGCGAGTCGGCGGCAGGTGATGGTCGTACCCTCACCCTCAACGGCGTGACCTATGCCAAAGGATTGGGTGCACACGCCAATTCGGAGATTGTATACAGCCTGGAGGCCAACTGTAGCCGGTTTCAAGC
Source organism: Meiothermus hypogaeus (assembly GCF_003574035.1). Lineage (GTDB taxonomy): Bacteria > Deinococcota > Deinococci > Deinococcales > Thermaceae > Meiothermus > Meiothermus hypogaeus. The sequence continues at coordinate 4,608 of NZ_QWKY01000105.1, read as the reverse complement.
CGTGGTGGGCCTGGATGATGAGATAGATACCCAGACCCAGTGGGGCTCGGTGGTGTTTCAGGTATTCGCCGATGGTGTGAGCCTGTTCAACTCTGGGGTAATTCGGGGTAATAGCCCAAGCCAAGCAATCGATGTGGACGTGACCGGGCGGCAGCAACTGCGCCTGGTTATCAGCGATGGGGGAGACAACGTCTACTACGATCACGCCAACTGGGCCAATGCCCGGCTGGTGTGCGCGGGAAGTACCAGCCTCCTCAACCCGACCGGTTTTACCGCTTCGGCTACCTCGCCTACCAGCATTGCGCTAAGCTGGAACCCCGCCAGTGGAGCTACCGGCTATATCCTCGAGCGCCGCACCACCAGCACCAGCTTCATCCAGATTGCCACCCCCACCGCCACCACCTTTACCGATACCGGCCTGACGGCCAGCACCACCTACACCTACCGGGTAAAAGCGACCAATGGAACGGACATTACCACCGGGGTCGAGACCAGTACCACCACCCCTGCCGTCAACCCCCAGCAAACCCCCTATGGCCGCAGCACCCCCTGGCCGATTCCCGGTTTGATTCAGTTTGAAGACTTTGATGAAGGGGGCCAAGGCATCTCCTTCTCCGATAGCGACACCCTCAATCGGGGAGGGAGTTACCGCGATACCCCGGTAGACGTGTTGGCCGGTACGGGATGGGGCCTGGTGGGCTGGACTGCGGCGGGCGAGTGGCTCGAGTACACCGTGGTCGTGGCCCAGACCGGCAACTACGACCTGCGGGTGCGGGTCAATAACCGGATGGCCGGAGCCCGGTTCCGAGTGCTGGTAGACGATCAGGATGTGACCGGCTTGTTGGATGTGCCGGCGGCCGGCAACTGGGATACCTACAACATTGTCACCCGCGCCGCCATTCCCCTGACTGCCGGTACCCGGGTGGTGCGATTTTCCTTTGAGGCGGTTTCAACCACCGACTTTGCCGCTGGAAACTACGACTGGTTTGAGTGGGTTGCTGGCTCGAGCCAGCCCCAACCCCCGGCCAATCCCTCCACCTTTACGGCCAACGCTACCTCGGCCTCGAGCGTGGTGCTGAACTGGAGTGCGGTGACGGGGGCGACTAGCTATGCCCTGGACCGCCGGGTGGGAACGGGCAGCTACAGCGTACTGGCCAGCAACCTTACGGCCCTTACCTATACCGACAACACCGTCACGGCCAACACCACCTATACCTACCGGGTGCGGGCCGTCAATGCCGCTGGTAGCAGCGGGGGTGTGGAGCAACAGGTGACCACTCCAGCAGCCGCCACAGGCGGGAATGGCCTTTCGGGGCGTTACTACGACAACATAGACTTTACCGGCACCAGCTTCACCCGCACCGATGCCACCATCAACTTCAACTGGGGCACTGGCTCGCCTGACCCCCGGATCGGCCCGGATACCTTCAGCGTGCGCTGGACAGGTCAGCTCGAGGCCCGCTTCAGTGAAACCTATACTTTCATCACCCGCACCGACGATGGGGTGCGTTTGTGGGTCAACAACCAACTTATCGTTGACCGATGGCGTAACCAGTCTGCTGCCGACCGTAGTGGTACCATCACCCTGGTTGCGGGGCAACGCTACAGCATCCGAATGGAGTATTTTGAAAACACCGGTGGTGCATCGGCCCAACTCTTCTGGAGCAGTCCCAGCCAGCCCAGAGAAATCATTCCCCAGCGCTACTTGTACTCTGATAGCAACCAGCCCGACCCCATTGCAGCCCCAACCGACCTGATTGCCGTAGGGCTTTCGGCAGGTAGTGTCTATCTGGACTGGTCGGCTGTGAGCGGGGCGAGCAGCTACATTGTGGAGCGGCGCACCGGTAACTCGGGTTCTTTTGTACAGGTGGGGTCGCCGACGGCCTCGAGCTTTGTGGACAACGGCCTCTCGGCCAGCACAACCTATAGCTATCAGGTCGCTGCGGTGGTGAACGGGGCTCGGGGTTCAGCCGCTGGTGCCAGCGTGACCACACCGCCCATCGAAACCCCGATCAACGGAGGCAGCACTGCCAGCACCCGGGGGGTTTTTGGCCCGGTGCGCGACTTCCCGTTGGTGGCGACCCATGCTGCACTCTTGCCCGATGGCAAGGTGATTGCCTGGTATAGCTACGACCGTATTGGGGTCTACCGCGATATGCAGGATGCCAATGCGGCCTTCCACCAGAGCTCCATCGTGACCCTGTGGGATCCGGTTACAAACACCTTCGAGGAGGTTAACAACAACACCACTGACCTCTTCTGCGCGGGCTGGGCCGTTATGCAGGATGGGCGCTTGCTGGTAGCCGGGGGCAACCTGGGCACGCCCAACGGCAGCCTGCACACCAACATCTTCGACCCGGTCTCCAAAACCTGGACTCGAGGCCCCAACATGCGGGCCGGACGCTGGTATCCGAGTGTCACGCCGTTGCCCAACGGCGAACTGCTCATTACCGGTGGCCAGACCGAGACCGGGGCCAACAACACCCTGCACGAAGTCTGGCAGACCAACGGCACCTTGCGCCAGCTTACTGGGGCCACCACCAGCGGGCGCGATTTCGAGCACTACTTTCCCTGGATGCATGTTGCACCCAACGGCCTGGTCTTCCACGCAGGTTGGAACAATACCATGTCTTACCTCAATACAGTCGGATCCGGCTCGTGGAGTAGCCAGACCTGGGTTCGTCAGGGCCCAGGCCGCTATTACGGCTCGTCGGTGATGTATACACCCGGTCGCATCATAACCATCGGCGGGGGCCAAACGGCCACCGCAACCACCACCCTGATCGAGCTTAGCGGAACCAATGTAACCTCGGTGGCAGGCCCCTCGATGGCCTTTGCCCGCACCCACCTTAGCGCAACCTTGCTGGCGAATGGTCGTGTTTTCGTCAATGGTGGCAACAGAGGCCCTCTCTTCGACGACTCGAGCTCAGTTTACGACAGCGAGATCTGGAATCCCGCCAGCAACACCTGGACGACAACAGCCCGGTCCCAGCGCCCGCGCAACTACCATGCGGTAGCCTTGCTGTTGCCCGATGCCACCGTATGGACAGCAGGGAGCGGTGGTTGTGGGGCCGATTGCCAGCCGGGTAGCGGGAGCGCCAGGGCCGGGGTGAATCAACTCAACTACGAGATTTACTACCCGCCGTATCTTTTCGACAGCAGCGGTTCACTGGCAGCGCGCCCCACCATCAGCAGTGTGCCGAGCAGTATTCGCTATGGCCAGAGCTTTTCCATCGTGACCCCCGATGCGGCCAATATTCAATCGGTCACGTTGTTGGGCCTGGGTGCTTCTACCCACGCCTTCAACTACACCCAGCGGTTCTTGGCCCTCCCGATTCAGTCCAGGGACGCATCCAGCCTAACGGTAGCTGCACCTGCCAGCGCCAACCTGGCCCCTCCTACTTACTACATGGTGTTCATCATCAATCAAAGTGGCGTGCCTTCGGTGGCGCGAATAGTGCGGGTCGAACCATAAGCAGGGCTCAGGTCTGGTAGCGCCCCAGGCCCCTGAAACGCCGGTAACGGTCTTCGAAAAGTTCTTCGGGGCCCAGCCTCGAGAGTTCTTCCAGGGTGGCCACCAGGGCTTGCTGGATACTCGCCAGGGTGGCGGCAGGGTTGCGGTGGGCGCCTCCGCCTGGTTCGGGGATGATTCGGTCTACGATACCCAGGCTCAGGAGGTCGGGAGCTGTGAGCTTGAGGGCTTCGGCAGCTTTGGCGGCTTCCTTGGCGTCGCGCCAAAGGATGGCCGCGCAGGATTCAGGCGAGATTACGGAGTACCAGGCATTTTCCAGGATGAGCACCCGGTTGCCCACCCCAATGGCCAGTGCCCCACCCGAGCCGCCCTCGCCAAGAATGACGGCAATGGCCGGTACCCGCAGCCGAGCCATGCGCTGGATGCTCTGGGCAATTACCCAGGCCTGGCCGCGTTCTTCAGCAGAAATGCCCGGATAGGCACCGGGGGTATCAATAAAGGCGATGAAGGGACGGCCAAAGCGGTCGGCCAGATCCATCAGGCGCATGGCCTTGCGGTAGCCCTCTGGATGGGGCATGGCAAAGTTGCGCTTGATGTTTTCCTTGGTGTCGCGGCCCTTTTGGTGGCCCACCACCACCACCGAGGTGCCCTCGAGCCGGGCCAGCCCCCCCACCACCGCGGCGTCCTCGCCAAAGGTGCGGTCGCCATAAAGCTCCACAAACTCGGTCATGGTGCCCTCGATGACATCGAGGGTGGTGGGGCGGCCCGGGGCGCGGGCCAGTTGCACCCGCTCCCAGCGCGACAGGTTATCGAAGGTATCCGATTTGAGCTGGGCCAGGCGCTCCCGCAGAACCTGCAACTCGCCCGAGAGGTCTACCCCGCTGCTGGCAGCGAAGCCCTCGAGCTCGGCGATTTTGGCCTCGAGCTCTTCAATGGGCTTCTCAAACTCAAGCGGCATGGACGCCTCCTTTTGCAATGCTTGATGCAGGCCAGTGGGGCTCGAGCGCAAAAGCCCAACCGCGATCCAGCCTACCGGGCCCGTTTTGCCCAGCCGGAAGAGGCCATCGTAATGCACGTTTCGAACTTCCGCGCGGTCAAGCGCCCGCTGGATGCTTTGCGGGTATTTGCCGGCATTG
>NZ_QWKY01000104.1 GCF_003574035.1 Meiothermus hypogaeus | reverse complement strand
TGCCCCCCTACTCGCCTGAGCTGCAGCCCGTGGAACGAACCTGGGGGCTGATTGATGGGGTGGTGGCCAATGGGCAGGTGGAGGATGAAGAGGCACTGTGGAGCAAAGTGGAAGCCCGCTGTGCCTATCTGCAGACCCAGCCGGACCTTATTCGGAGCCATACCCTCTTCCACTGGTGGCCGGGAGGATGATGAGGGAATGGATCAGAGGGATTTCTTATTACACCCCCACACGGAGGAAGCTGTCCACGTAGAACGGCCCTTCCCAGCGCTGACCCCTGGGTTCGTTCAAGATGGTGATGCGGTTTTCCAGGCGGGGCTCCCAGGAGGGCTGGGTTCGCAGGTACTCGATCAGCACTTCTGCATCGCTGAAGCCGGTATCTACCCGGAAGCCTTTGGCATCGCGGAAGGAGGTAAAGCCGTCGCCCCCTGAGGCCGTGAAGCTGTTGGTCACGATACGGTAGGTGGCGTTCGGGTCGAGTGGCTGGAAACCGGTCTGGGTCTGGACTTGAACCTGGGTCACGCGGCTGCCCGCTGGACGGGCCATATCGAAGGTGTAGCGGATACCGGCCACACCGGACAGGAAGCGGCCTGCAATCTGCTCCCACTGGGAAACCCCGTTCTCCAGGGCCGCTAAAATCTCGCTGCCCTTGAGCTCGAGCACCGTCAGGGTATTGCCAAAGGGCAGTACCTCGTTGACCTGCCCCACGGTAATGTTTCCTGCTGGGATGCTGGCCCGGATGCCCCCGCCGTTTTGCAGCGCGATGGTAGCCCCAGCCTGGCGGGTCTTCCAGAGCATCGCATCGGCAATCAGGTTGGCCAGGTTGGTCTCGCGGCGGCGCACGTCGTTGCGCTCGCCGTTGAGGGCCACAGCCGCCCTGGAAACCACCTGGGCCCGCAGCGCCGCGATGGGCAGGCCATACGCAGCAATGGCGTCCAGGGCGAAGCGATCTTCTGGCAGGTTAGCGCTCATCGGGATGACCTGGCCCTGATGGGCCACCAGTTCGCCCTGGGCATTGAAGGTGACCTGCAAGCGGCCCACCACCTTGGCCCACTCCCAGGCTTGTACCACCAGCACATCCTTGTTTTCGGGGTTCTTCACAATGGTGGGGTAAGCCCCGCCCGGGCGCAGCTCGGGGAAGGGGGTCTGGCCCAGCAGGGTGTGGCTATGGCCGCCCACAATCACCTGCACCCCCGTCACCTTGCGGGCCAACTCCTGATCCTGTGGGTAGCCCAGGTGCGAAAGCACCACAATGTACTTCACGCCTTTGGCCAGTAGCTCCACCACGGCTTGCTGGGTGGCTGGAACCGGATCGGTAAAACGCACATTGGGGCCGGGGCTCGAGAGGATGGAGGTCTCGGGGGTGGTAAGGCCAATGATGCCTACCCGCTGGCCCCCCACGCTTACCACCGCATAGGGCTTGATGCGCCCGGCCAGTTTGGGTTCCCTGGAGACGTCGGTGTTGGCCGAGACCACCGGAAAGCGCACCCCGTTCAAAAAGTTGGCCAGCCCATCAGGCCCCAGGTTGTACTCGTGGTTACCTGGGGCCATGGCCCGGATGCCCATGCGGTGCAGGAAATAGCGGTCGGCCAGCCCCTGGTATTGATTGAAGTAAAGCGTACCCTGGAACACATCCCCCGCATGCAAAAACAAAGGGTTGGTAGCGGTGCCCCGCAGCCGGTCGAATAGCGATATCACCCGGGCAAAGCCCCCCAGGCGCTGGTTCTGCTGCCCCCCCAGGGTCAGGCCGCCGGTGGGCTCGAGCCGGGCGTGGGTGTCGTTGATGTGGACGATGGTCATGGTGAAGTTGCCGTTCTGGGCCCTGGTCAACCCCGCCAGGGCTGCTCCACCAACCAAACCTGCTTTGAGTACATCTCTACGACGCATGATTCCTCCTCTGCAGTACTTCCACGTCATTCTATAACTGCTCGAGGTCAACCATCCATCAGGCCACTTTGGCTGGGTGTATTTCCAAAAACCTTGTGTACTCTGCATCTGCGCGGAGCGGAGATGAAACCATGGTGATTGGAACTGGGCCATTTCAGTTCTGACCCCAGACCTATACAGTTATAGGGAGGCGTGTGTCATATCTGGAAATGGCTGACATACCCCTTCTTCAGTTTTTAGGAAACTTTATGCCGGTTTCAGCAAGCACTCAGAACCAAGACTTAGTTTAGGCTCGGGTAAGCCAGGTTTCTTGAAGCAGAGCCCATCCAGGAGAATCCATGAGATCGCTTTTTATTCTTGCATTGCTAACCCTTGGCTTGGTCAGTTGTCAGAACAACGATCCCTCCTCTGGTTCCATCAGTTTTCGGGTAGAAGAAGTTAAGAGTGGGCTAGGCGGCGTACCCTGGAGCATCCATTTTGCTCCCGATGGCCGACTGCTGTTTACCAATCGCGATCTGAGCCAGATTCGCGTGAGTGCTTTGAACGTGAGTACCGGAGCCATAACAGACTACAACGGCACCTCGGCAGTCAGAGACGATGGCGAAGGCGGTATCCTGGGTATGGAGCTAGATCCCAACTTTGCCAGTAATAAATGGGTCTACATTTGCTATTCGATCTCGAGCGGTGGTTCGCGCAACCGGCTTTCGCGCTTCGAGATTTCCGGCAGTTCTCTGACCAATGAATTGATCTTACTCGATAACATGCGCGGTGCGTCCACCCACAACGGCTGCCGGGTGGTGTGGGGCCCCGATGACAAGCTCTACTTTTCAATGGGAGACGCCCAGGATCAACCCGCCGCCCAAGATCTCTCTGCGTTGGCTGGAAAAATTTTCCGTGTCAACCCCGATGGCTCGATACCCAGCGATAACCCCTTCCCCAGTAGTCCTGTCTGGACGCTGGGACACCGTAATCCTCAAGGACTGGCCTTCCAGCCGGGCACCGGCCTTCTGTGGTCTACCGAGCATGGACCCAATGTAAAGGACGAACTCAATGTCATCCATAAGGGCAAGAACTACGGCTGGCCCAACTGCATGGGCACCGACCCCTGCCCCAGCGTGAACAACTACGAGCCTGCAATCAAGCACTACACGGCCAGCGACACCATCGCACCCAGCGACATGATGTTCTACACAGGCAACGTCTTTACCGCCTGGCGCAACAACCTTTTCTTTGTCACGCTTAAAACCGGGCGGCTATACCGGCTGGTTTTGAATGGGAAGTCGGTCGTGCAGGAGGAGATCTTGATTGATACCAACAGCGGCCCCCATCCTGGTTTTGGCCGCTTGCGCGATATTGTCACCGGGCCGGATGGTTTGATATATATCTCCACCGACAACGGAAAGATTCTGCGCTTGAAACCCAACCTGTAGCCCACACACATCGGCCTCAGGCTGCGCTTGGCTACACTGGAGCCATGCGAGCAATGATCTTTTTTGTCCTCTTGGTACTTAGTCTGACGTACGCCCAAACCATCAACCTGGTTCCAGTAGCCAATAATCTCAGTCGCCCGTTGTTTCTGACCTATTCGCCCGACAACACCGGACGGCTATTCATTGTGGAGCAAGGCGGCACCATCCGCATTCTGCAAGAAGGGCGGCTACTGGCCGAGCCTTTCCTGGACGTAAGCAGTCTGGTTTCCTGTTGCGGTGAACGGGGTTTGTTGGGACTGGCGTTCCACCCCAACTTTCGCCAGAACAACCTGTTCTTCGTCAACTACACCAACCGCCAGGGTAGTACCGTAGTGGCCCGCTACCGCGCAAACGGCAACCGCGCCGATGCAGCTTCCGCTCAGATCCTCTTGACCATCGAACAGCCCTACGCCAACCACAACGGGGGCATGATCGCCTTCGGCCCGGATAACATGCTCTACATCGGCATGGGCGACGGCGGTGCAGGGGGTGACCCCATCAACGCCGGCCAGCGGCTCGACACCTTGCTGGGCAAAATTTTGCGAATAGACGTCAACCGCAGCGAAGGCAACCGGGCCTATGCCATTCCCGCCGACAACCCCACCCTGGCCGGACGCAAGAGCGAAATCTGGTCGTATGGCTGGCGCAACCCCTGGCGCTTCAGCTTCGACCGCCAGACCGGCGATATGTGGATTGCCGATGTGGGCCAGAATGCTGTCGAAGAAGTGCACTTCCAGCCTGCCAGCAGCAAGGGTGGCGAGAACTACGGCTGGCGCATCATGGAGGGTGACCGCTGCTTCAACCCCTCTCAAAACTGCAACCGCGAGGGGCTGGTCATGCCGGTGCTAACCTACACCCACGACCAGGGTCGCTCCATCACCGGGGGCTACCGTTACCGGGGCAGCGCTATGCCGGCCTTTCGTGGAGCCTACTTCTACGCCGACTACGTGAGTGGCCGTATCTGGGCTGCTACCCCGCAGGGTGAGCGCTGGCAGAGCCGGGAAGTTCTCCGAACCGACCTGAACATCAGCTCCTTTGGCGAAGATGCCGCTGGCGAGCTGTATGTGATTGACCACCGGGGCACTGTCTACCGGATGGCCCAGCGGTAAGCATCAAAAAAGCCTCCCGAACGGGAGGCCGCTGGCTTATCGAGCTTAGAGCGCTCTTCGCATAGAATGAGCCTCCCGAGAATCAAGAATCCTCTATCCAAGACAGAATAGTTGCCGCCCGGATGGGCGGCAACGTCTGTGAAGGGCGCGATACTTCAGGGCAGGTAGTTGCCCGGAGTTCCCAGGGTTTCGGGTTTTTCCGTCCATTCGCCGGCAATACCCAGTTTCCATGCGCCTGCGGCCCCACTGGAATTGGCGTAACCCCCATATATGCCCAGGCGCACACCCCGCACGATGGTGTAATACAGGGAAGCGGTTATGTCGTAGCCCAGGCTGAGGCCAAACGGATAGCGAAGACCCCCTTCCAGATAGGCACTCAGGTCGCGGGTCAGTTCGAGTTTCAAGCCCGCATAGGCATTGGCTGCTGCGTTCAGCGTTATGGTCGGCACGACCACCAGGCTTGCGTCCAGGCCTGCGCCCCCATATAACACGGCTGCATCGGCAATACGCTGGGTGATGAAGATTTCCCCGCCCGCATCGAAGTCGAAGCTAAACGGGCCAGGCAGGATAATCTGGTTCGAGCCAAAACGAATTGCTCCTTCCACGTAGCCCGCATTGGATTCGTTGAGCTTGGCAACCCCCACCAGCCCGGCGCGGCTGGCCAGTACGAACTGCCCGGCAAAAAACCCCGGGCGCAGACTGGCGCCGGCCACAATATTGTCGGTCAGGTTAAACGTGTAGTTGACCGCCGTACCCCGGTAGCTGCGGTAAGGCGTAATAAACTGTCCACCCACCACGCCAAAATCGGGCAAAAACTGCAAGTTTCCGGTAATGGAAAAGCCATCCGCGAGGGCCACACTGCCGATTCCCAACGAAGCCATTACTGCCAACCAGGTTTTTTTCATGCTTCCTCCCAAGTTTGGCTGCGTAAAACGCCACAAAACGGGTCAATGATAGTGGCTTCAATCACCCCTTGACTGAGATGGATCACAAAATGCCTTAATCTGAATCAAATACAACCTGTGGCTATGTCGCAACCCACAGGCTTTGTAGTGGCCACTTTTAGGTATAACCCGCAATCGTTTTTTGGGATTTGAGCACCGTTCTACGAATCGCACCCATGCACCTGGCTATAACAATACGCCTGTCAAAAGCCCCGGCGGTACCGGTATGCTGTACACATGGCACGAACCAAGCAGGACATTTTGCAAGAGCTAAAAGACCATCAGGTACGCTTTTTGCGATTGCAGTTCACCGATATTCTGGGCATCAACAAGGTAGTAGAACTACCCGTCAACCAGTTCGAAAAAGCACTGGACGGCGAAATTATGTTCGACGGGTCCTCTATCGAGGGCTTTGGTCGCACCGAGGTCGAAGAGTCGGACATGCTGCTGAAGCCGGATTACAACACCTTTATCATCTACCCAAAGGAGCTCGAGCCCACCACCAAAGGCGCTGTCGCCCGCCTCATCTGCGATATCGCCTACCCCGATGGCAAGCCCTTTGAGGGCGACCCCCGGCAGGTGCTCAAGCGACAAATCGAGCGAAGCCAGAAAAAAGGTTACGACAACCTTTACGTGGGTAGCGAGGTGGAGTTCTTCCTCTTCAACCGCAGTCCTGAAGGCAGCCCCACCACCCACACCTACGACCGGGCGGGCTACTTCGATCTAGCTCCCACCGATAAGGGTGAAGAAGCCCGGCGGGATATGGTGGATATGTTGGTTCGGTTGGGTTTGCAGCTCGAGGCCGCCCATCACGAAGGTGCCCCCGGCCAGCACGAAATTGATCTCAAATACACCAATGCCCTTCAGGCAGCCGATCACCTGACCACGCTCAAGTTTGTGGTCAAGCGTGTGGCCATCAACCACGGCCTGCACGCCACCTTCATGCCCAAGCCCATTGCTGGTATCAACGGCTCGGGCCTGCACTTTCACCTCTCGCTCTTCAAAAACGGTGAAAATGCCTTTTATGAGCCTAAAGGAAGGCTCGAGGTCTGGCCGCATCAGCTCTCTAAAACGGCCTTGCAGTTTATTGCCGGCCTGTTTGAACACGCAGAGGGCATGGCCGCCATCACCAACCCGTTGGTCAACTCCTATAAACGCCTGACCCCAGGCTACGAAGCCCCCACCAGTGTGGCCTGGTCGGTTTCGCACCGCAGCGCCATGATTCGGGTGCCCAAGCGGCGTGGCGCGGGAACCCGGGCAGAGTTTCGTTTCCCCGACCCCTCCTGCAACCCCTACCTGGCCCTGGCGGTGATTCTGGCCGCCGGGCTCGAGGGCCTCGAGAGCAACCTGACCCCCCCACCCCCCATCGAACGCGACGTATATGAGCTTTCGGTACGTGACAGGCGCAAGTACCGTGTTAGCGAGATGCCCGGAACCTTACGCGAGGCCCTGGAAGCCTTACAAAAAGACCGGGTCGTACGCAATGCCTTAGGAGAGCAGGTCTACAAGGATTTCCTGAACGCCAAGCGGGTCGAGTGGGACTCATACCGCATTGCCGTTCATCGGTGGGAACTCGATCAGTACCTGGCCGAATATTGAGTACCGCTGGGCTCCATGTTTATACCGGATTCAAAAAGACAGTTTACAAAACCAAAAAACACCAGAGGCTGTCTTTTTGAATCCTAGAGCACTCCCTTCGGTCGGGTTAGTTCGTCACCAAAGGGTGACGAACTAACCGAATCTGGTATTACTTGCATTGTGCAAAGGGCACTCTATCTGGCTGGCCACACATCTAGGCTTTGCAAGCACAACCGTGCAAATCGAGCATCGCCCTACTTCCTCTCGACCTCTCTCCACCCAACGGTGGATGGCCTGCCTCAACACCCCGCCCAGGCTTGTTGATACTCTTCACAATTCACGATTTTAAGCGCTCAATTGTGTCTTGAGTCAAAGTTGCATTCTCAGCAAAATTGTGTACCTTCGTATTGGCTGGATCGCAAAACAATGACCCACATTGACACACATCGGCCTGGATTGGGTAGAATAGACCAGCCGTTTTTTGGCTAAAAGAAGGTTTAGGAGGAATCGGCATGAGAAAACTCGCAATTCTAGCGCTGGGCGCGTTGGCCCTGGGTGTGGCCTCGGCTCAGTCCAACGTCATCAAGATCGCTTCGGTCTCGCCCCTGTCCGGGCCGCAGTCGGGTCTGGGTACAGCCATCCAGCAGGGCGCCCAGATGGCCATCGAGGATGCCCAAGCCCGCTTCCAGCAGCTTGGCTTCCAGCTTCAGTTTGCCCCTCAAGATGACCAGGCGACCCCCGATGTGGGTGTGGCAGTAGCGCGCCGTATTGTCAACGACGCCGATCTACTGGGCATTGTGGGCCACCTGAACTCGGGTGTAGCCATCCCCGCTTCAGAAATTTACAAGGACACCAACCTGGTCATGGTCTCCCCGGCCAACACCAACCCCCGCGTTACCGACCGCGGCTACTTGAGCGTCAACCGCATTTGCGGGCGAGACGACGTACAGGGGCCGGTAGGAGCCGAGTACGCTGTGAAGGTTCTCAAGCGCACCCGCCTGTTCGTGATCCACGATAAGACCCCCTACGGCCAGGGCCTGGCGGAAGCCTTTGCAAGCCGGGCCAAGGAACTAGGGGCCAACGTTTTGTCCATTGTCGGCACTGAGGAAGCCTCCAACTTCCAGCCCCTGATCCTCCAGATGCGGGCCCAGCGCCCCGACCTGGTCTACTACGGCGGCATTTACGACAAGGGCGGCGTACTGGTCAAGCAGATGCGCGAGCGCGGCATCACCGCTACCTTCATGGGCGGCGACGGTCTGGATGCCTCCGACCTGGTCAAGATTGCCGGTAGCGCCTCGAAGGGCGTGCTCTTCACCACCACCGCTGGACCCATCAGCACCCTTCCCAAGGCTGCTGCCTTTGCCCAGCGCTACAAGGCCAAGTTCGGTAAAGACCCCGAAGCCTACGCCGTGTATGCCTTCGATGCTGCCAACGTGATTCTGAACGCCCTCGAGGCCGCCATCAAGGCCAACGGTGGTAAAAAGCCCACCCGCGAGCAAGTAGCCCGCGCCGTGCGCGAGGTTAAGCTCGACGGCCTTACCGGTCGCATCGAGTTTGACAGCAAGGGCGACCGCAAGCTCTCCGACTACTACGTCGTGGGCATGAAAGAAGCCAAGTACCCCGGTGACGTGCTGCGGGTTATTCAGTTTGCCCCCCCGGCTGCTAAGCAATAAGGTTCAAACCCAAAGACTCCCGCCTCGGCGGGAGTCTTTTTTGTTTGTGGTCATACCAGATTCGGTTGATTCGTTACCGAACGGTAACGAATCAACAGGGCCGAAGTTATCCGCGTAGCGGAGGGCGATACCGCCCCTTGGAAGTTATCCGCGTAGCGGAGGGCGATACCGCCCCTTGGAAGGGAGACGCTTTCTTCGCCGACCGACAGTGAAGGGCCATCGGCCCCCG
>NZ_QWKY01000103.1 GCF_003574035.1 Meiothermus hypogaeus | reverse complement strand
GGGCAGGTCACCTACGTGTTACTCACCCGTCCGCCACTAACTGCCGAAACAGTCCGTGCGACTTGCATGTCTTAGGCATACCGCCAGCGTTCACCCTGAGCCAGGATCAAACTCTCCAAAAATGCTCGCCCAAAAAGGCGAACCAGGGTTTTTCTCGTTTAGAACGTCCGAGAAAACGACGTTTAGTACGTGTTTCTGCTGATCTTTCTTTGTCAAGGAGCTTGGCCACCTCGCGGCAGCGCAACGAGAAGTGTACCGACTACCCTCAAACCTGTCAAGCCCTCCCCAAAGGGGGACTGGATTGATTGCTCAAGCTCATCTGGGCAGCCCGAAGTTGCAAGGCCCGCAGCAAGTCGGTTTTGCTGAGGATACCAACCAGGTTGCCTTCGGCGTCGGTGATGAGGAGCCTCGAGAACCCCTGTTCGGCCATGCGCTGCAGGGCCGTGAGGGCCTCGGTGTATTCGTCTAGCTGTAAAGGGGGGCGCATGCGCTCCTGTACCCGCGTTTGCGGGGAGGCCCCTTGCAGGTCTTCTAGACTTATGAGGCCCAAAAGTCGCCCTTCTTCCACCACCGGATAGCCCACATGCCGCTCCAGCATCATCTTTTCCAGAAGTTCGGCCACGCTCAGGCTGGGCGATACAACGCTGACTTCCCGGGTCATCAGGTCGCGCACCCGCAGACCCTCGAGGGTCCGGTTCAGCACGGCTTGTTCGGCCTCGGCGCTGGCCGCCATAAAGACAAAAAAGGCAATCAGGAGCATGAAGAGGTTGCCCACCAGCAAGCCCAGCAGGCCCAGTCCAAAGGCCAGGACTTTGCTGGTAGCCACGGCGGTGCGGGTGGCTACGAGATAGGGTTGGTATAGCGCTAGCAGGCTGCGCAGGATGCGCCCGCCGTCGAGCGGTAGGGCTGGAACCAGGTTGAACAGGGCTAGACTCAGGTTGATGATGCCCAGGTACCCCAGCAGAAACTGCCCCTCGGCGGCGCTCGAGGGCAACAGACCGCGCAGTACCGTAAAGAACCCCGAGAGCAACACGCTCACAATGGGGCCGGCGATGGCAATAACGGCCTCGGCACCACGGGCGCGGGGGATTTGCTCGAGCTGGGCTACCCCGCCCAGAAGCCACAGGGTAATCTCGCGGGTCTGTACCCCGTAGGCCCGGGCAGTGAGGGCATGGCCGAGTTCGTGGATGAGCACACTGAGGAAAAGCCCCAAAGCGGCCAGCAGGCCCAGCAGGTAGGGGGTGGGGCCTTGCAACAGTTCCGGAGGAGCACTGATTTGCAAAAGTTGCAAATAGACCGGAAGCTGGCTGCCGATCAGAAAGGCAAACAAAGGCAGCACGATCAGAAAACTCAGGTCGAGCGAGACCGGGATGCCCAAAAGCCGGAAAGGAAGCCGGATGGGTCGAGAAAACATTTCGCCCATGCTACACCTGCGCCAGAAGGTCTGCGTGAGATGGTTTTTGCATCGGTATCTGGCCTTTGAGTTGTCGCCTTCTCACGTGTGGAATGGCCCGATCTTCTACCCTGAGACCATGACCGATGTGCTGGTGGTCGGGGCCGGGTTTGCCGGGATGGTGGCGGCCCGGGAACTGCTGCGCCGGGGCTACAGGGTGGTGGTGCTCGAGGCCCGTGACCGGGTGGGGGGCCGGGTCTTGGGTGGACAGGTGGGCGGGCTGCGCGTGGACTTCGGCGGCACCTGGCGGGGCCCCCACCAAACTGCCCTGGACGCACTGGCCGCCGAGTTCGGGGTGGGCCGGATTCCCCAGTATGCGACTGGGCGGCGGGTGCTGGAAATAGGAGGGCAACGTAAAACCTACCGGGGTCTGGTACCGCCTGTTGGCCTGCGGGCGGCCTGGCAGACGGGAAAAGCCATTGCCCAGCTCAATCAAATGGCCCGGAAACTACCGCAGGAGGCCCCCTGGCAAGCCCCGGTGGCTGCTACCTGGGATGCCCAGACCGTGGCGGACTGGCAGGCTGGGGTCTCGTCGGAGGCGGCCCGGCGGTTGTTTGATGTGGCTACCCGGGCTATTTTGTGCGCCGAACCCCAGGAGGTCTCGCTTTTATATTTTCTGGCCTACATACGGGCCGCAGGCTCGCTGGAGAGCCTGGCCGAGGTTAAGAATGGAGCCCAGCAAGACCGCCTCGAGGGCGGCATGCACGGGCTGGCGCAAAAACTGGGAGAGAGCCTGGGGGAAAGCCTGGTGCTTTCTAGCCCGGTTCAATCCATCGTGCAGGAAACTGATTCGGTCACGGTCCATGCCGAGAGCGGGCGCTGGCAAGCCCGGCGGGTGATTGTGGCGGTGCCCCCCCTGCTGGCCGCCGAAATTGCCTTCAGTCCACCCCTACCAGACCGACGCCGGCAACTGCAGGTTTCGATGCCGATGGGTTCGGTCATCAAGTGCTTTGCCGCCTATGCCAAGCCGTTCTGGCGAGCGCAGGGGCTTTCCGGCGAAGCCATCAGCGATAGCGCGGTGGTGAGTCCGGTGTTCGATCTGAGCCCGCCGGACGGCAGTTTGGGTATTTTGGTGGGTTTTATAGATGGGGCTATGGCCAGGATGTGGAGTGCAAAAACGCTCGAGGAGCGCCGGGCCGAGTTCGTGCGGTGCATGGTTCGCTTCTTTGGGCCCGAAGCCGCGCACCCCCTGGATTATGCCGACCACGACTGGACAAAAGAGCCCTGGAGCCGGGGCTGCTACGAGGGCTACATGCCACCCCAGGTGATGACCCGCTACGGCGCGGCCCTGCGCGAGCCGGTGGGTCTTATTCACTGGGCCGGAACCGAGACCGCAACCGTCTGGACGGGGTATGTGGAGGGGGCCATTCGCTCGGGGCAGCGGGCGGCACAGGAAGTAGCGGTTACACTGGGTTGATGCGCCTGATTTTGGTTCCCACGCCCATTGGCAACCTCGAGGACATTACCTTGCGGGCCATTCGGGTTCTCAAGGAAGCCGAGGTAGTAGCCTGCGAGGACACCAGGCGCACCGGCATTTTGCTCAAGCACCTGGGTATCTCCAAACCGATGGTGCGGCTCGACCAGCACACCGTGGGCAACGCCAAACGGCTGCTAGAAGGCTACGAGCGGGTCGCCTACGTGACCGATGCTGGCACACCAGGTATCTCCGACCCTGGCGCCGAGCTGGTGGCCCTGGCGCTGAAGGAAGGCTGGCAGGTGGAGGTATTGCCCGGCCCCACAGCCCTGATTCCGGCCCTGGTGGCCTCGGGCCTGCCAGCCGCCCGCTTTGCTTTCGAGGGGTTCCTGCCCCAAAAGCGTTCGGAGCGTAAGGCGCGGCTGGAACAGGTCGCGGCGGGCCGTACAGTGATACTCTACGAGGCCCCCCATCGCTTGCGGGAAACCCTGCAAGACCTGCTCCAGACATACGGCCCCGAGCACCCAGTGGCCGTTGTCCGCGAAATTTCCAAGCTGCACGAGGAAATTTGGCGAGGCCGCCTGGGCGATGCGCTCGAGCATTTCAAAGAGCCACGGGGCGAGTTTGTGCTGGTGTTGGGGCCAAAGGCGCCAAAGGCCGAGGGCCCAAATCCCAAAGCCGAAGATTTGCTGATACAGCTCAAGGGGCAGGGACTCAAAGGCAAGGAACTGGTCAAAGCCCTGGTTGAGGCGGGGGTTCCCCGCAACCAGGCCTATGAACTGGCCCACAAGCAAGAGGCCACGAAAAAGCCATTGAATAGCTAGTCAAAGGCCTTGATGCTCCATGTGCGAAATGTCTGAAGCCGGCGTGCATTCGGCCCTGAGCCCTGGGCTTTGGGTCCCTTGATGACACAAACCAGACCTTTCTGAGTAAACTAACAGGCAGTTTTTGGTTGGCGGCCCTTGGGCTCGAGTAGAACAAGTTCTGCTTGTGGAGTTTGCTTTGATGAAACGGATTGCGGTTTTTACCAGTGGAGGCGATGCACCCGGCATGAATGCGGCTATTCGCGCGGTGGTGCGCTCTGGTGTGGCCCACGGCCTGGAAGTGATCGGTATCCGCAGTGGCTACCAGGGCATGATCGAGGGCGATTTTGTACCGATGGGGCCGCGGGATGTGGCCAATACCCTGCAACGGGGGGGTACTATTTTGCTCACGGCCCGCAGCAAGGAATTTATGACCCCCGAAGGTCGGGCCAAGGCTGCGGAAAATCTGAAAGAAGCCGGAATCGATGGGGTGATTGCCATTGGCGGCAACGGAACCTACGCCGGGGCGGCCAAGCTCCAGGCGGAACATCACATTCCGGTGGTAGGCGCACCGGGGACCATAGACAACGACCTCTACGGCACCGACTACACCATCGGTTTCGATACGGCGGTGAACACTGCCCTGGATGCCATCGACCGCATCCGCGATACTGCTGC
The DNA here is from genome assembly GCF_003574035.1 of Meiothermus hypogaeus. Taxonomy (GTDB): domain Bacteria; phylum Deinococcota; class Deinococci; order Deinococcales; family Thermaceae; genus Meiothermus; species Meiothermus hypogaeus. Next base: position 4,542 of record NZ_QWKY01000103.1, on the reverse strand, counting down.
CAGTCACTCGAGGGTCTTTTTCATCGAGGTCATGGGCCGCCATGCGGGCTTTATTGCGCTCGAGGTGGGGATTGCCGGGGGGGCGGAGGTTGTTGTGATTCCGGAGATTCCCACCGACGCCCAGGCCTGCGCCGAGGTAATTAACAAGTCGGCGGAAAAGGGCAAGCGCTCCTCCATTGTGGTGGTGGCTGAAGGGGGCTACGAGGGCGGGGCCGAGCAACTCGCCCGGGATGTGCGCCAGTACTCGGGCTTCGAGGGCCGGGTTACGGTTCTGGGCCACATCCAGCGCGGGGGCAGCCCCACGGCCAAAGACCGGGTGCTGGCCAGTCGTTTAGGTGCCGCCTGCGTGGAGGCCCTCCTGAGTGGGGCCAGTGGGGTGGCCATTGGCGAGGTGAACGACGAAATTCGCCTCACCCCCTTCAAGGAAGCCATCGAGAAGCGCAAGGATATCAACCACAAGAAATATGAACTTGCTAGGGTACTAGCCTTGTGACAGTTAGCCGTACTACATCACACTTCTAAAGTTCCGTCAAAATTAGTGGAATATGGGTCAAAACCTGGAAGTCGCTACCCTGGGAGGCGGATGTTTTTGGTGTTTGGAAGCAGTCTACGACGAACTAAAGGGCGTAGTGGATGTGGTCTCGGGCTATTCCGGGGGGCACGTGCCCAACCCCACCTACGAACAGGTGTGCAGCAAGCAGACCGGCCACGCCGAGGTAGTGCAGGTGACCTTTGACCCCAGCCAGATTTCGTACCGGGAAATCCTGGAAATCTTCTTCACCATTCACGACCCTACCACCCCAAACCGCCAGGGCAACGATGTGGGACCTCAGTACCGTTCGGTCATTTTCTATCACTCGCCTGAACAAAAGGCAGTAGCCGAAGAGGTAATTCAAACCCTCACCCTGGCAGGGGTCTGGCAAAACCCAATCGTCACCGAGGTGGTTCACTTCGAGAAGTTCTATCCTGCCGAGGACTACCACCAGGAATACTTCAAGCGTAACCCCTACCAGCCCTACTGCGCGTTTGTGGTTGGCCCCAAGGTGGCCAAGTTTCGCAAGCAGTACTTTGACCGGCTCAAGAAAAACGCTGCGATTGGTTAGGCCCTGGTAAGGCCCCCTGGGGGGGTCTTTTGCGGTACACTCCCTGAGGCATGGCCCAAGGGAAGAGCAAAAGCAAGTATTACGTGGTCTGGAAAGGCCGCAAAACCGGAATTTTCTCTTCTTGGCCCGAAGCCGAGGCGCAGGTCAGGGGTTTTGCAGGGGCTCAGTTCAAGGCTTTTGACAGTCTGGACGAGGCTCGGAGGGCTTTTGCTGGAGAATACGACCACTACAAAGGTCAGAAAGCCAATCAGGGCAGGCTATTGGAGCTACCTCCACCGATCACCCCCAGCTACTGTGTGGATGCGGCTTGCAGCGGTAATCCGGGGTTGCTCGAGTACCGCTGTGTGGATACTGCTACGGGGAAGGAAATTTTTCACCGGGGGCCTTTCGCCCAGGGTACCAACAATGTGGGGGAGTTTTTGGCCATTGTGGAGGCCCTGATGCTATGTAAGGAAAAGGGTCACCCCTGGCCTATTTACTCGGACTCGGTGAATGCCATCGCCTGGGTAAAGGCTAAAAAAGCCCGTACCCATCTAAAACGCACCCCGCAAAATGCGGTCTTGTTCGAGCGCATCGCCTGGGCCGAGGACTGGTTGCGCTCCAATACCTACTGCAACCCGATTCTCAAATGGCAGACCGAGAGCTGGGGCGAAAACCCCGCCGATTTTGGGCGTAAATAGCCGCGTTCAGGGATGATTGATGTAGGGGAGCAGGGCCGCTCTGAGAATCGGGTTTCCGGCCGCCCAGTCAAACATGGGGCGGGCAAACGGGCTACTCACGATGCCATCCTTGACCCCGCTGGGAATCTGCTCGGAGGGGTAGCGCAAAGCGCCGGTAGAGGCCACAAACTCGCTGGGGAAGCTCACCCAGATGGTAATAGCCAGGAACAGGCCCCACAATAGACCCCCTGCACCGCCGATGATGCCCTCGAGGGTAGGGGTCAGGAAGGTTAGGGGAATGAGCTGGGCTACGTAGGCCATCCCCAGACCCAGCACCAGGGCCAGCAAGGGCAGAACAAAGCTGGGAACCAAAGGCGTTACCAGTGGGGCCAGCAATACATACAGCACCAGCGCCGATATGGCGGCCAGGGCAAAGTGGGCACCCTGACGAATGCCCATGGCCACGGCTGCCGCCAGCACAAGAAGAGCCATTAGATCGAGCCAGCTTAGCATCAAACTGAAGTATACCCATGCCGCTGCATTTTCAAGTGCAGTTTTGACCCAGCGCTGACCTCAGCCTGGCTTATATCCAAAGCCTGCTGTGAGCAACTAGAGGGCTGTAGTACCAGACTCGGTTGATTCGTTACCGAACGGTAACGAATCAACAGGGCCGAAGTTATCCGCGTAGCGGAGGGCGATACCGCCCCTTGGAAGGGAGACGCTTTCTTCGCCGACCGACAGTGAAGGGCCATCGGCCCCCGGCTAGCGCCGGTACTCAAGGGAGGGGTGTGCTCTAGGATTCAAAAAGACAACCTGTGGGTTTTTTGGTTTTGTAAACTGTCTTTTTGAATCCGGTATAACGGAAAACTGTAAATAGCAGCAGCAACAGCGACTAACGGCGGATGGAAAAACCATGTTGCTCCAGAGCAGCAATAATGGCTTGCATAAAGCCATCGGTCTCGAGGTCGGTCAGGGTGCGCCCCTCGTGGCGGAAGGTCAGGTGGAAAGCCAGGCTCTTCTGGCCCTCCTCGAGCGGTTTGCCTTTGTAAACATCGAAAATCTCGAGCTTTTCTAGGTGCGCGCCCGCGCTTGCGCGAATCAGACCCTGAACCTCGGCAAAGGGGGTAGATTCCGGCACCACCACCGCCAGATCGCGCATGGAAGCGGGGTACTTGGCAAGGTCTGTAAAGGTGCTCGAGCCTTTGCTCAACGGAAGGGTGAGCTCGAATAGGAACAATTCGGGTAGTTCCAGGGCAGCAGCAATGGCCGGGTGCAGGGCGCCGATATGCCCCACCTTCTGCTCGTTCCAGTAGACCGCCCCGCTGATGCCTGGGTGCAGGTGGGGCACAGTCTCCTGCTCGACCCGCACCAGACTGCCCAGGTTGCGCGCGGCGGTCTCGAGGAGCCCCTTGAGAGCAAAGAAACTGCTTTGCAGGCCCTTCTGCCAAAGCCCCGGCACCGGATCGCCGCACAGCAGAGCTGCGAGGTGGGGGGTTTCGGTCTGGTTGAAAACGTTGCCCACCTCGAAGAGCAGGAAGGGGCCCTCTTCGGCCTGGGCCAGGGCGGTTTGCAGGTTTTTGAGCAGGCCGGGGTAAAGGGCCGTGCGCAGGGCGGTGCGGTCGGGGGTCTGGGGGTTTTGCATGAAGACCGTGGGGGCTGGCGCCCGCATTAGCTCGCACTCCTGCGGCGACGACCAGGCGTAGTTCAACACTTCCTGGAAACCCAGCCCGGCCATCACCTGCTTGAGCCGAAGGGTGGCCTCGTAGGGGGCGTCTACGCCCAGGTTGTCGGGATGGGGGAAGAAACTGGGCAGAGTGACGGGAATCTGGTCGTAGCCCACGATGCGGGCCACCTCTTCCACCAGGTCTTCCTCGATGGCGAGGTCTACCCGGTGGCTGGGCGGTATGACCTCCCAGACCTCCTCCTGGGCGGTGGTCTGCACCGTGCAGCCCAGGCGCTGGAGCACCTGGCGCTGGGTGGCCTGGGGGTAGTCCATCCCTACGAGCTTGCAGGCATAGCTGGGGCGAAAAGTGATGGGCTTTGGGGGCCGGGTGTGGTTGAGGTCCAGGCGTTCATGGGCGACCTCGACCCCCTCGCCCCCCCAGGCTTGCAGAAGCTCCATGAAGCGCTCGGCGGCCAGAGGCGGCCCGTCGGGATCTACCCCGCGCTCGAAGCGGTAGGAGGCCTCGGTCTTGAGGCCCTGGCGCCTGGCGGTGCGGCGCACCCGCACGGGGTGGAAGTGGGCCACCTCGAGGGCCACCGCAGTGGTGGTATCGCGAATTTCGTCCTCGAGGCCTCCCATTACCCCGGCCAGCCCGGCGGGGCGGGTCTCCTGGCCCTCCTTGACGGTAATGAGCAGGTCGCGCTCGTCCAGGATGCGCTCCACCCCGTCCAGCGTGACCAGCTTTTCGCCGGGGCGCGCCCGGCGCACCACCAGCCCTTCGCGGATGAAAGCGGCGTCGTAGGCGTGCATGGGGTTGCCCAGCTCGAGCATGGCGTAGTTGGTGGCGTCCACCACGTTGGAGATGGGGCGCATCCCGGCGGCATAGAGGCGGCGCTGCACCAGGAGCGGGCTGGGAGCCACCTTCACCCCCCGCGCGTAGGACAGGGTGAAGCGGTCGCAGCCCTCGGTGTCTTCAATCCAGACCCCAAAGGGCAGGGATTTACCTTTGCCAGAGTGTTTTTTGGCTTTTTCCTCTTTCGCGATTTGTGGTTCTTGTGCAAAAGATTTTTCTGTGGTTGGCTGTGGCTCTGGCTGTTTTTTTTCTTCGGGCTGCTCG
>NZ_QWKY01000102.1 GCF_003574035.1 Meiothermus hypogaeus | reverse complement strand
CCGCGTAGCGGAGGGCGATACCGCCCCTTGGAAGGGAGACGCTTTCTTCGCCGACCGACAGTGAAGGGCCATCGGCCCCCGGCTAGCGCCGGTACTCAAGGGAGGGGTGTGCTCTAGGATTCAAAAAGACAGCCTCTAGTGTTTTTGGTTTTGTAAACTGTCTTTTTGAATCCGGTATAACGTTTTCCCTCTATTGATTTGGTTGGTTCGTCACTATTCGGCGACGACTCAACCCGACCACAGTTAAGTTGCGCCAGGGTAGGTTGGCGAAACCAGCGGATGCAGCAATCGCGTACCTGGCGCAATTCCCTACAGGCGTTTCGGTTTCATTTCACATTTCGATGATGGAGACACTTATCCGTGTGGGTTGTGCTCCAGGATTCAAAAAGACAACCTATGGGGTTTTTGGTTTTGTCAATTGTCTTTTTGCATCCGGCATGAATAGAAAAATCCCAAGCAGCGGGCTTGGGATTTTTGGTGAGGTAGCAGGCTACACCGGCTCGAGCCGAACCTTGGTGTCGTAGAAGACTGCGCTACCGCCTGCGATGTCCGAGAGGGTCACATCCTTGAGCACCGGGTCGACCCGCATGGCCGCATTTGCATGTATACCGGTCGCTCGCCGAGGATCACTGCGCACGACCTTTCCATTCACCTCGATGTTGGCAGCCCCGTAGCTCCAGTGACCATAGCCCAGCGAAAAAGCCACACTGCCGGGGCGGAGTCCGGGCACCACCTTGACCTTGCCGATCATGGGCTTTTTCTGGCCATTACCCAAATCCCAGACTCCCTCAGGATTACTCTTGGAGACCACCTTGACCCTCTGCCCATCGCGCAGCCCCAAGCGCCTGGCGTCCTCTGTTGGAACAGCGATAAAGTTCTCCGGCTGCACGTTGAGTAGCCAGTAGTTGGAGATGGTCCGGCTCTTGGTCATGGTGATGATACGGTGGGTAAGCAGGTTGAGCTCGTAGCCTTCCGCCGCGTCGGCAATAGGCTGGCCGGTTGAATCCAGATAGGCAGGGAAATACGCCGCTAGAGGATAGTAGGGTTGGCCGGTCATGGCATCCTTGGCGCCAGCCTGCTTCTCGAGATACAGATTGACCTGTTTACCGTATTTGTGGGCTACCGTACCATCTTCCAAGAAAGCTTTTTTGAAGTCTTCAAAGCGTCCTCCGCGGTTCATCACATACACCGCACGACGCCAGTGTGCCTCACCAATGGCTGCTTTCCAGCGCTCGAGGTCGAACACGCTCTTGGGCAAGTGGTTACGGGCTTTGGCGAAGTACTCGAGCTCTTCGTCGTCTGCCTCAGGCACGGCCTTGCTGCCATCCTTGGCCTCGCCATAGGCCAGGTTGGCCACCATCTTCAGATAAAAGTCCTCGGGCCGCTTGAAGGGCAGACCACCCACAAAACCCTGCTCACCAAAACCCGGCATGCCCAGCTTCTCGGCAAGGGCCAGGAGCATGGCTTCCATCGAAATGGGTATCTCCTCCCCGAAAACCTTTACCGTCTCAGGAATCGGCGCAATGGTAGGCTGGCGAAGAGGCTGGGTTTTCCAGATTACGTTGGGGTGCGAGCCGTGGAACTCCCACCGCTCAAGGTAAGAGAGGTCTGGAAAGATGTAGTCGGCGTATGCGTAGCTATCCCCCACCACGATGTCCGAGGCCACAATCAGGCCAATCTTATCTGGGTCGAGCATGGCCTCAATCTGGGTATGACCGGCGGGTAGGGCATAGGCTGGAGAGCCCATATAGTGGAATAGAATTTTTACAGGATAGGGATAGCCCTGAGCTGCTGAGGGGAGTACCTCCTGGTAGACATCAGATGCGTTGTAATACCAGGGACGCTTGGCGGGATATCCCTCAAAAATCGTCGTGTTTTCATACTTCACGCCATGACGAATGATGGAGATTCCAAAGGGGGTGAGTTTCCTGGGATGGAGCTCCTTTAGGAAGAAGGGGCCTTCGGCCTTTTCACCCAGTATGTCGTAGGTGCTGTTTTGTACCAGTCCACCCTGCCAGTCGTGGCTACCGATCAGCGCTGCCAGAGTGTACCAGGCAAGCACATTGTAAAAGCCGTTGGTGTGCTGACTAACACCCCGGTGAATATCAATGGCAGCCCGCTTGCCATGGTTGGTGAACTCGTAAGCCAGCCAAGCGATGTCCTCTGGCTGGATGCCGGCGATCCGGGCCCAGCCCTCGAGGCTTTCTTTGTTGGCTTCATCGCGGATTAGTTCCAACACACTCTTGACCCGGATGCCATTCAAGGTCGTATTCACAAACAAATCGCCTACAACGGCTTCCTCCTCGCTTTGCACATCAATACGAGTCGGAATTCCTTTGACTATGGCGATGGGCGGGTCGAACTCGACGGCCGTGTCTTTAACAGTTTTCTGAAAAGCAGGAAGTCCCAGGTCGCTGGCCCGCAGTAGCTTGGCCGGGAAGCCTTTATCGTCGAGTTTGACCAACCAGGCCGCATTGCTCCAGGTCGGCTCACCGACTGACTTTGCGGCAGCCTTGTTGGCTGCCGAGAGGTACTTGCGGTCATAACGGCCCTGTTCCAGAATCCAGCGAATCATCCCCAGGGCAATGGCCGCATCGGTACCGGGCTTGGGAGCAATCCAGCGCGCCGCGTGCGCTACAGCCTTCTGAGCTCGAGGATCAATCACCACAAATTTGAGTCTTCCCTCAGTGACGGCCTGCGTAATGCGGTTAACTCGCAGGGGGGGCCCATAACCACCCTCGTAAACATTGGAACCCACAAAAATAGCAAACTCAGCTCCACTCAGATCGCCTTGCCAGTAGAACTTCTTTCCTCCAGTCCAGTCGAACTTGCCCTTTTTCTCGTCAAAGTCGAGTTGCTCGCTCATAGCCTTGCCGGTGAAGTAGAGCGAGCCCTGGCAAACCGTGGTGTGACCATGCTGGTTAATCGTGCCAAACCCCGAGTCAAAAAACCATTTGAAGAAATCAGTGCGTCCGCCTTTGAGGCGCCCCCAGCTGAAAACCACCTGATTATTTTTGGGGCCCAAATCGGGGTGATCGGGGTCAATCAGGGTATCCAGGTAGTCCTTGAAATCAACCTTGAACTGCTCCACAAGGGCTTTCTTTTTGGCCTTGTCTTTTTCGGCCCAAATGGCATCCACGGCCTTGCCCATAGCCTTCATGACCTTGGGATCGCGCAAAGCCCAGTAGTCCTTGAGAGCAGGATAGTTCCTGGTATCACCTATCGAGGCAAAAATCTGTCCCCCCTCAACGATTTCCCGTATAGCCTCCTCAAATGGAACCTCTACCCACTTACCGCTACCCCGGGGCCCTGCTCTTTTGAGCACCTTGCGGATTCTGTACGGGTCGTAGACGCTCTGAATACCCGACTGCCCCTTTGGACACAGCGCCCCATCTACACGCGCCATACGCTTTAGGTCGGTGTTGTAGGGCAGGTGAGGGTACATGGTCCAGGGCGTAATGGGATTACCGTCAATCTTGGCAGCTACGCCCTCATATAGCTTGACCTTGATAGGGCAGCCGGTATTGCACTGCAAACAAACAGAGTACAAGGTATTCTCGGCCTCTTGGATGGGGTAGCTACCTGGTACGCTTGCAGCCCTGGCCTGCAACGCCTCGGCAGTGTGCTTGCCCAGCAGAGCCCCCCCGCCCCCAATAACCCCCAACTTGAGTAAATCGCGGCGTGGTATTTTTTTCATTGGGTCACCTCAAGTTTCTTTTCACGATTCAAAAACCAAACCACTCCATACGCAATGGCAATGGCCAACGCTACCGAGAAGGCGACCACCGACCACTCAAATAGGGTGGGAAGATAGGTATAGCTCAGGCGACGGTCACGGTAGGCGTTAACCAGGCCCTCGAGCTGGGGCTGTACCTGACTGGGGATGACCAGGTTCAGGCGGACCGACAAAAACATCGAAGATGCCAATAGTCCCGCTATGCCCACAGCCAGCGGGTTACGCGGCCATAGCGCCAAAAGCAGGATAGGTATTATCATGCCCAGCGAAAGATGAAAAATCCAAAACACAAACCAATACGGTCCGAAAAGCACCCCCATCAAGGCCTCAAACTCATGCCCCACCTGATACCACATGGGAATGGAGTACTCGGCCCACTCTATAAGCAAGTACATCAACAAAAGGCCTAGCGTAATTCGCCCTAGCAGCCAAACCCGATCCGTATAGTCTTTATCCTTGCGGCTAAAAAACACTGTTGCGAAGGTCACCAGGGCTATTCCCGAAAGCACACCCCCAAATAAGAACAGAATTGGGAATACCGGACTGTGCCAGAGGCTCTGGGCTACTACCGTGCCAAAAAGCGCGCCGGCGGCTCCGGGGTAGAAGACCACCAGCGGGGTACCGACCATCAGTGCGATGCGGGTAAGGCTCGGAAGGCCGCGCCAAAGACCATATAACGCCAGCACTGTAGCAATGGCGTAGGCCGTGTACAGCCAGACCATCCAGGCCATCATGGAGGAAAAATGGGGTCGTAGAAAGACGTTAAGAACTCGCTCCATGTGACCCAGATCGAACCAAACCGTTACTAAAGCCGCTCCTAGACAGGCCAGCGCGATAGCCAGGGCTAGGGGGGCAACCGGACGAAGGCGCTCTACTCCAAATACGTGGCCCAGCACCGCTACCACAAAAGCACCTGCCGAGAGTCCGGCAAAAAAGATATACGTGGCTACCCATAATCCCCAGGGAATGTAACTCCCATAAGCGGCCAGATCACGGCTGCTGGTAAAGCGCAGGAATACCCCCACCACGCCCACCAGCGCCAGGATTGCAAACAAAATCCAACCTACCGTGCGACTCATGTTTTCCTCCTAGACCAAGTAGTAGACCCGTGGCTCTGTGCCGAGTTCCTCCTTGAGTCGGGTGGCATTCGGCTTATGAATAAGCTGGGAAACCAGTGAGTTGGGGTCGTTGGCATCCCCAAAAAAAGTAGCCCGCCCGATACAGCTTGTTACACACTGTGGAAGCAGCCCGTGCTGCAGACGGTGACGACAAAAGTGGCATTTGCGAGCATTACCCACCGGGCTTTTGTGTCCCTCGGGTTTCCATTCCTTACCATATTCGAACATCGGCAGCTCTTCGTAGGGCATTTTTCCCTGGCCGGGGGTACCGTCGGTCCAGCGGTCGCCAAAATCTGAGGTGCGAGCTTGGTAGGGACAGGCCGTAAGGCAGTATCGGCAGCCAATACAGGCGTTATAGTCAATGTCCACAATGCCATCTTCACTTTTCCAGGTTGCCCCGACCGGGCAGACCGGCACGCAAGGAGGCTTATCACACTGCATGCAAGGACGGGGTGTGAAGCGCCAGGAGACGTTGGGAAACTCACCTATCTGCTCCTCGATAACCGGACGATACACCACCCCTGGCGGAAGCTTGTTTTCCACCGCGCAGGCAATGGTACAGGCGTGGCAACCCACACATTTGCGGGTATCAATTACCATCACCCATTTGGGCGTGACGCCTCGTTGCTGGGCAGCCTCGAGTTCTCGTTGCATCCTTACCAGCACATCTTCGTACTCGAGCTCGGGCTGAATCGGGCCACCTGGCGCTTGGCTGGGTAGTTGCAGCGGTTTCTTAACCTCTTCAGCCTTGACCGCAGCCCCCCCCATCACCATTCCGGCAAAAACCGTACTGGCGAACTTACCCAAGAAGGCCCTGCGGTTTTCTAGATCTTGGGTCTGACTGACACCGTTTTGTGGCATACGCCGCCTCCTGTAACCAAGGCTAGCCGGTATCGAAGGGGCAGTTGTCCTTATGCTTATTACTGCTCACATTACTGATTTTGCGCAATTAAGTTTCAAGCCGTGCTAGATGGGATAAATCAGGTGTGATACTGCCGGAGATGAGTTTGCGACGGTATTGGTAGAAAGGTATCCGCTGCTTTCAGCATGCGTGTGTCCCTGTTTCAACCAAAGTCAAAACTAACCCCGAACTCGTTTTGCAGCCTCACTCACTGCGAATTACATAGCGAAAGCTGACTTCCGCAGTACACAACAAGCGGCCAAAGTGGGGCCTTGCGTACAACGGTGACAACCTCGAGAGAGGTTGGGGGATTTGCTGTTTGGGTTTATTGGTTGATTTTGGGCCACACCCTTCAGTATGACCCTTCACCCGCGAACAAGCCAAAGCTGGTAAAAGTAAAGCCTCGAGCCATGTTGGGGTGGGAAGCTTATTATGGGCCACTCAAAGCTGTGAAACTCTGTACAGGGTCACCAGTACAATGAGCACACCAAATATCTGCTTGATTCGCGCCGGAGGAACGTACAGGCTGGTGAGCCTCGAGCCTAGGTACGACCCCAGGGCGCCAACAAGCAGCAATGTGATAGTCATGCTAGAGTCGAGCCGAGCCGTTTCAAGGTGGGGCAGAAACGAAGAAAAAGAAGGTGGGGTGACCGCAAAGGCGTTGATGCCAGCGGCCTTTTTAGGATCGTGTCCAGTCAGAATAAGCGTGGGCATTAGCAAGAAACCCGGCCCCACGCCCAAAAATCCAGATAGGATCGCGATGGGGGCAGCCAGAACCAGAGCCAGGGTAAAGTTCTCCTTGGCTACCGCTGCCTTGACGGGACGAAACAGGTTGAAGGCCAAGTAAACCACCGCCCCCAGGTAAATCCACCAAACCCACTGCACCTGTACGCGTTGTACCAGCCAAGCCCCCAACGGAGCGAACAAGGTGGTCACCAATGCCAGCAAAAGCGCTTTACGCCAGTCCACATAGCCGCTTTGAGCAAAACCGAACACTGCAAACAGGGCCGTCACCCCATTCAGCAGAAGCGACAATGGCTGCACCTGATGCACTAGATCGGGCAGAAAAAAAGACAGAAAGGGCACCGCAGCAAAAGCCACGCCCAGCCCCAGCATCCCCGAAACTACGGCTAGAACAAACAATCCGCCCACCAGCAAAGCATTCATGGCACCACCTCCCAGGTCCCCTCGAGCTCCACCGCTTGGGCCAAGGTTTGCAGCACCGTGCTGTTGCGCTGGGCCAGCGCCACCAGCTGCTGCAGCCGCTCCTGGGGTGCTGGGCTTTGCAAATGTAGGTTGTAGTGAATCCGCGTCAGGATAGGTGGCTTGTCCTGGCGAGTAGCCTCTAGTTCCACCCGTGCGTCATCAAGTGGAATTCGCGAGGTCTCGGCCACAAACTGCAAACTCGTGAGCAAGCAAGCTCCTGTCGCCGCTAGAAGCGTCTCCACCGGGTTGAAGCCTGCCTCCGTGTCAGCCCGGCGGGCCCCCAGCTCTAGCGCATAAGAGCGAACGAAGGCCCGTGCATGCTGCGCATCTACCCGCTCAACCCGAACTTGATAAGTTTGCACACTCCCTCCTAGAAGCTTATGACCGTTGCGCCCTCGAGGGCATATTCCACAAACTTGTCCCGCGCGTAGGCCAGCCGAAAGCCCCGCTGATTGAAAGTTTCCTCAGCGTTGAGCGCTTTGGCGGTGTTCAAGCATGTGTAGACCGGTACTCCCGCTGCAATAAGCCCATCCAAGGTTGCGTTATAGTCTTCTAGGGCCGGGTTCAAAAGAGCCCTTTCAGCCGGACCAAAGATATACACCTCCAGATCTACGGCCCGTTCTTGCATCACCTGGCGAATCCGCTCAGCAACATGCGAACCCGCCCCTAGTGAGCTTTCGTCGGCGTGGAAAACGTGAATCACTACTTTTCTCATCTTTTTCCTCCTTTTTATATCAATCGTCTTTGATTCAATACTTACTGAATCATAGTGCGCACGCCCTGGTAGCGCAAGGACATCTGTCGGCTTGACCCGGCCGAAGGGAGTCGTTAGACTCGCATCGTGAACAATTCAATCAACATTGATGTAATGGTGCAAGGCTATCAGGCCTTGGCGGATCCAACGCGTTTGCGGATCTTGAAGCTACTTGAACATAGCACGCACTGCGTATGCGAAATCCAAGCAGGGCTAAGAGATATCGCCCCCAATCTATTGTCCCACCACCTGCGGGTGCTACGCGAGGCCGGGCTGGTACATGCAGTCAGGCGGGGGCGCTGGATTGACTACTCGCTGAACGAAGCAACCCTGAAGCAGCTTCGCGAGGCCATACCCCAACCCCAGGCCCATTCCACTCTATGCACCTGTGAGGCGTTATGAACAGCGTACCGCTAAGGCGAACCTCTCCCTGGCTGACGGTAGGGCTGGCGGCCCTGGCCTGGATTGTCCTGTACCGCAGCATCCTGCCTTTCTGGGACTGGGTGGTATACGAGCTTTTGGGACTGGAGGCTCAAACCCGCCTGGGAGAGGCCATTCACTTCTTTCTCTACGACACCAGCAAAATTGTTCTCCTGCTGGTCGCCATCATCTTCGCTGTGGCTGTGCTACGAAGCTTTTTTAGTGTGGAGCGCACTCGAGTCCTGCTGGGTGGGAAGCGCATAGGTCTGGGCAACCTGCTGGCCGCCGGGCTGGGGGTAGTCACACCTTTTTGCTCTTGCAGTGCGGTTCCAGCATTTATCGGCTTTGTCTCGGCAGGGGTTCCGCTGGGCATCACCCTGACCTTTCTTATTGCTAGCCCTATGGTCAACGAGGTGGCTCTGGTGCTGCTCTATACCCTGTTTGGCTGGAAGATTGCCGCACTGTATCTGGTGTCGGGGCTCACACTGGCGGTGGTGGCCGGGCTGGTGCTGGGGCGGATGGGCCTCGAGCGCTACGTCGAGCCTTTTGTGTACCAAAGTGACGACTCCCCACTCTGAAGAGCGGGGCTTCTCGGGCATGATGGAACTGTTTGCACAGCGCCCATCCCCGAAGGCTCCGTCCGAGCCCAGAAAGGACCTTGACTCCGTATCGGCAGGCGAGCGCAATGCTTCTAGCTCTGCCACGGGTGTTCGTTTGGAGTTTTATCCATCGGACTACCCGATGGAACCCCCTACTCCAAGTTTCAAGGTGCGCGGGGAACGCTGTCCCCAAGGAGATTGTACAACACATCCACCGCTCACCATGCTGTGTGCTCTCTCGGAGCACGTGGGGG
>NZ_QWKY01000101.1 GCF_003574035.1 Meiothermus hypogaeus | reverse complement strand
CGAGGGCCACCCTCAGGAACATCAAGCTCAACCTCTTCTGGGCCTTCGCCTACAACGTCGTGCTGATCCCGGTGGCCGCAGGCGTGCTCTACCCGCTGAACGGCTGGCTGCTCTCGCCAGTGCTGGCGGGCGCGGCAATGGGCCTCTCCTCGGTCTTTGTGCTCTCCAACGCCCTGCGCCTGCGTGGGTTCCAGCCCCCGCTGAAGGCCGAGAACCCGCTGCCTCAGCCCAGCCCCCAGGCTGTCCCTGCTTAGGCGGTGCCGCTGCCTGCAATGCGGCGCAGAAATCTACCATGCCTGCGGACATCGGCTAGCGCCTCTCGAGCGCGTGTGGCTCAAACCCAGACCTGGGGATCATCGGTAACTCGCGGCGCGGATACCCCTGCCTTCCCGCCCCGCCGTGGCGGGGCGGGGGAGGAGCGCCGCTCCTCCTTTCGCATGATGTGCTACAATGGCTTTGTGCAGACTCTTACTCTCCGCTGTACTCTCAAGCCCACTCCCGAACAGGAGGCGGCTTTGGAGGCCACGGTGCGGTTGTTTGCCGAGGGCTGCAACCACGCCCTGAGGGTGGCTAAGGAGCACGGGGAGTTCCGCAGGTTCAAACTGCACCGCCTGGTCTATAACGACCTCCGTTCGATGGGGCTCAGTGCCAACCTCGCCGTGCAGGCCATCGCTCGGGTGGGCCGCAAGAAGGGCAGTAGGGCGAAGTTCTACCAGCCCACCTCCTGCGCCTTCGACCAACGCACCCTCTCCCTGCGAGGCGAGTCGGTCTCGCTGACCACCACCGCGGGCCGCTTGGTCATCCCGATGAAGCTGGGCAACTACCAGCGCGGCTTGCTGGCGCGGGCCAGGGGCGTCCAGGGCGGGGTGCTCACCAAGGGGCCGAGGGGCAAGTGGTACATCAACCTGATGCTCAGGTTGGAAGTCCCCACCCCGCCCACAGGCGGCGGTAAAGTGGTTGGTTTGGACATGGGGCAGCGCTACATGGCTACCCTGTCCAGCGGCATCCAGGTCTCGGGCGGGGGCGTGAAGTCTCGGCGCATCCACCTCCGCAACAAGCGCGCCGAGGTACGGAGCAAGCTCGACACCGGGCGCACCAAGGGGCTGAGCGCCCTTTGGGAACGGCTTAGCGGGAGGGAGCGGCGCTTCGTGGACCACACCCTGCACACCCTGGCAAAGCGGGTCGTGGACAGCCTCGAACCCGGCGATACGCTCGCCATCGAGGACTTGACGGGGCTTAGAAGTCGCACTGCCAAGCGCGGCAGGGAGGCCCGGCACCTGCACAACCTCTGGCCCTACGGCAAGCTGCGCTTCTTGCTGGAGTACAAGGCGGCCCTGAAGGGGGTGCGGGTGGTGGCGGTAGACCCCCGGCACACCAGCCAGGAGTGCCCCCGCTGCGGACATACCGCCAGGGAGAACCGTAAAAGCCAGGCCCTCTTCCGCTGCACGGCGTGCGGCTTCCAGCATAATGCGGATTGGGTAGCCGCTACCAACATTGCCCAGAGAGCAGGCTCGACGGGCAGGGGCCGTTGTAAACCGGCCCGGATTCTGAGGGTGTCTTCTCTGCATCGTCCTCCCTCGGAAAGCCCCCGACTTTAGTCGTGGGGTGGTTTACTGCGTGTTCTGTTCGTACGGGGATGCACTTGTCTCCCAAGACAGGAGGAAGTATGAGCGAAATAACCCAAGAGAAGGACAAGTCCCTCGGCCTGTTCGTGGCCGGCCTCAAGACCAGCAAAGATAAGGTCAAAGACCGCCAGGCCTTCGTGGCCCGTTCCCAGGCCAAGTACAGCGCCCCCCTGGTGGGCGGCTTCCAGATGCTTGGGCTTGGCGGCTCCTGCGGCAAGCCCGCCTTCCTGCTGCCTTTCGCCACCCGTTGGACGCTGGAGAAGGTGGAGGCCCTCGAAGCGGTGGCCGAGCGTTTCGGGATGACCATGGAGTACGGGGCTTACCCCCACCTCAAACTACCCGACGGCACTGAAATCGCCGCCGTTCACGACTGGCTACACGAGACCCACGTCTACCTGCGACCTTCCTACGAGCGCAAGGAAGAACTGATCCAGGCCATAGCCGAGGCCATAAAGCCGGCGGGGTAGGCTGTGCTGATCCTCTACTCGACCCCGTGGTGCGGGGACTGCAAAGCCCTCAAACAGGCGCTGGCTACCTTCAACCTTCCCTACCGAGAGATCAACATCGACCAGCACCCTGAAGCCGAGCAGGAGGTATTGACCCTCAACAACGGGCGTCGCAGCGTGCCCACTTTGGTGTATGCCGGACAGGCGGCTTCGTTCAGCGGTTTCTCCGTGGCCAGGCTCAGGGCCTGGCTCCAGGCGGTCGGGATCCAGCCTTAAGTTGCTCGAGGTGGCTTTGTCAAAAGCCATCCTGAGCGACCCTCGCAGGCATGCTCGGGAGAAGAATTGGAGCGCCATAGCGGGTCTGTCAAAATGCTCATTTTGCAGGCTCACTGTAGCGCGACTTAGGGTGACGCCCCCCCAGGGCCGGAAGTCCGGGGCTTCTCGGTTCTTGCAGAACGACCCCCCTCTTGGACACGGGCCGCACGGTGAAGACGAGAATGCGTCCGAGCTGAGACGCATGTCTTGAAGGCTCCGCCCGAGCTTGAGTCCGGCAATCGGGGCTTTACACTGGCTTAACCCAAGTCGGGGAACATGTGTCTATGGAGACCCACGCTGCCCACTCGAGCCCTCGCTGGCCCGTTCTGGAGGTGTCGTTCAAGAACTGTTACGACGCCAGCGAGCTGGCGGACGTCGAGGCCTTCCTCGCACAGTTTCCGGGTGTCCAGCAGGTCCACCTCGACCGGACCACGGCCGTCGCCCACCTCAGCTACGACCCCGCGCGAACCGACGAGGCGGCCATCCGCAAGCGCTTGAAGCAGGCAGGCTACGACTGCGACTGCAGAGATTGCGTGCCCTCCACCGCCCAACCCGGCCATCCCAGCCTCGGACACGAGGGGCATGGCCACGATCCCGCTTCGACGGGCCACCACGCTTTAGCCCAGCACTCCGCCCCCGTACACGACCATGCCGCGATGGGGCACACGGCTCCTGAGATCCGGCCTGATCACGCTGGGGTGGGCCACACTGCCCACGACGAGCACGCCGGCCACAGCAGCCCTGACGACATGCTGCGGCGCTTCCTGATCTCGCTGGCCCTAACCATCCCCGTCGTGATCTTCTCGCCCATCGGCGGGGCGCTGGGCTTCCCCGACATGCCGCCCTTCGGCCTTTCGGTAGGGCTGTGGGGCTTCCTGCTGGCGACCCCAGTGGTGTGATGGGGCGGCTGGCCCTTCGTCGGCGCGGCCTGGCGGGCTTTGCTCCCGGGCGAGGCCAGTTGCTCTGGGTCGATGACCGAGCCCGGGTGTGGCGGAGCAAGTGAGGTGTCAGCTATGGAAGTGAGCGAACTCAAAGCGTACGTCCATCGCCGGGCTGTCCTGCAGGCAGCTGTGGCGACGGGGGGCGGAGCCGCCCTGCTCTCCGCGCTGTACGTAGGGGCCGGGCTGGTTCCGCAGGAGCAGGTCACCCCGGAGCGGGAGCCCGTGGCCCCGGGGGACCTGATCGTCTACGCCCAGGGCGATAGGGCCGGGCAGCCGGTCAACGCGTCCGATCTGGAGCCGGGCCAGCGCCAGGTCATCGCCTATCCCATGAACCCGCAGACCCGGGTGGTCAAGGGTGAGGAGCCGGCCAACACCCTGCTGCTGCTCCGGCTCGAGGCCGCCTCGCTCACCGCCGAGACCGCCAGGCACGCCGCCGGGGGCGTCGTGGCCTACTCGGGGGTCTGCACGCACCTGGGGTGCATCGTGAGCAACTGGATCGCTGACAAGCAGTTGCTCTTCTGCCCTTGCCACGGAGCCCAGTACGACCCGAGGGACCGCGCGAAGGCCCTGGTTGTTGCCCCTAAACCGCTTCCACAACTGCCGATCCGCGTCGAGGACGGCGTCCTGGTGGTGGCCGGGGAATTCCAGGGCCCGGTGGGGCCGCCGACCTAAAGGGAGACCCCATGGCCAAGATCCCGCCTGAGCCGCCGGGCAGCAGCACCCCCGGCCCGAAATCCGGGCGCAGGTTCCCGAGGACCCTGGGGGGTTCGAACCCGGGAAACCCCGCGGCGGTGGCGCCTTATCTGGGTTGGGGGCTGCTGGCGGGGTTGGGGCTGGCCCTGGTGCTGTTCGGCGCGCCGCTGGCGGCGCTGGCCCCGAGCCTCTATGCCCTGGCCAGCCAGCCCTACGCCTGGCTGGCCGAACCCATCAACACCCTGCGGCTCGGGCTGGGGATCCCCCTGTTGAGCGCGTTCCTGCTGGGCTTGCTGGGGGCCCTCGCCCCCTGCCAGCTTTCCACCAATGCCGCCGCCCTCTCCTGGTTGGCCCGGGACGCGCTCGAGGCCCAGGGTTCGGCCTGGAAGCGGGTGGGCTGGTTCTTGCTGGGCAAGGCGCTGGTCTACCTGGCGCTGGCAGGTGTCGCAGTCTGGGTCTTCGGGGGCACTTTCACCGCGCCCGGGGCGCTCTTCACCGGCGTCCGCCGGGTGCTGGGGCCGCTGATGGTGCTGATGGGCTTCCTGCTGCTGGGGCTGATCCGCCTGCCGGGCCCGAGCCTGGGGCCGGGCCGGCTGGGAGACTGGGCCCGGGCCAGGGGCGGCAGTCTCGGCGCTTTCACCCTGGGCGCGGCTTTCGGGCTGGCCTTCTGCCCCACCATGTTCTTCCTGTTCTTCGGGGCGATGCTGCCCGCGGCGGTGGCCTCGAGGGCGGGGCTGGTGTTCCCGGCCCTCTTCGCCCTGGGCACGGCCGTGCCGGTGCTGCTCATCCTGGCCCTGCTCGACCGGGGCAAGCCCAAAGGCGAGGTGCTGGGCGAGATGCGCCGCGGCGGGCGCCGGCTGAACCTCGCCAGCGGGGTCGTCCTGGTCGTGGCAGGGCTCTACGACACCCTCGTGTACTGGTTCTTGTAAAGCCGACCTACAACAGCACCGGCGCCAGGGCTGCGGAGCTCTCGGAGTGGCGAGCGCCCCGGGCAGGAGCATAAGCAGGTGCAGGCCCCGCCCTGGAGGCACAGCGTGGAGGCCTGCACACTCCCACCCTACGCGCCGGGCGCAACGTGGGCGCAACGGCGTGTCCCGCCGCGGGAGGTGCCGGGCCTTAGCCCCACGTCTGCAGCGGGGGAGCCAGGGGTTCTTCGGGCGGGGCCTTCCCGCGCAAGGCAGCCTCCAGTGCCTCCCCCCGGCCCGCTCACCCTTCGTCCTGGCCCGGCCCCACCTCGGGCAGCTTCTGCACGGCCTGCCGCAGGCGGCGGGCGGAGGCGTGGAGGTAGACCTGGGTGGTGGCGATCGAGGCGTGGCCCAGCAGCTCCTTGACCGCGTCCACCGGCACCCCCTCCTCGACCAGGGCGGTGCCGAAGGCGTGGCGGAACTTGTGGGGGGTGAAGCGCCGGGGGTCCAGCCCGGCCCGCACGGCCGCCGCCCGGAAGCGCAGCAGCACCCAGGTGGCGGTGGGGACCTTGCCCACCCGCCGGCCCGGCCCCCGGGCCTCGAAGACGAAGAGGCGGTCGGCCCCGCAGCCCGCCAGCGCCCGCCGCGCGGCGGGGGAGAGGGGGACCAGGCGCTCCTTGTCGCCCTTGCCCACCACCCGCACCGCCGCCGGGGCCCCGCCCTCAGGCGTACCGGCGTCCGCCGGTCCCGAAGGGAATCTGCCCTCCGTCACCAGGTCGCGCCGGCGGAGGGAGAGCGCCTCGGAGATGCGCAGCCCGGTGCCGTAGAGGAACAGGGCCAGCCGGCGCAGCAGGCCCTCCTCGGGCTCGCCCTGCAGGGCCTCGAGGAAGCGCGCGAGCTCGGCGCGCTCGGGGTGCACCGCCAGCCGGGCGCCGGCCCTGGGGCGGGCGACGGGCTCAGTCACGTCCTCGACCGCCTCGCCGCGCACCCGCCGGCGCCAGCGGCAGTAGGTGCGCAGGGCCGCCAGCAGGGCCCGCGCCCGCCTCGGCCCGGGGGAGCGCTCCTCCAGCAGGGCCCGCACCGCCTCGGGGGTCTCCCCCAGGCCGCGCCGCTCGAGGAAACGGTGCCAGGCCCGCACGTCGCGCAGGTACTTCTCCACGCCCCGGGGGGCGTGGCCCTTCTCCAGGCGTAGGTAGCGGGCGAAGGCCTCCAGGCGCTCCTCCAGCGCCGGGTCGAGGGGGGCAGGGCGGGGGAGGGGGTCCACCCGGTGTGTGGGCTTTGCCCGTCCCAGCAGGGGATCGTCCATGCGGCCATCCTAGCATAAGTTTATGGAAATGCCGATTTCCATAAAAATTCTTAAGCACCCCAGGGAAGGGCCTGGCCCCCTACTAAGCTGTGGGGTTACACCCGGGGCCGATCCTGCCTCGGGCACTGTCTGTACGCCGGTATAGGAACCGGGCGCTCGCCGCCTGTTGGACACCCCGAACCCCCTGTGGGGTTTTGAGGTTTGGGGGTTTTCGCCTCGAGGCCGTCGAGCCGGGTGCCGGACAGTGGTCAGGGGGTGGCCTCGAGCTATCCGCCCTCTGCCCACTGCCCCCGAGCTGCCCCTCGAACCCCCACCGATCTCTCCACGGCTTTACTGTTATCAGGATTGGGTCCGAGTTATCGATTTCTGGACCTATCCCAGATAAAAACGCTGTCCAGGACGGGCTCGAGACCGCCGACCGCATAAAACGAAAAGCAAGGCCCCTCCGCGGAGGGGCCCAGGGTTGGACACCGGGCTAGGTGGAGGTTTTGGGGGGTAGGGACGCCGGAATCGGAGGCTCGAGCCTCGGCCTCCACTCCCTGGGGTAGGTCGTGGCGGAGGGGCAGGGCAGGACGCCCACCCCGCTGCAAGTTCTTCTGGCACACCTGCGCCGTGCGGTCACCCATTCCCTGGCGTGGTACCCCGGTACCGAACTTTCCCACTCGCCCACGGCCCTGCTTGCTGCTTCACCGTAGGGGCTCGGCCGCGGTGGTCTTGTCGACGAAGAGCAGGGCGTCGAAGTAGTCGGGGAGGGTGGCCGGGCTCGAGCCGAGCAGGAGAGGAACGTAACTCGACCCGATGGCCTTGATGAGCTGGGGCCGCCGCAGCCAGCGCCCCAACGGGCTATCAGGCCGGACGGCGCGCAGGTCGAGCAGGAAGTCCCCGCCGAAGGCCCGGTGGAAAGCGGAGTCGGCGGTGCCGGGGAGGGTGGGGAAGATGGGCATGGCCACCCGCTCCTGGCCGACCCCGGGTAGTTGGGGCCACATGGCCAGCACCCGCCCGGAGTAGAAGGTGGTGGCCAGGGCGAAGTAGCCGCCGCCGTAGCGCTGACGCAGGTACCAGCCCATCGGGGACCCGCGCAAGGGGTAGATGGCCCGCTCGGGGAAGGCGACGTGGCCGTTGTGCGCCCAGAGGACGGCCTTGCGTCCGGGGTACTCCTTCTCCAGCACCGTGATGATGGTCTCGGCCATGAGCCGGTCCCGGGTGCCGTCGTCCAGGATGATGAACCGTGGAATCCAGCTGGGCTGATCGAAGGCCGCGTCGAAGCCGAAGAGGTCGAGGGGGCGGTCGGGGTGCTGCTGGCGGTAGCGGGCCATCCACCCCAGCAGCCCGGCGAGCTCCCGGGTGCCGGGGAACATGTTCCGCGCCGCCAGCTCGCCCGCGTCGGGCAGGCCGGCCTGGACGATGCCGTTGGCGACGGGGTCGTCAGGCGCCTCCATCCCCAGCACGCTGAAGCCCATCTCCTCGACCAGGAAGCGGATGATGGAGGCTTTGTACTCGAAGATCTCCTTGGTGCCGTGCGACCCCTCGCCCAGCCCCACCACCCGCGCGTTCCCGACCAGCCGGCGGAGGTAGGCCTTGTCGGCCGGGCTGAGCGCGGTAGGCGAACCGCTGACGGGGTGGGCCTCGCCCCGGAGCTGGGCGACGACGGGCCGGTTGGCGAGGTCGAGCGCCAGCGCGGCCAGCAGCGCCAGGGCGCACAGGAGCAGGAAGCCCCGGAGCGACGACAGGAAGCGCACCAGCCTCCAGAGCGGCCGCAGCCACCTCGAGGCCCCCCGGCCCCAGGTCACCCGCCCTCCGCGGTCCCCCGGGTGTGCCCGGCCGGCGGCCACTTCCCCGCGTTCAACACCCGATCACCTCGTAGCCATTCTACACAACCCCGGACACCCCGGCCGCCGGGCCCGACCTCGACGCCCTCGAGGCACAGGTACAGCGGGGCCGGGGGAGGCTCGCCGCGAGGCGCGACCCCAGCCGCGCCTGGCTTCCACCGCCTGCAGCTCCGGGAGCCCCCAGGCCGGCGCCACTCCCTTCGTCACCGCCACCGGGTCGTGCGCACGGGTGGGCGTCATGGCCGCCCGCCGTGACCGCCTCTGCGGCGCGCTGCCCTACGGCCGCCCGACCGCCGCAAGGCGCTGGGGTGGGGGAGGCGCCGGCAAGAGTGGTGCGGATCGCTTTAAAACACCCCGGCCTTGGAGATAATTCGGAAGAACCCAACCCAGGCCGGGGGCAACCCCCGAAGAACCCAACCCCCAGGAGGAGCCCGCGTGCACACCTACGAAGACCCCCACGACGCCCACGCCGGCATCGACGCCGACAAGGCCCGCGAGGCCGAGGCCGTCCTGCCCCCGCTGGCCCGCGCCGAGCTGGCCCGGCTGGCCGGGGCGGCGGGGCTGGCGGCGGGGGAGGAGGTCATCTTCACCTCCGAGGCGCTGGGGGCGGCGCGCCTGGAGCGCTCCGAGGTGCTCGAGCTGCTGCGGCTGGCCGACCTCTTCGCCTCGCCCAGCCGCACCGAGACCTTCTCGCTGGCCGCGGCGGAGGCCGCCCTGGCGGGCAACCTGCTGCTGCTCAACGCCCACCTCCCGGCCCACCAGGAGCGCGCCGACGCCCTGGGGGCCCTGCTCTACCCCTTCCCCGGCTACGACTGGGGCTACGAGTGGGGCGCCCCCCGCGCCGTGGGCGGGGCTTATATCGGTGCCCTTATCAAGCAGCAGAAAGCCCAGGCAGGCGAAAAACGCACCCTGGTACTGGACGGCGGCGATACCTGGACCAACTCCGGCATCTCCTTGCGC
>NZ_QWKY01000100.1 GCF_003574035.1 Meiothermus hypogaeus | reverse complement strand
AACTCCTGCTCGGCTATACTCTTCCCCTCTCCCAGCCGCTCGTACTCATCCACCAACTGATGCATCCGTTCCCGTATTTCGCTCATTCCAACAGTTTAGGCTGTTTGCCTATTTTCAGGACACACCCGCCAGGACGAGGTCTTATACCAGATTCGGTTAGTTTGTCACCCTTTGGTGACGAACTAACCCGACCGAAGTTATCCGCGTAGCGGAGGGCGATACCGCCCCTTGGAAGGGAGACGCTTTCTTCGCCGACCGACAGTGAAGGGCCATCGGCCCCCGGCTAGCGCCGGTACTCAAGGGAGGGGTGTGCTCTAGGATTCAAAAAGACAGCCTCTGGTGTTTTTGGTTTTGTAAACTGTCTTTTTGAATCCGGTATTAATCCAAAACCAAAGTCCATAAACCCGTGTGGAAGCGGTACAACCCCGCTGTCTGCCATTGGTTGGCTTAGGTGCTCAATACCTGGCCGATGAGGCCAGCCAGGCGCTTGGACGCACTTTCTAAAAAGGTTTCAAAGGCCACGGGAGCTTCGCTGCCGGCCTGGTCGGTAATGGCCCGCAGCAGGGCCATGGGCATCCCCATGCGCTTGGCCGTCCATAAAGCTGCGGCACCCTCCATTTCTACGGCGTCGGCGGCGAACACCCGGCGCACCTCCTCGGCCTCGCTGCGGTGGGCCAGAAAACGGTC
Organism: Meiothermus hypogaeus; assembly: GCF_003574035.1. Taxonomy (GTDB): domain Bacteria; phylum Deinococcota; class Deinococci; order Deinococcales; family Thermaceae; genus Meiothermus; species Meiothermus hypogaeus. The sequence continues at coordinate 8,864 of NZ_QWKY01000100.1, read as the reverse complement.
GGCGCTGGCGATGCGTCCCAAGTAGATGGGCAGCCCCATGGCCAGCGCGGTGCGCAAAACCCTTGAGGTGAGCCCCGCATCGGCGGGAATGAAGCGCTCGCCGGTGGCCAGTTCGCCCGGTGCGCGGCCAAAGGCCGTAATGTCTACGTCGTACTGCACGGCATCCTGGGCCAGAATTAGATCCAGGGTCTTAAGGTCGGGGTTCAAGGCCCCCGCTACACCTACCCAGAACGATTGGGACGGGTTGAAGCGAACCTTGGCGTAGGCCACAGCGGCGGCAGCGGCTGCTTTGCCCACCCCGGTTTCGATCAGTACCACCGGATAGCGCCCCAGCTCGCCCTGGTGGATAACCCAGGGGCCATCCAGGGCCTCTTGCAAGCTAAGCTGTCCTCGCAAAGCCTGGGCTTCGGCGCCTTCGGCAGCAAACAGGGCAACCATCGACATACCGGGTAGCCTAGCATTCATAAGGGTGAACTTCCAACACCGGGGCGTTGGGAAAGCCCCAAATCATACCAGATTCGTTTGATTCGTTATCGAACGGTAAAGAATCAACCCGACCTATCCGCGTAGCGGAGGGCGATACCGCCCCTTGGAAGGGAGACGCTTTCTTCGCCGACCGTCAGTGAAGGGCCATCGGCCCCCGGCTAGCGCCGGTACTCAAGGGAGGGGTGTGCTCTAGGATTCAAAAAGACAGCCTCTGGTGTTTTTGGTTTTGTAAACTGTCTTTTTGAATCCGGTATCACAAGCAACGAAACAGGGTATACGCATCTAACCGACTAGGACGTAATTTCGACGGTTTCTTGCACGTGCAGACCCTCATTCAGTACCCGCTCGGCCCAGGCCCTGGCGCCCTGGGGGTCGTGGTCGCGGTAGTTGCCGCACTCGAGCTCGCTCACCCCGGGTACGGGTTCAGTATGGTTGACCACGTCTTTGAGCGTTTCCCTGAAAGCCTCCAGTACCTTCTGGGGCCCCGGCTCCCCCAGCACCACCATATAAAACCCGGTGCGGCAGCCCATGGGTGAAATGTCTACTACCCCCTCGAGGTGACCGCGCATATAGGTGGCCAGGAGGTGCTCGAGGGTGTGAAGCGCGCCGGTGCCCAGGGCTTCTTTGTTGGGCTGGACTAAGCGCAGGTCGTACTTTTCAATCCGGTCGCCCCTGGGGGTTTCCTTCACCCCTGCCAGCCGCACATAGGGGGCCCGGACTTTTTTGTGGTCAAGGCGAAACGATTCTGGGATGGGTGGCCTGGACATCGGCTTCAGTCTACCGCAGCGTGGTGGCTGAAAAAAGCCTTAATACCGGATTCAAAAAGACAGTTTATAAAAAACAAAAACCCCATAAGTTGTCTTTTTGAATCCTAGATCTCTCCCTTCGGCCCTGTTGATTCGTTGCCGAACGGTAACGAATCAAACGAATCTGGTATAACCCAAAGGCCAAATGCTGAAGGCCGGGCAGGATGCGGGCAGGGGTGAACCTCGACGGCCATTGGCCTTAGCCCCGCAGCTTTTTCCAGAGCTCTGGCGTCAGTAATAAAAATACCGGAATCAACTCAATACGCCCGGCCCACATCTGAAAAATCAGGATAACCTTCGAAAGCGGCTCCAGACCGGCATAGCTTCCCATGGGCCCTACCTCGCCGAGTCCGGGCCCGATGTTGCCCACCGCCTGCGCACTGGCGGTTAGACCCAGGATGAAATCGTTCTCGAGCAACGAAATCAGCAGGGCCCCTGCGACCACCAGGGCCACATAGAGAGTGATGAACGCTGCCACCGAGCGCATCACGTCCTCTCCCAGGGTTTTGCTGCCCAGACGCAGGGTGATGATGGCCTGGGGGTGCAACGAACGTATAAGTTCCCGCCGCACAATGGCCCCCACCACCAGCAAGCGAATCACCTTGATGCCGCCCGCGCCCGAGCCTGCGCATCCACCCACAAACATAGCCGTGACCAGAATGGCCTGGGCCGCCGGAACCCACAGGGCAAAGTCGGCGCTGGCGTAGCCGGTGGTGGTGATGATGGAGGTGACGTTGAAGAAGGCATGGCGAAAGGCGTCGGCCCAGCTATAGTTCATGGCCTGGGTGTGGTGGGTCATCAGAAAGGCAGCCAGCGACACGCTAAAGACCAGCACTATCAGGGTGTAAACCCGCAGCTCCACATCTTTCAATAGCGGGCGGGGGTCCAGCGTGAAAAAAAGCCTGTACTGGAGAACGAAACCTGCCCCGCCCAGAAACATGAACAGGGTGCCGAACCACTGGGCCAGCGGGGTGTACTGTTCAAAACTACGGGGGTTGGGGCTGAAGCCGGCTGCGGGCAGGGTGGTCAGGGCGTTACAGACGGCCTCAAATGCTGGTACGCCAGCAATCCAGTAGCACACAGCGGCTGCCAGGGTGAGGACAGCGTATACCTTGAGGATGCTCAGGGCGGCCGTGCGCAAACGAGGGGTGAAGGGTTCTTTTTGGACCCCGGTGCTCTCGGTGATAAAAAGCTGACGCCCTGCCACGGCCAGATGGGCCAGCAGGGCCACCGCCAGCACCAGGAAGCCCACCCCCCCAAACCACTGCATCAGGCTGCGCCAGAAGAACAGGCTGTAGCCAAACTGGGAAAAATCGGCCAGGGCTGTGGCCCCGGTGGTGGTGAAGCCCGACATGGACTCAAACAGCGCATCCAGATAAGGCATTCCCCCGGAAATCCAGAAGGGGATAGCCCCCAGAGCGGGCACCAGCAGCCAGATCAGGGCGATGGAGAGCAGGGCTTCGGCCCGGCCCGGCTCGTGTTTGGGGTCGCCCAGCTTGCGAAACCAGGCGCCCAGCCCCAGGCCCGCCACCGCCCCGCTGAGGAAACCCCAGGCCGATTCGCGCAGGAGCAGCGAGAGGGCCTCGAGCCCCAGCATCACCACACCCATAGCCAGGTAGACCACCCCCAGGAAGTAGTAGGCAAAGCGCAGGTTTTCCAGTAGCCAGGGTTTCGCTCTTGCTTTCATCTGGAGTCCTGCTTCAGGCCCTTAGCCGACGCCATAGCTCGGGTGTGAATAGAGAAAAGACGGCAATTAGCTCAATGCGACCGGCCCACATTTGAAAAATCATGACGGCTTTGGAAACAGGGTGCAGATTGCCGTAGTGGGCCATGGGTCCCACTTCTCCCAGCCCAGGCCCCACGTTGCCGATGGCCGCTGCCGAGGCGGTAAAGGCCACCACGAAGTCTTCTTCCAGGACCCCCATTACCAGCACACCCAGGGCAAAAAGGCTCACATAAAGGGTGATAAAAGCTGCCACCGAACGCATCACATCCTCGCCGATGTTCTTGTTGCCCACCCGCAACGGCAGCACGGCCTGGGGGTGCAGGGCCCGCTGCAGCTCCCGCCGCACCAGAGCGCCAATCACCAGCCAGCGGATGACCTTGATGCTCCCCCCCACGCTGCCGGCGCTGCCTCCGATGAACATCAGCATGACCAGGAGGGTTTGGGCAGGTACCACCCACTGGGCAAAGTCGGCCGAGGCAAAGCCAGTGCCGGTGATGATGGAGGCGGTTTGAAAGAAAGCATGGCGCAGGGCCGGCTCCAGGCTATAGTCGTGCCGCAGGTAGAGCACCCCTGCCAACACCAGCCCCACCGTAAGCACAATCAGGGCATAGGCCCGAAATTCGGGGTCGCGCAGGGGAGCGCTGTACTCACGGCCAAAAATAGCCCGGTACTGCAGCAGCAGGTTCACCCCGGTGAGAAACATTACCCCGGCGGCCACCCAATGGGTGAGGGGGGCGTAGGCGGAAAAGCTCTGGGGGTTGGGGCTAAAACCGCCGGCGGAGACGCTCGAGAAGGTGTTGGTGATGGCCTCGAACGCCGGCACCCCGGTCAGCAGGTAGGCGGTCAGGGTGAGCAGGGTCAACAGCAGATAGACCCGCAGGATGTAGTTGGCCGTCTGGCGCAGCTTGGGGGTGAGCTGCTGCTTTTGCACGCCGGTGGTCTCGGCAAAAAACATCTGCCGTCCTGCCAGGGCCAGGTGGGGCAGAACCACAATAAAGAGAAGCAGGATGCCCATCCCGCCAAACCACTGGCTCAGGCTGCGCCAGAAGAAAAGCCCATAGCTGAACTGCGAGAAGTCGGCCAGGATGGTGGCCCCGGTGGTGCTGAAGCCCGAGGTGGCCTCGAACAGGGCGTCCAGGTAGCTAAGCCCCCCGGAAATCCAGTAGGGGATGGCCCCCAGCATGGGCACCAGAATCCAGAGGCCGGCCACTGTGAGCAGGGCTTCGGCCCGGCGCGGCTCGGCCTGGGGGCTTCCAAGCTGCCGGAGAACCCAACCAAGGGCCAGCCCAATGGCCGCCCCCACAAAAAAGCCCAGGGCATCTTCGCCCATGAGCGTATCGGTCAGGCCCAGCAGGCCCATCACCGCACCCAGCGCCACATACACCGTTCCGGTCATGTAGGTAGCCACCGGGATGGGGTTGGCCGCAATAGACTTAGCGAACCTGGGCCAGGACTTCATCGGCCACCTGCCGGTCGGTGAGCACCAGGAGCTTATCGCCTGCCGTAACGGCCAGCGTAGGAGAGCGCAGATAAACCTTAGTACCACGCTCGAGGGCCACCGCCACCGCGCCGTCGGGCATGGGCAACTTTTCTATGGGGGTCTCGCGGAAATCGGGGGGCACCTCGAACTCCAGGAGTTCGACCTGGTCTTCGATCAGGGCCAGGTGGTCTACGTTGTCGGGAGCGATCCAGTCCACCACCTCACGCACTGCGGCGGCGCGGGGGGTGAGGGGGATGTCGATGCCCACGTGCTCGAAGAGGCGGCGGTTTTCGCCCCGGTTGACCCGGGTAATCACCTTGGCTACCCCCACCTGCTTGGCCAAAAGCGAGACCAGCAGGTTTTTCTCGTCGTTTTCCGTGACCGCTACCATCACGTCCACATGGTCGAGGCCCTCGGACTCCAAAAGCTCTAAGTCGGTGCCGTCGCCCTCGAGCACCAGCGCTCCCGGCAGGTGCTCGGCCAGCCAGGCGCAGCGGTCGGGGTTGTGGTCGATGATGGTGACCTCGAGGCGGTGTTTGATCAACTCTTGGGCCACCATAAAACCCACGTTGCCACCCCCCACCACCATTACCCGCCGTACCCGCTCGCGGGGGGCAAAGCAGGCCTGAATGGCATCGAAGCCCTGCGGGGTGGTCATGAAGAAGATGCGGTCTTCGGGCTCGAGGGCCAGCTCATTGAACCTGGGGTTGGTCGCGGTGTAGAACTTGCCCTCGCGCAGGATACCGGCCAGGAAACTGCCCGGAGGCCAGTCCAGCGAAGCCAGGGCCTTGCCCGCATAGGGGCCGCCCTCCCGCACCTGATACTCCACGAAGCGCAGCCGTCCTCCAGCCAGCACCTCGGTGTCTACCGCGCCCGGAATGCGGATCACCTCGACAATTTCCTTGGCCAGCGAGCGCTGCGGCCAGAAGACCTGGTCGATGCGGGTGCCCAGAATTTCCACCGTGCGGGGGTCGGTCAGGATATCCACATAGGATTGCTTACCCACAAAGCAGAGGGTTTCCTTGGCCCCTAGCCCCTTGGCCAGCATGCAGGCAATCAGGTTGACCTCGTCCCAGTTCGTCGTAGCCAGAAACGTGTTGCAGAGGTCTACCTTGGCCTCGCGCAGGACTTCGGGGTCGGTGACGCTGCCAATCACCACCTGCACATCCAGCCCCCCCAGGCGTTCTTTGGCCTCGGGGTTGGTATCCACCACCACCAGGTCGTGCTGGGTGTGGAGGGCTTTGGCAATTTGCGAGCCGATCTCGCCGCCGCCGGCAATCACAATGTACATAGTGGGCTCCGCTTTGCTACCTGCCAAAAGCTGAAAGCCAAAGGCCGAAGGCCCCTGTGGCGGTTTTCAGGGGATTCGGTCTCCCGGTTTTGTCGAATACTCAAGTCCAGACAGACCTGAAAAGGTTCCATAGGCCAAACCGGGTTCAGCTTACACCTGAATTGTTTCTGTGGCTACGTTGTGCATCACCGGCACCCCCGGCTTCCAGGGCACCCGACCCACCATCTGACCATGCAGGTCGTAGGCTTCGGCCTCCGTGACCCTGACCCGGATAAGGTCGCCTATCTTGACCGTTCCGTCGGTTTCGGCGTACACCAGGCCATCGATGCCCGGCGCATCGTACTTGGAGCGGCCCACCACCTGGCCCGGAAGCTCGCCGTAGTCGTCCACAATGACCTCCAGGGTCTGGCCTACCCTGGCCTGGTTTTTCTCGAGGCTAATCTGTTGCTGCAAGGCCATCAGGCGAGCCTGGCGCTCCATTTTGACCTCCTGGGGCACCGCGCCCGGCAGGGCGTTGGCGTCGGCTCCTTCCACCTCGGAGTAGGTGAAGCAGCCCACCCGGTCGAGTCGCGCCTCAGCGAGGAAGTCCAGCAAAAGCGCAAAGTCTTCCTCGGTTTCGCCAGGGAAGCCCACGATGAAGCTCGAGCGTATCGCCAGGTCGGGGGCGATGGCACGCCATTCCTGAATAGTCTTGAGATGGCTTTCGGCCCCCCCGGGGCGGCGCATGGCCTGCAGGATTTTGGGGCTGGCGTGCTGCAACGGCACATCCAGGTAGGGCAGCAGCTTGCCCTCGGCCATCAGGGGAATCAGGTCGCGCACGTGCGGGTAGGGGTATACGTAGTGCAGCCGCAACCAGGCTCCCAGCCCTGCGAGTTCGTTCACCAGGTCTACCAGGTGCGCCCGCACCGGTTGGCCCGCGTAGTCCGATGGGCGGTGGCGGATGTCCACCCCGTAGGCGGAGGTGTCCTGGGCAATCACCAGCAGCTCTTTGGTGCCGGTGCCCACCAGCCGGGCTGCCTCGAAGAGGATATCAGCGGCGTCGCGGCTTTGTTGCAGGCCGCGCAGCTTGGGAATGATGCAGAAGCTGCATTTGTGGTTGCAGCCCTCGGCAATTTTCAAGTAAGCGTAGTGGCGGGGGGTGAGCTTGACCTGGGGAGGCACCAGGGCCGTGAAGGGGTTCGGGTCTACCGGCGCTACCCGCTGCACGGCGGCCAGTACCTTGTCTACTTCGCCGGGGCCGGTGACTTCCAGCACCTGCGGATGAGCCTGCTGAATGACCTCGGGGCGGGCCCCCAGGCAGCCGGTCACAATCACCTTGCCATTCTCCGAGAGGGCCTCGCCAATGGCGGTGAGGGACTCTTCCACCGCCGGGGTGATGAAGCCGCAGGTATTCACCACCACCACATCGGCGTCCTGATAGGTGGGGGCGGTCTCGTACCCCTGGGCCCGCAAACGCGAGAGTATCTGCTCCGAATCCACCAGGGCCTTGGGACAGCCCAGACTTACAAACCCAACCTTGCCTACCATTCGTTCTCCTGCGCGCCCTTCGCGCGACAACGCGCTCGAGTATAGCAGGAATAGCTCTGATTGGGTGTAAAAAGCAAAGTTGAGGGGGTTACGTCTGTTGTAGCCAAGCATTGGCACGTCTCATGTCGCAGGCCCATAGCCATTATCTGGCCCTTGTGCTTTAGGTGCTTGCTTTGCTGCGCCAGACGCCAGGAACCACCTACAAATCTCCTGCAAAGGGTAATGCTAGAATCTGTAAGGTTTCTAGGAATCTGCATTCGTGGCCAGTGGAAACCGGAGGTCAATATGGCAGGACTAATGGATTTGCTTGGAGCGGCCCTCAACGAAAACACCATCAAGCAGATGGCGGGCCAACTGGGGGCTTCGGACACCCAGTTACAGAGTGCTATCGGGATGGCACTACCGGCCCTCTTGCAGGGCTTGCAGCGCAACGCCGCCGACCCCCAGGGGGCCGAGTCGCTGGCGAATGCTTTAGAGCGCGATCACGATGGGAGTGTTCTGGACAATTTGATGGATTTTTTAGGCAATGCCCAGCAGGGGCCGGGGGCAGGCATCCTGCGGCATGTGCTGGGCGATCAGCGGGCGATGGTGCAGCAAGGAATTGGACAGGCGGCTGGCATCAACCCGGGGCAGGTGGGGAGCCTTCTGGAGATGCTGGCGCCGCTGGTGATGGGGGCTTTGGGCAAAACCACCCGTCAGCAAGGCACGGGGGTGGGGGGGTTACTCGATCTGTTGGGACAAGCTACCGGGCAGATGCAGCAGCAGCAGCCCCAGGCCTTCAATCTGGTCAGTATGCTGCTCGACCAGAATCGCGACGGTAATGTGGTGGACGACGTGGTGCGGATGCTGGGTAATTTCCTGAAGCGATAAGGGGTTCTAATACCGGATTCAAAAAGACAGTTCACAAAAACAAAAAACCCATAGGTTGTCTTTTTGAATCCTAGAGCACACCCCTCCCTTGAGTACCGGCGCTAGCCGGGGGCCGATGGCCCTTCACTGTCGGTCGGCGAAGAAAGCGTCTCCCTTTCAAGGGGCGGTATCGCCCTCTGCTACGCGGATAACTTCCAAGGGGCGGTATCGCCCTCCGCTACGCGGATAACTTCGGCCCTGTTGATTCGTTACCATTCGGTAACGAATCGACCGAATCTGGTATAAAGAAATTGGGCCGGACATATTGTCCGGCCTTTATTCATGGGATCACTGTCCGTAGCGCTGTGATACGACCTGCCCTACGTTGCCCATGCGGCCCCGGTCCTGGCCGCCCACAATGACCCGCACCACCCCGGCGTTGCCGGCCCGCACCACCACCGGGAGGGGAAAGCTGAGCTGGGTTCCGCTGGGGGCGGTGCCCTCGTAGAGCTGCCTGCCGGTGCGGGCATCGGTCACGCGGAGCCAACTGGTGCCCTCGAGCCGCAGCACCAGGCCGGTCGTGGGGGTGGGGGTGGCCGGATTGGCGGGGGTATCACAGCGCTACGGACAGTGATCCCATGAATAAAGGCCGGACAATATGTCCGGCCCAATTTCTTTATACCAGATTCGGTCGATTCG
>NZ_QWKY01000010.1 GCF_003574035.1 Meiothermus hypogaeus | reverse complement strand
GTTGCGGGCTCCGGTGCCTACCCCCACCACCCCCTGCTCCACCGGCCCGCTCCGAAGGTTCTGGGCTGCCCGGTAGCCATACTCGGCGCTGGGGCGCACGGTGGCGCTGCCGACCAGCAGGTCGAAAATAACGGCGGCGGGCACGATGGGCACAATCGCCTGGGTGGTCTCGTTGCCGACAGGGTAGCCCTGGCGGTGCTCCTCGAGCCAGCGCATGACCCCCGCGGCGGACTCGAGGCCATAAGCACTCCCGCCCGACAGCACAATAGCCTGCACCTTTTCGACCAGGTTAACAGGGTTTAGCAAGTCGGTTTCGCGCGTACCCGGTGCGCTACCGCGCACATCCACCCCTGCCACCGCGCCGTTCTCTGGGAAGATGACGGTAACCCCGGTGAGGTTTTCTAAATCGGTATAGTGGCCGACCTGGATACCCGGAACATCGGTGATGGCGTTATGTGAACCAGGTTTCATAAGTGAGGCCTAGCATAACAAAAATAGCCAAGGCTCTACCTGCACAACAAAACCCGCCCTGGGCTGGGGCGGGGCTGGGCAGAAGGCAGTTTCAAGCCGTTTTGGGTTTTTGTACAAAGCGCAATACGAAATAGACCACCGCCACCACAATCAGCACCGGAACCAGCACCCGCAGGAGCGCCCAGACAAAACCGGCCAGCCCTTTGAGGATGGCACCCAGAAAAGTAAAGAGCCAGCCGCCCACCCACAGCACCACCAGTACTGCCACGGCAATCAAGAGGCCCAACACCACCCACTCGAGGATGTCCTGCAACGAACGCTCGTTCATAGATTTCAGGATAGCACAACGGCCTACGCGCACATCCCTCTTTTGGAGGAATCGGTTTAGACAAGCCAGGGGGTTTTTCCTTCTCCCGATTTGGCTTTCAGCAAAGTCTTGTCCTGGCAGTGTTTTGGCAAGTTTCGGGTTCGGCCGGAATCCTCCCCCAGGCCCATTGCAATCAGGCCGATTCCCGTACCATGGGGGTAGTGGAACGCTACCGACTCAGCGAGGGACTGGTGGTGGGGCGCAAACCGCTTCCGGCAGGAGACGTGATCCTCTCGTTTGTGGGGCCGGAAGGGGCGGCCCAGGCCATCGCGCGCAAAGCCCTGCGGCCCACCGGACGCAGCGGCAGGCTCTCGCTATTTCATCACCTCAAGTATCAGGTCTACCAGAAGCCCGGCGGCGACCTGCCCACGCTTACGCAGGTTGAGCTGGTGGGGCGGCTCGAGGGTCTGGAAGCTCCCGGACGCTTTCCCTATGCCAGCTTTCTGGCCGAGCTAGCCTTTCGCATCGCCTCGCCGGAAGTAGCAGGTCGAATTTGGCCCCTGCTCACCTCGGGCCTGAAGGGCATTGCCAAACACCAGAGCCCCCGCATCGCCCTGCTCTGGGCCGGCTGGCGCGTACTTAAAGCGGCGGGCCTGGCCCCCAACCTGGGCGGCGCGGGACTCAGTTTGCTAGATGGCGACCGGGTGGAGCGCGGCGGGGTGTATCTGGGGTTGGACGGGATGGAGGCCCTGGCCGCCATTTTACGGCTGCCTGGAAGTGAGGCTATAGCCGCACTGGAAGAAGACGCTCCACTGGAACGCTTGCAGCAAGCCCTGCTGGCCCACGTGCGTTATACCGTGGGGGAGCTCGGCTCGGCCCAGCTCCTGGCCCCTTCTCATGCAAAAGGGTGAGAATGACCCGGATGCAGTGGGCGTTTGCAATGGCCTCAACCCTGGGCGTGGGCCTGCTGCTGGCTTCCCTCCAGCAAAACCAGCCTCCACCTGCGCTGCCCAGCGGTCAGAGCATCCGGGTGTTGCTTTCCTACCGGCCAGGCGCCGGGTCTTTCGAGGCGCAGTATCTTTTCCCAGGCCTGATGATTCTGCCCCAGGGGGGAAGCGTACAGGTTTTGAGTGGCCCCAGCCGTGAGAACCTTCAGCCCGTCGCCACGGTCCTGGCCGACAAGCCCTTGAACTTCAACCTGCAAAACGGAGCCTTGGTAGCTACTTTTGAAGGACTGTCGGTGGCCCTCGAGGCCTTCGTCCAGCTCAAACCCGCCGACCCCACAAGCCCCGTGCAGTACCGCCTGCTCTCTACCCCTCGGGAGAGCCCCCTCGAGTACCCCGGCGAGCTATGGCTGGAAAACCGGGGCAGCGGCCTGCTGGTGGTCAACAGCGTAGATTTTCAGGACTACCTCAAGCGGGTGCTGCCCAGCGAGATGCCGGTTGGTTTCCACCCGGAAGCCCTCAAGGCCCAGGCCGTGGCGGCCCGCACCTATGCTTTTGCCAGGCAGCAAGCCGACACCTTCTGGAACCAGTTTGGGGCCGATGTGGACGACTCGGTGAGCGAGCAGGTCTATAACAACACCCGCACCCATCCCGCCACCAACGCGGCGGTGGACGCTACCCGCAACCAAATTCTGACCTTTCAGGGAACCCCCATCCAGAGCTTTTTCTTCTCCACCAGCCCCGGTGCCACGGCCAGCATCGAGGAGGTCTGGACGGAGCGGCCTGCAGTGCCTTACCTGCAAGGGCGCACCCAGACCAACCCCCTCACCGTCTCGATTCGCAACGAGGCCGAGGCACTGGCTTTTTTTCAGAACTGGAACCCCGAGGGTTTCTACGATGCCGCCTCGCCCTTCTGGCGCTGGAAACTGCGCCTGAGCCGTGAAGAACTGGAAGCCCTGCTCAGCAGAACCCTACCCGAAAGGGCCCGTACCGCCCCCCCGTTTGTGCTTACCCCCGAAGGCCCTCTCTCTCCCGACGCGCCGGGGTTTGCGCTGGGAACCCTGCAACAAATCCGGGTTCTCAAGCGCACTTCTGGAGGCTATGTGACCGATCTGGAAATCCAGACCTCCACCGGGCGCTTTGTGGTGCGGCGCGAGTCGCACATCCGCAATCTGTTGCGTCCAAGCAAAGCCTTTACCGGTAGGAGCGACGTGGCGCTCGAGCGCTGGCAGGGCGGGCCCCGCCTGAATTTCCCGGCCCTCCCAAGCGCAGCTTTTGCCCTGCAAGAAGAACGCGATGCCCAGGGCCAACTGCTGTACATCACCTTCTGGGGCGGGGGCTTTGGGCATGGGGTGGGCATGAGCCAGTACGGGGCGCTGGGCCTGGCCCTGCGGGGTTACGATTATCGGCAGATTCTGGAGCATTTCTATCCGGGCGCAAAGCTCGAGACCCTGCGCTGAACACCCGCCGGGCGCTACGACCCTGGACTTATACCAGATTCGATTGATTCATTACCGTTCGGCAACGAATCAACCCGACTAAGTTATCCGCTTAGCGGAGGGCGATACCGCCCCTTGGAAGGATGCTCACCAGGATTCAATAAGACAGCCTCTGGGGTTTTTGGTTTTGTAAACTGCCTTTTTGAATCCGGTCTCATCCGTCCTTGTTAGCGTAGTTTTGACCTGGTATTTTCGTAAAAACCTAACGAAATAACACTCTCCTGCACCAAATGCGTTATATAATTGCAACATGTCACAGCCCAGACCCAAGCACGCCTGGATGCGGGAAACCTACCAGAAGTCGCTGCAAAAGATGCCCGAGCGCAAGGTCGCGCACAAGACCCTGTCGGACATTGCCCCCGAGCCGCTCTACACCCCTGAAGACCTGAAGGATTTTAACTACGAGGAAAAACTGGGCCACCCCGGCGAGTACCCCTACACCCGCGGGGTGTATGGCTCAATGTACCGCAGCCGGCTATGGACCATGCGCATGTTTGCCGGGTTTGGCACTGCTGAGCAGACCAACGAGCGCTTCAAGAAGCTGATGGCCGCGGGCCAGATGGGCCTCTCCACCGCCTTCGACCTGCCCACCCTGATGGGCTACGACTCCGACCACCCGCTCTCCAAGGGCGAGGTGGGCAAGTGCGGGGTGGCGGTTTCGAGCCTGGCCGACATGGAGATTCTCTTCGAGGGCATCAACCTGGAAGAAGTTACTACCTCCATGACCATCAACTCCCCTGCCAATGCCATCTGGGCCATGTACCTGGCCGCCGCCCAAAAAAAGGGCTACCGCTGGGAGAAGCTGGGCGGCACCATCCAGAACGACATCCTGAAAGAGTTCATCGCCCAAAAGGAATTCATCTTCCCTCCCGAGCCTTCGGTCAAGCTGGTCATCGACACCTTTGAGTGGGGGCCCAAACACGTACCCAAGTGGAACTTCATCTCGGTCTCGGGCTACCACATCCGCGAGGCCGGCTCCACCGCCGTGCAGGAGCTGGCCTTTACGCTGGCCGACGGCTTCGAGTACGTGGAGTGGGCCTTAAAGCGCGGTCTGGACATTGACGAATTTGCCCCCCGCATCTCCTTCTTCTTCAACGCCCACAACGACTTCTTCGAGGAAATCTGCAAGTTCCGCGCCGCAAGGCGCATCTGGGCCAAGGAGATGCGGCACCGCTACGGGGCCAAAAAGGAACTGAGCTGGATGCTGCGCACCCACGCCCAGACGGCCGGGGTCTCGCTCACTGCGCAGCAGCCCTTGATTAACATCTCGAGGGTAGCCATCCAGGCCCTGGCTGCCGTGCTGGGCGGCACCAATAGCCTGCACACCGACGCTCACGACGAGGCCTTGGCCCTGCCCACCGAGGAGAGCGCAAAAATTGCCCTGCGTACCCAGCAGATTATCGCCTACGAGTCGGGCGTAACCCACACCGCCGACCCCCTGGCCGGCAGTTACTACGTAGAGTGGCTCACAGACCAGATGGAGGCCCAGGCCATGCAGATTATCTCCGACATCCGCCGGATGGGCGGGGTGGTGCGGGCCATTGACGAGGGCTACTTCCTGCGCGAGATTGCCGACGCCAGCTACCGCTTCCAGCAGGAAGTCGAGCGGGGGGAGCGCATCATCGTGGGGGTCAATGCCTTCCAGGACGAAGGGCTTCAGGTGCCCATCCAGCTGATTGATCCGGCGGTAGAGCAGGTACAAAACCAGCGGCTGGCCCAGGTACGGCGTGAGCGCGACCCCATCGCGGTGCAGATGGCGCTGGAAGGTTTGCGGCAAGCCGCCAAAGAAGGCCGCAACACCATGCCATACTTTGTGGAGTGCGCCCTGGCCTACTGCACCCTGGGCGAGATGATGGATGAACTCAGGGCGGTGTATGGGGTCTATGAGGAGCCGGTGCTGGTATAACAGGGCATGTCCCTTTTTACTTACCACAAACCTCGTGCTCTACTGCCCTATGCCCTCTATGTCCCCCCTGGCAAGCCCCCCAGGGGCGGCTGGCCGCTGATCCTGTTTCTGCACGGCTCCGGCGAACGCGGTCAGGATGGCCAAAAGCAGGCCACAGTGGGCCTGGGCCCGGCCATTGAAGAAAACCCCGAAGCCTGGCCTGCGGTGGTGCTTATGCCTCAGTGCCCCAAAGATGAACAGTGGCAGGGAGTGCCGCTGAACCGGGCCTACAAGCTACTGGGCCAGGTTGAAGCCCAGCACCAAACCAACCCCCGCCGGGTCTACCTGACTGGCCTTTCGATGGGCGGCTACGGCAGCTGGAACCTGGCCTGCAAGCACCCCAATCGCTTTGCTGCCGTTGCGCCCATCTGCGGAGCCGCCGACCCTTTTTGGGTCTGGCAGCGGCTCTCCAAAGTACCTGTCTGGAACTTTCACGGGGCCGCCGACGAGGTCGTACCGGTCAGCTTTTCCCGCGCCCTGGCCGATGCGCTAGCCAAAGCGGGCAACACCCAGGCCCGCTTCAGCGAGTACCCCACGGAAAAACACCATGTCTGGAACCGGGTTTATAGAGAACCCGACTTCATTCACTGGCTATTTGCCCAGCGGCGAAAATGACCTCCGGCTTTTTTCAAGCCGTCTGCAAAATGGGGATTTCCGTAAGGAAGGTAATGGGGAGCTTGCTGCTGCCCTGGTGGAAGGCCGCCAGCCGGGCCACCACATTGGCCCCCGCTTTCTTGGCGACTTTTTCCAAAGCCATCATGGTACCCCCGGACGAGACCACATCGAAGACTAGGGCCACGTTCTGGCCCAGCAGCTTTTCGGCCATGCGGCTATCGAGCCAGAGGGTCTCGGAAACGCCCAGTGTCAGCGACTCCACTTCCTGGATGATGGGGTCTTGCATGTAGGGGCGGCGTTTGCGGCGCACCACCACGTAGGGTTTGCCGGAAATGGCGCTCATGGCGTGGGCCAGCACAATGGGGGAAGTCTCGAGAGTCAGTAAGGTATCGGTCTCGGGCGGCAAATGTTTGACCAGCGCTTCCGCTGCCGCTTGCACCAGTTCGACATCCCCCATCAGCTCAATCAGAGGGATGTGAACACCCGGCAAGGTCTCGACCACAGGCACGTGACGGGTAATTTTGCCAATCGTGATGGGATAGGTCTCCATAAGTTTGCTCTCCCTTGCTACACCAAGGACATAGACTATTCGAACACCATGAGTATACGTGTGAATAGCCTTATGCAAAGGTTATCTGGGCTCCGGTAGACCCCGTTGGAAAGCCTATGAAAGCCTATGGGGGTCTGGAGATAGCGGCTATTCCGGCTTGAAGAGCGGTAAGTGGCCCAGGGCAATTACATCCTCTCGAGGGGAACCTTCGGTAAACACCGCCATAACCGCCCCCACCACACCCCCCACGTCGGTAATGAGGTCGGAGAGCCCCTTCAGGGTACTGCCCGTGGAAACCACATCGTCCACAATAGCCACCTTTTTGCCCTTGAGCAAAGGAACGTCCGTGCCGTCGAGCACCAGGAGCTGGGGCTTGCCTGTGGTGATGGAGATTACCGTGCGCGAAACCGGGTTAATCATGTAGGGTTTTTCGGTCTTGCGGGCCACCACATAGGGCTTTCCGGTCAGGCGCGAGAGGGCATGGGCCAGCGGCACCGCCTTGACTTCGGGGGTCACCAGGGTATCGATATCGGGGGGCATTCGCTCGGCCAGGGCTTCTGCCGCCTTTTCAACCACTTCGGTATCGCCCAACATGTTGAACAAAGCCACCGAGACCTCGGGGCCCACCTGAACCACGGGTAGTTCACGATGTACCCCCGCAATATCCACAGGATGCGTTTTCACGCTCATAGTCTATCGGGTTCGCCAAGCCCCGGACAGGGGTAGACTCAAGCCCCCCTCAGGCTGGGCTCGTATACTCAGGGTATGGTGCCTGCGCACATCGAAGGTATGGGGGTAGACCCCGGCAACGGAAACTTGATCGTGATGCTCAAGGCCGAAAACAACCTGTTTCTGCCGGTGGTGATTGGTGCCCTGGAGACGCAGAACATCATGATTCACCTTTCCGGCGAGAAACCCCCCAGGCCGCTGGGGCCCGATCTGTTCTACAACACCCTGGATTTGCTGGGGGTAAAGGTGTTGCGTCTGGAGATTGTTGATCTCAAGGAGGGCACTTTTTACGGGCGGTTAGTGCTGGAGCAGCGTGGGCTGGAGTACGAGATAGACTGTCGCCCCTCTGACGGCATGGCCCTGGCCATTCGAGCCAATGCCCCCATTCTGATTGCCGAGGACGTACTTAAGGTAGCCGGCATCAACGAGTCGAAAATCAACCCTCAGGGCGGAACTCCACAGGCCTAGTGGCGAAAGCCATGTTTGGTATGCACAAGCTACCCTGGCTGCTACTCTTTTGCTTCCTGAGCGCTTTCGCCCAGCGGCTAGCGGTGATTGGGGACTGGGGCGCAGAAAGCCCGCACCGCCCCCTCATTGCCGGGGCCATGAATGAGCAACACCGGCAAAACCCCCTCGAGGCCCTGCTGACCGTTGGCGATAATTTTTACCCCTCGGGAGAGCCTATCCTGCGCTACCTGGAAGACCTGCCTCCGGTACGCATCTATCCGGCTTTTGGCAACCACGATGTACCGGCCCTGGGCAAGCAGCTCGAGCTCTTCCGGGTCGAGAGGCCCTATTACACCGTCCGGCTGGAAAACATCGAAGTATTTGTGCTCTACTCGGAAGACTTTAGTCAGGCTCAGCGACGCTGGCTGGAAGCAGCTTTAAGAGCCTCCAGGGCCCCCTGGAAAATCGTGGCGCTCCACCGTCCGCTCTACTCCTCCGGGCTGCATGGCGGCGCCCGCAGCCTGCGGCAGACCCTCGAGCCCCTCCTTACCCAGTACCGCGTGCCGCTGGTACTCGCAGGCCACGAGCATAACTACGAGCGGCTCGAGGCCAAAGGCATCATCCACATCGTGACCGGCGGCGGTGGTGCCTGGTTGCGCAGCTTCGTAAGCGTGCGCCCGCAGAGCAAAGTGCGACTCAAAAGCCCCCACTACCTTGTCCTGGAAGCTACCGCAGAACAGCTACGGGTTGTGGCCTACAACGAAAAAAATACCACTATTGACCGGGTGGAGATCAAGAAATAAAAATCTCTGTCGCAGGTCAAATAACAAGCATGTGGCCAACTTTCAGCAACGTACGAGCTTTGGCTTTGTGCCTTTGGCCGAACCCACCTCAGGCATCCGAGCGCAGGTGCACGTGCACGTGAAAAACCTCCTGCCCGCCTTTTTCCCCCACGTGGATGCGGATGAAGTAGCCTTCCAAGCCCATCTGCTGGGCAATTTTGTTGGCGGTCAGCATCAGCTTGCCCAGTTTCAGGGCCCCCTCCTCGGTCTGGGGGTAGTCGGCCAGGGTGGGGATGTATTCCTTTGGGCAGACCAGAATATGCACCTTCGAACGCGGGCGGATATCCTTGAAGGCGATAAACTCCTCGTCTTCGTACACAATATCGGCGGGCAGCTCCCGGCGGATGATTTTGCCAAAAACGGTGGGATTCTCCATGCCGATTACTATATCTTCCGAAGAACAGATATCGTAGCCCAGCAAATAGAATTTGCAACCCTGGTCAACGAGAATACAAATATGACCAAGTTCATGACTTCTCTCAAGGTGCGGTATGGGTAGCCTGAGCGCCAGAGCTCTATGGACGGGGGTCTTCCTGATTCTGGTATCCACCCTGGCGGTGATGGGCTCCAAGCTTACCCCCACTGCCCTGATTCCAGGGCTTTTGGGGCTTTTAATTGCCCTCCTGGGCATCTGGGCCGACAAACGCCCTGCTCAGGCCCGTCAGGCACTGAACCTGGCCCTTGTGCTGGCGATACTTGGAATTGTGGGCTCGCTGCGAAGCGTGCCCGACTTCGTTACCCTGCTCACAGGGGGCACGGTAGAGCGTCCGGTAGCCACCCTGGCCCAGTTCGCTACGGTGTTCATCTGCTTGGGGTTTGTGGTGCGCTACCTGGTAGAAACCCGGCGCAAAACCTAGAGCACCGGCAGCAGCAGGCGGGCGGGTTCTTCCTGGATGGACTCGAGCCTTCCCTGCAAGGTATAGCCTTCAATCGCCTCCACCTGCACCCAGACGGTCTGGCCCACACGGGCAGGCCCGCTAAACTCGACCTCGTAGTAATCCGGGGTGTGGCCATAGGCCTTGTCGCCCCGAAAGCTTTCGACCAGCACCTCTACCCGCTGGCCGAGCAGCGGGCGTATGCGTTCCTCGGCCAGGTGGGCCGCCTTGGCCTGGAGCTCTTTATTGCGGCGCTTGCGAACCTCGATGGGCACCTGCGGTAGCGAGGCCGCGCGGGTTTTGGGGCGGGGGGTGTAGGTAAAAACATGTACCCGGCTGGGACGCACCTCCTCCAGGAAGGCCAAGGTTTCTTGGTGTTCTTCCTCGGTCTCGGTGGGCAGACCCGCAATCACGTCGGTGGTGAGGGCAAAGCCAGGGATAAGCGCATAGGCCCTCTGTACCAGGGCGCGGTAGTAGTTTTTGTCGTAGCGGCGGCCCATCAGGGCCAGCAGGCGGGCCGAGCCGGTCTGCAAGCTGAGGTGCAGGTGGGGGCGCACCTGGGGCGCAAAGCGCCGCATCACCTGGAGGAGTTCTTCCTCGGTGTCTTCAGGCTCGATGGACGATAGGCGCACCCTAGCCCCCATCAAGGCCAGCTCCTCTACCAGCCCGGCAATCCCACGGGGGTGGCCCCGGTAGGAGCCCAGCCGCACCCCGGTAAGCACAATCTCCTGTACCCCGGCTTCCAGCAAGGCCTCAGCTTCCTGCAAGGCGCTTCGGTGCTCGCGGTGGCGCTCCCGTCCACGCAGGCGGGGGATGACGCAGTAAGCACAGCCCGCATTGCAACCGTCCTGCACCTTCAGGAAAGCCCGCACGTAGTTGTTCAAAAGGCCCCGCTCACCCGCCCCCCAGAACTCGTTGGGGGGGGTGGTGAGGGGATCGGCCGGCAGGCCAAAGTGCTGCAAAATTACGCCGGGCAGCTCGGCTTTACGGCGATTGGGGATGACTGCATCGGCCCCCAGCAGGGCCAGTTGCTCCGGGGCCAGCTCGGCGTAGCAGCCCGTAACCACAATGAAGGCCGCCGGGTTGGCCCGGCGGGCTTTGCGCACCTCTTTGCGGGCGTCGGCCTCGGCGCTGGTGGTAACAGCGCAGGTATTGATGACCACCAGATTGGCGCCCGCCTCGAGGGGCACCACCACCGGTTCCAGAGGCCGCAAAAGGCCCACCAGGGCATCCGATTCGACCTGGTTAACCTTGCAACCCAGGGTTTTGACCGCCAGCCGCACACCTTCCATCAGGGGCATTGTGGGGCAGTGGGCGAGGTTCGGTCAAGGGTCGGTAATGATGAGATCGGTAATGTCTTCGTCGGACTCGAGGGCTTCCATCGCGCATACGGGCTTGAGCTGCACCACCTGGGCCGGCAGGTCGTCGGGGCCAAACTCGCCGGTGGTGGTGCTCCGGGCCACACGAAATAGCTGTTCCTCGAGGAGCTGCAATAGCTCTGGGGTGGTCGCGCGCTTTGTTACCGGCAGGTTTTGTAGCACGTGAGGGGCAACCGGATAGACATCCTCGAGACAGTACAGGGCTTCCAGCACCTCCATACAGGAGACGAAATCGCGCCCCACAGTGTTGCGCACCCTTTCTGGTGCAGCTTCGCCCGGCTCTATGATGGCGGTCACATACAGATCGAAACCTGTTTCGTGCCGACGTATCCAGAGCTTGAGCAGTTCGCGCACGGTAGGGGTTTGGCCAACCAGCATCTGACCTGGCTCGAGTTCATAAAGGGCCTCGGCGAGCAGCTGCATAGCTTCACTGTAGGCTATGCTGCCTACAGATAATGGGCGTATTAGCCGTTACGCAGGCATTGGGCGTTACGTACTCTGTTAGCATGGGGCTGTGCTAACCCTGGAGGACATCCTGAGCGCCGCCCGCCGCATTGGCCCATACATCCACCGCACCCCGGTGCTGGCCAGCACAGGCCTGGACAGGCTGCTGGGAAAGAAGCTCTTTTTCAAAGCAGAACACCTGCAAAAAACCGGCAGCTTTAAGGCCCGTGGCGCCCTCAACGCAGCCCTACAGCTACAAGACCCCAAAGGCCTGATAGGTGTTTCTTCCGGCAACCACGCCCAGGGGGTGGCCTATGCGGCTCAGGTGATTGGGGTTCCGGCCCTGGTGGTGATGCCCCAAGACGCCTCCCCCACCAAAAAAGCCGCCACCCGCGCCTATGGGGCCGAGGTCTACGACCAGGGCGTAACGGTGGAAAACCGCGAGCAGGTGGTGCGCAAACTGGCCGAGGAGACCGGCTACGAACTTATCCACCCCTTCGACGATTTGCGGGTCATGGCGGGGCAAGGTACCCAGGCGCTGGAACTCCTGGAGCAGGTGCCTGCTTTGGACGCAGTGCTGGTCGCGGTGGGTGGCGGTGGGCTCATCTCCGGCATTGCCACCGTCGTCAAAACCCTGCGACCCGAGGCAGCGGTGATTGGGGTGGAGCCCGAGGGTGCCAACGATGCCCAGCAGAGCCTTCAGGTGGGTGTGCGGGTCAAGCTGATGCAGGCCCCTAAAACGGTAGCCGACGGGGTGCGTACCCTGGTCATTGGGGAGAAAACCTTCCCGGTGATGCAAAACCACGTAGACCGCATCCTGACCGTGCCCGACGAGGTAACCCTTCAAGCCCAGCGCCTGATGATGGAACGCCTTAAGCAGGTGGTGGAGCCCACCGCCGGGCTGGCCCTGGGGCCCGTGCTGATGGACTACGACCTGCCCGAGCGCCTGGCGGTGATTGTGTGCGGCGGTAACTGGATGCCGTAAGAGGCAAATTCACCTCGAGGGTCTAGGACCAAGATGGTAACGAATCGGGCCAGCCACCCGGACCGTTGAAACCACAGGCACAAGGGTCAACCTGCACGAAAAACAGCTCATTCCGGGAAGGCGTAACTTGCCTGACGAGGAATCGCTACGCACAGAACGACAGCTTTTACATCTCCCCTTGCTTTCGGCTTTCAGCCGGCTATTCGCTATGGGCTGTCGGCTTTTTTAGGGACTTTTATCGCAGCCATTCCGGCGTAGCCTGAAGGCATGGACACTGCCCAAACACACGTGCCAAGCGACCTCGAGATCGCCCGTCAAGCCAAACCCAAACCCATCGAGGAAGTGGCCACCAGCCTGGGCATTCCTGCTCAGGCGCTTTTTCACTACGGGCCCCACATGGCCAAAGTGCTCGCCACACCGCCCGCGCCTCGAGGAAAGCTGATTCTGGTCACGGCCATGACCCCCACCCCGGCGGGCGAGGGCAAAACCACGGTGGCCATCGGCCTGACCGAAGCGCTGGGCAAGCTGGGGAAAAAGGTGGCGGTAGCCCTGCGGGAGCCCTCGCTGGGACCGGTGTTTGGCATCAAAGGGGGAGCCACCGGCGGCGGCTATGCCCAGGTGTTGCCCATGGAGGAGATCAACCTGCACTTCACCGGCGACTTTCACGCCATTACCAGCGCGGTGAACCTGCTTTCGGCCATGGTGGACAACCATCTGCACCAGGGCAACGCGCTGGGGCTGGATGTGCGCCGCATCGAGGTCAAGCGGGCCCTGGACATGAACGACCGGGCCCTGCGGCAGGTGATTGTGGGGCTGGGCGGCCCTGGTCAGGGCGTGCCCCGCGAGGCTGGCTTCGAGATTACCGTGGCCAGCGAGGTAATGGCCATCATGAGCCTGGCCGATAGCCTGTCCGACCTGCAAGAGAGGCTGGGCCGCATCCGTGTGGGCTACAACCAGGCCGGGCAGCCGGTCTATGCCCGCGACTTAGGGGCCGAGGGGGCCATGACGGTGCTGCTCAAACAAGCCTTCTACCCCAACCTGGTGCAGACCCTGGAGCACCAGCCGGCCTTTGTGCACATGGGGCCTTTTGGCAACATCGCCCACGGCACCAACTCGGTGGTCGCCACCCGCATGGCCCTGGGCTATGCCGACTACGTGGTCACCGAGGCCGGGTTTGGCTCCGACCTGGGGGCCGAAAAGTACATCAATCTGGTCTGCCGCCGAGCGGGCTTCGCGCCCCAGGCGGTGGTGCTGGTGGCCACCATGCGGGCCCTGCGCTTTCATGGGGGGCAGGACGAGTACACCCAGCCCAACCCAGAAGCCGTGCGCCAGGGGCTTCCCAATCTGGCCAAGCACATCGAAAATGTGCGGCTTTGGGGTTACCCGCCGGTGCTGGCCTTCAACCGCTTCCCCAGCGATACCCCGCAGGAACTCGAGCTTGTGCGGGCCTTTGCCGAGGAGCAGGGGGTGCGGGTCTCCTTCAGCGAGGTGCACGCCAGGGGGGGCGCGGGGGGCACGGAGCTGGCCCAGATGGTGCTGGAAGCCCTGGAAAACCCCGGCCAACCCCGCTTCACCTACGGCTTAGAGCAACCCCTGGAAGAAAAAATCGCCCGCATTGCCCAGCAGGTCTACGGGGCCGCCAAGGTTGAGTACACCCAGGAAGCCCGTAAAGCCCTGAAGCGGCTGGAGAAGGAAGGGTGTAGCCAGATGCCGGTCATTATCGCCAAAGCGGCTGCCTCTCTTTCCGACAACCCCAGGCTGCGGGGCCGCCCGGAGGGCTTCAGCGTCACCGTGACCGACCTCAAGCCCAAGTGCGGGGCGGGTTTTGTGGTGGCTTACATGGGCGAGATTATGACCATGCCGGGGCTGCCCAAAGAGCCCGCCGCCATCCGGATTGGGCTGGACGAAGAGGGACAAATTAGGGGCCTGTTCTAGCGCAACAAACGCTCCAGAATGCCCCGCACCACCTGCCCGGTCTGGGCCAGGAGCACCGGGTCGGCAAGGGTGTCGGTGGGGCGGTGGTAGTTGGGGTCGAGGCCCCGGAAGAAGAAGAGCACCGGCACCCCGGCCTGGGCAAAGGGCACGTGGTCGCTGCCCCCGCCCGGCGCGCTGCCGCAAGCCACCTGAAGGGCGTTGCAGTCGGCCAGGGCCCGCAGTTCGTTGCTGCCCCCGATGCCCAGGCTGCCGTTCACGTCCACCCCCACCATGTCCAGATTGAGCATGGCCTTGAGGCCGCGCACAAGCTCGGGGTTTTGCTCCACAAAGCGCCTCGAGCCCCACAGCCCGTCCTCTTCACCGTCGAAGAACATAAACCAGATGCGCTCGGAAAGGGGGCTAGGGGCAAGCTGGCGGGCCAGCTCGAGCACCGTCGCGGTCCCGGAGGCGTTGTCGTTGGCCCCGGGGCTACCGGGCACCGAGTCGTAGTGTGCACCCACAATGGCCAGGGGGTTCTGGCTGCTCCGTTTGGCAATCACGTTGCGCCCCTGGACTTCCTCGGTCACAATGCGGGTCTCCAGCACCGCTCGATCCCCGGCCTGGCTGAACAACCCCTCGCCGTTGCTACGGGAGAGGGTCACGCCCGGAATGGGGCTGCTGCCGCCAAAGGTGAAGCGGGTGCTGCTGGGTTCTTCGGTGACCAGGATAACGGCCAGGGCACCTTTTTCGGCGGCCAATCGGGCTTTCTCGAGGCCCGGAATTCCCCCCCGGCGCACCACCGCAATGCGGCCTTGCAGGTTCAGGCCCGCAAAGTCGTCGGCCAGCCCCGCCCCCGGCACCACCGCCAGGGGCCCTTCCACCCGCCGGCTGGGGCTGCCCGATACGCTGTTTACAGGGAAAGAAGTGCTGCCTACCACCAGGCTCGAGCCCTGGTCACGGGTGCGGCTGTAGGTGAAGGGGAAATACTCCACCGTGTAACCCGCCTTGCGCAGTTCTGCGGCCAGATACTCGCCCGCCGCCGCCACCGCCGGGGTACCCGCCACCCGCGGCCCCTGGGACTGCAGGGCCTGCAGGTCGGCTTGCATCCGCTCGGTGGAAAAGGCCTGCACCTGTGCCAGCAACCACAAAGCCACCAGCCCCAAGACTGCCCTGGAAAACAAAGTTTTGCCCATGCCCCAATCTTGCCATCCGGCGCATGAGTTGGATGGGTTCCAGATTGGATTTATACCGCGCCCATGCTCCAAGGGCCCGACCAAACCCCCCTGGCTATCGTCAATGAACCATAGTCGATGGTCGATGGTCGATGGTCGATAGTCGATGGACTATGGACTATAGACTATGGACTATAGACCATGGACTATCGGCTCTTATTAGCCATCACCGCGCATTCCACAGCTTGCGGGTGGTGATGATCTGGCCGGCGTGGTGCTGGGCATGGGCGGCAATATGGTCGAGCACATAGGCTGCCTTGACTTCGTACTGGACAAACTGGACCACCCGCTCGAGGTCGCTCATGGTCAGGGTTCGGAGCGCGGCTTTGGTTTTGGCCATATGCTCGGCAAACTCGGCCAACACCTCCTGGGGATCGCGTCCAGAGGGGGCCATCTCCTCGGCTGGGCGAATGCGAATGGACTCGGGCACTTCCTGGCCGGTTCCACGCAACATCAAGCGGTACGACGAACCCCCGATATGCCGCACCAGACCCCCAATGGGGTTGGTGCCCGGCGCAGGCACCCACCAGAAGCCTGCGGGACTCAGGTCGGAAGCCCACCTGGCCACTATTTCCTCAACCTCCTCGAGGCTGCGCAACCAGACCGAAACAATCAGGTGGACACCTTCCACGTCACCACGTAAAAAGGGGGGGATTTGCACAGGCGTTTGCATATACCCGATTCTAAAGCAATCCCCGTACAATCACCTGGTGCGGCCACTGCCCCCGGTAGAGCGCGATGCTTTCCTCGACGCCGTGCGGGGGTTAGCGCTGGTGGGCATCCTGGCGGTGAACCTGGAACACCTGGCCGGGGTGGGGCTTTATGCCAGCCGGCATGGGGTCTCGGAAAGTTACATCCTGGGTCGCGAAGTGCTGGCTTTTTTCTTTAGCGGCAAGTTTTATACCATCTTCTCGATTCTGTTTGGGCTGGGGCTGGCCCTGCAATACCAGCGTTTTGTGGCAGCCGGCCTGGATGCCCTATCGCTGCTGCGGCGTCGCCTGGGCTGGCTGCTGGGGCTGGGGGCGCTGCACGGTATTTTTTTGTTCGACGGCGACATCCTGGGCACCTATGCCATTCTGGGCCTCTTCGCCCTGCGCTATCTGGGTCAGACACAACGGCCTTGGAACATTGCCAGGTTCCTGCTGGCTGGCTATGTCTTGATGTGGTGGTTCAGCACCTCTTTGCGCGCTCAGATGCCTGCTGTCGGCAGCGACGAGGTTTTCGCGCATGGGAGCTTCAGGGAAGTGAGTGGGGTGCGGCTCGAGACCTGGCTCTACAACACTCCCCTAGCCTCTTTGGTCTTTGGGGCCGAGCTGGTGGGCTTGTTTTTGCTGGGGATGTACCTGGCCCCGCGCTGGCAGACCTTTGGCCCGGCCACGCTATGGCGGGTGGTGGCTGTGGGGCTTTTGGTGGGTATTCCGGTAAATCTCTACAACGCCCAGCACCCCGACCTCCAACCCTTGCGCGGACTGGGCGGGCTGGCCTTTGCCCTCGTGTACGTGGCCCTCTTTCGTTTGTTCTGGCCCCGGCTGGGCTGGCTGCATAACTTGCAGTACGCAGGCCGGATGCCCCTCAGCAACTACCTGCTCCAGTCTGCCGTGATGAGTACAGTCTTCTATGGTTATGGGCTGGGGCTATACGGGCAGGTACACCCTCTGTGGTTTCCGCTGATAGCAGTAGGGTTTGTGGCCTTACAGGTAATCCTTAGCCGGTGGTGGCTGGGGCGTTTTGGCCGGGGGCCCCTCGAGGCCCTCTGGCGCAGTTTTACCTATCGCGTTGGGCCTCGGGCGTAGGAAAAGCCCGCCAGCAGTGAAAATCGTTGCAGAGCGAGAGGCGGTCTACGTCTTTTTGCTGCCGCTCACACCAGCCATACCCGTCCATTGCGTCTTCGTCGTCGTAAATCGGCTTGAAATATAGGCAGTGGTCGCAGATGGGCCGGCAATCATCCCCACAAAGAACCATGTTCAGTACCGTTTGCTTGCTTTTACCGCCGTCCCCGAGGCCGTCACCATCAGCATATTGCCCTGTCCCACGGTCTCGTAGTCCACGTCAATGCCAATAACGGCATCGGCCCCACGGGCCATGGCCGCCTGCTCGAGCTCCCCCAGGGCTATCTCGCGGGCTTTGCGCAGCTCGGCCTCGTAGGCCCCGCTCCGCCCGCCCACAATATCGCGCACCGAGGCCAGTAGGTCGCGGAAGATGTTGGCCCCCACAATGGCCTCGCCAAAGACCACGTCCAGGTACTCGGTGATCTGGTAGCCCTCGAGCTGGCTCGAGGTGCTCAGGATGAGTTTCCGCTGCATCTGTGAACCTCCAGTCTTGAGCATAGCGCACCCAGGGCCTCGACCCTTTCAGAAAGCCTTTGCCTGGTTATGTCCTGGCTTGCGCCCGGCCTCAAAATGCGCACCGCGTTTTTGGATATAATCCACTCAACATGAAAGTAGCCCTCTTCGTCACCTGCCTGGCCGATCAGTTCTTCGCCGAGGCCGGGGTGGCCGCCGTAAAGCTTCTTCGTCACCTAGGCTGCACCGTCGAGTTTCCCCAGGGTCAGACCTGCTGCGGCCAGCCCGCCTACAACGCCGGCTACTGGGCCGAGGCCCGCCAGGTGGCCGAATACACCCTGGGGGTGTTCGAAAACGCCCAGTACGTGGTGCTGCCCTCGGGCTCCTGCACCACCATGCTGCGGGCTTTCTACCCCGAGCTTTACCGCGAGCAGCCCCGCATGTTCGCCAGGGCCGAGGCCCTGAGCCACAAGACCTTTGAGCTTGCGGAGTTCATCGTGAAGGTGCTGGGGGTCAGCCATCTGGGCCAGGGCCTGCAAGGCCGGCGCATCGCCTACCACCACGGCTGTCATGCCCTGCGCGAACTCGGCGTCAAGCAAGAGCCTCTCACGCTCTTGCGCAATGCCGGGGCCGAAATTGTGGACTGGGCCGCCACCGAAGAGTGCTGCGGCTTTGGCGGGTTGTTCTCGGTTAAGCTGCCCGAGGTGGCCCTGAGCATGGCCGACCGCAAGCTTTCCACCCTGCCAGCCCAAAGCCAGATTGATTTCCTTACCAGCGCCGATGGAGGCTGCATGCTTCATCTATCGGGCCGCATCGCAAACCGGGGTCTGGCCCTAGCGGTCAGGCCCCTGGCTTCGGTTCTGTGGGAGGCCACGCAATGAAAGTCACCGCCAACCAGTACCCCCAGGAAGCCGCTCGAGTGTTGCGCGAGGAGCCCCACGTGCGCGACTCGGTCACGGGGGCCACCCTGAACTTCGACAACAAAAGACGACAGGCCTATGCCGAGGTGGATGCCGAAACCTGGCGGCACTGGGCCGAAGGCGTCAAGAACCACGTGCTCTCCAACCTGGACAGGTACCTGTTGGAAGCCGAGGCCAAACTCCAGAAAAACGGCGTGCAGGTGCACTGGGCCGAGGACGCCGACGACGCCCGGCGCATTGTGGCCGACATTGCCCGCACAGGCCAGGTCAGGAAGGTGGTCAAGGCCAAGACCATGGTTTCGGAGGAACTGGGCATCAACCCCTTGCTCGAGGGGATGGGGGTGGAAGTACTCGAGACCGACCTCGGCGAGTACATCATCCAACTGCTGAAGCAGCCCCCTTCACACATCGTGGGCCCGGCCATTCACCTGAACCTGGAGCAAATCCGCCAGCTCTTCCACGAGCGCTTCCAAACCCCTCTGGACGCCAGCCCCGACCACCTGGCCGCCGTGGCCCGCAAGCTCCTGCGCGAAGGGTTCCTGAGGGCCGATATGGGCATCTCGGGGGGCAATTTTGTGGTCGCCGAGACCGGCACCCTGGCCCTGATTGAAAACGAGGGCAACATCCGGCTCTCCACCTCGGCCCCACGCATCCACGTGGCCTTGGTGGGCCTGGAAAAACTCCTGCCCCGCTTCTCCGATCTTTCGGTCTTCCTTTCGCTCACCGCCCGTGCTGCTACCGGACAGCGGCTCGGCACCTTTGTCTCGCTCATCCAGGGGCCGCGCCAGCCCGGTGAACCCGACGGCCCCGAAGAGGTGCACGTGGTCTTTGTGGACAATGGGCGCAGCAGCGTGCTGGCCGACCCCGAAGCCTGGGAGACCCTGCGCTGTCTGCGCTGCGCCGCCTGCCTGAACGCCTGCCCGGTCTACCGCCAGACCGGCGGCCACGCCTACGGCTACGTCTACAGCGGGCCCATTGGGGCCATCCTGTCCCCAGGGCTGCTGGGCCTGGAAGAGACCAAACCCCTCCCCTACGCCTCCTCGCTGTGCGGGGCCTGTTTCCAGGCCTGCCCGGTGCGGATTCCCATCCCCAAGCTGCTGCTCACCTGGCGCAACCGGGCG
The DNA here is from genome assembly GCF_003574035.1 of Meiothermus hypogaeus. Classification (GTDB taxonomy): domain Bacteria; phylum Deinococcota; class Deinococci; order Deinococcales; family Thermaceae; genus Meiothermus; species Meiothermus hypogaeus. The sequence goes on along the minus strand of NZ_QWKY01000010.1, from coordinate 50,027 downwards.
GTGGAAGAAGGGCTGACCCCTCGGTTTGAGGCCGCCGCCATCAAGGGCTATGCCCTGGCCATGACTCAGCCCTGGGCCTACCGCCTGGCCTCCAGAGCCGTGCGCTTCTTGCCCGAAAAAGCCCTGGATAACACAGTGGTGCCGGTGCTCAAAGCCTGGACGGAAGGCCGGGCAGGTTTGAAGCCCAGCCCCAAGAGCTTTCGGCAGATGTGGGAGGATGGGGAAGTGTAGTTAGGAGTCGATGGTCTACGGCCTATGGTCTAGTGCCTGTAGTGATACCAAAAGAGCCCTAGGCTTCACATTTCCCGGAAAAACCTCCGCCCCGAGACCCCTATGACCCGCGCCAAAATCTGTGGTATCACCCGCCTCGAGGACGCCCTCCTGGCCGAAGAGCTGGGGGCCTGGGCCCTGGGCTTCATCCTGGCCCCTGGCACCAAGCGCTATGTGGAGCCCGAGCATATCCGCCCCATTGCGGAGGCGCTGGGGCCTTTTGTGGTGCGGGTGGGGGTGTTTGTCGACACCCCCCCGGAGGTGGTTCTCGAGCAGATGCAGACGGCCCGGCTCCAGGTGGCCCAGCTTCACGGGAGCGAACCCCCCGAGTGGGCCGAGCATATCCGCCGGTTCCTTCCGGTCATCAAAGCCTTCAAGCTCTCCGGCCCGGCTCAACCCGAGTGGCTTTCCTATCCTGCCGACGCACTCTTGCTGGATGGGGTCAGTCCTGGGAGCGGGCAAAGCTATCCCCTCGACTGGGTTGTACCCCTGAAGCCACACCCCCGGCTCATCATTGCCGGAGGCCTGACCCCCCACAACCTGCAACCCATACTCGACTTGAAGCCGTATGCGGTGGACGTAAGCAGCGGGGTGGAAGCAGCGCCCCGCCTCAAAGACCCCTTCAAGCTGCGGCGGTTTTTGGCTCAGGTAGCGGCGAGCGGCACCAGCCGGAACCAGTAGACATAGCGGCGCTCGAGCTCCTCCCATCGGTATTCAACACTTTCCACCACAAATAGGCCCCGATCCTGCCAGCAATTGGGATTCTTGCGCTCATAAACGCGCATCGGGGTCTGGGTGGCGAGGGCCTCGAGCAAAATCCGGTTCCCCCGGGTGGGCTGCTGGTGGCCCGCAAGCCCCTCGCCCGGGTACAGAATGGCGCCGTCGGGCAAGAAGCGGTTGCGGTAGCCCGACTCACCCCGGTCTACCAGCAGGCTATGCTGCCCAATGCCCCGCAGGGTTTTGTGTTGGGCAAGCACCTCTTTCCAGGTCATCATGCTTGACACCCAGTAGGCCAGCCGCTATTATCCTATGTGCCCGTTCGGACGACTCCGACGCTGCGCAACAATCTGCTCCGGTGGTGTAGTTGGTTAACATACCCGCCTGTCACGTGGGAGATCGCGGGTTCAAGTCCCGTCCGGAGCGCCACCAAGCCGCCTGCGGGCGGCCTCTTGCCAAGGTAGCTCAGTCGGTAGAGCATGCGACTGAAAATCGCAGTGTCGGCGGTTCGATTCCGCCCCTTGGCACCAATCCAGGACGAGAAAAACCGGAGTCGCTCAGACTCCGGTTTTCTCTTTGACCCTACGGTTTGACCCAAATAAACTTCAGGCCTTGGCGCGGGGGCCCAGCAAGTCCTCGGGGTCAAGGATCCAGCCCCGGCGTTCGTGCTCGAGCACATGCCGGTACACCCCCAGGGTGATATTGGGGTTAGCGTGGCCCATCCGCTCAGCCACAAGCTCGAGGGGCGCACCGTTGGCCAGCATGTGTGAGCCGTACGAGTGCCGGAGGTCATGGACTCTGAGGGGTGGGATGCCCAGCCGCTCGGTGAGGCGCTTCAAGGCCCAGTTGGGCGCATGGGGATTGAGCGGTTTACTGGGGTCATTGCCGGGCAGCAACCAGCTACCCGGCTTGGGCTCTCCCAGCCGCTCGGTGTACCAGAGGTGGTAGGTCTTCAGCCGCTCCAGGGTGGCGTGAGGAATCGGCACGGTGCGGGCGGAGGTGAGGGTTTTGGGTAGGGTCAACACCCCGCGCTTGCCGTCATCCGTCCAGGCCCGCGTGACGGTCAGGGTTCCCCCCTCGAGGTCGAGGTCACCCCACTGCAAGCCCAAGCACTCACCCCGGCGCAGCCCACAGGCCAGCATCAGCCGGAGGGCCAGGGCGGTTCGGGGGTCTTTGTGCTGGTCGAGAGCCGATAGCAGGGCGGCTATCTCGTGGGGCTCGAGGGCTCTACCGGCCTTGCTCTGACCTCGGGGGGTCTTGATCCGCACCGGGTCCACCGGATTCCTGAACACCAGTTCCATATCCAGGGCATCCCGGAACACCTGCCACAGCCGTTGCCGCACCATCTTCACGGTGCGCAGGCTGTAGCGCCCCATGAGCCCATCCAGCACCTCCCGGATGTGGGCGGGCTTCACCTCTTGTAAGGGCCTCGAGCCCAGGGGGTCAGGGGCCTCGGGGTCTTGGAGTGAGGGGAGGGCATAGCCCAGTTCGAGCCGGTAGAGTTCAGCGGTGCGCGGGCGTACCTCTTTGCCCTTGCGCTCCAGCCACAGCCGGGCGTAGCCTGCGGTGGTGCTCCGGTCGCGGGTGAACTGGCCCCGCTCGGCCCTGGTCTTGAGGTCACGCGCCTTGCGTTCGGCCTCGGCGGCGGTCTTGCCGTAGACACTGACCTGCACCGGTACGCCGTTCTCTCGCAGGGTCAGGCGCACCTCGAAGCGTCCATCCTTGCGCCTACGGGGTTTGTTCGTCAGTCGTGGCATCCTCCACCTCCAGGAGTCCCAGAACCCGTAAGCCAGCCGCTACTACCTCCCCACGGCGGCGGGTGTCGAGGGACAGAAAAGCCTTAGCCACAGCGGGGGTGCTCCTGAAGCGTCCCTGACTCGTGACTTCTCCCGGCCCCAGGGGAGTCAGGCCACCTAATGCTTTCAAGCGAACCTCGAGCGGGGGGATTCTACCTCTTGGCATAGGGGTATTATAGCATGTGGACACATGTAAAAGCGTACTTATCTTTATAAGCGCGTATTTGTTTCAGGGTTTCCTAGCGGTATAGGCCTCGAGGGGGATACTTCAAGCGCCTATCTTCCCGAAACAGCGTGCACGTTCTGTGTAAAAACAAGGGTTTTTGTCGTTCTGTACGCTAAAAACCATCGTGCACGCTGTGTGCACGAACGTGCACGCATAGGGGAGAAACACCGTTCTGGACGTACAAAAAAAACGTGCACGTTTTTACGAAAGTTGTGCACGCTCGGATACCCAATCGAAGAGAGGGCCAGGGGTCGCACGGGTCGGTTCTTTTTAAGCCCGACAAATTGCAACATTATGCCAGGGGCCACACGGTGGATACCTCCACCTCTCCCCGGTAGATGCGCACCTCGCGCGGGGTTGGGTATTGTGCCGCCCAGCGCTCCACCACCTGGTATAGCCACCCTGTGGGGACGGTCTGGCTGGTTCGGCTCACCCCCAGGTCGAAGCTCAAGGTGTAGTAGGCCTCCCCCACCTCGAGCAGAGCGGGCAGGGCCTCGAGCAGAGCAGCCCAGGTGGGGAAGCTCCAAAACGCGCCGGTTTGCGTCGATTTCATTCCGCTATGTTGCGATATACCCCCACCCCCCAACCCGTTAACTGCCCGTCCCAGCCGCAAGACCCGGCGCGCTCCGGTGTGCCAGGCTTCCACCTGGATGCCGTGCTCTAGGGCGTGGTGCTTCAGCCACAGGGATAGACTCACCGGGTTAGCGGGCCAGGGGTCCACCCGGTGGGGCTCGAGGTCGGAGTATAGCGAGGTGGGGGTTCCTTCCCAGGGGCCAGCCTCGAGCAGCCCCAGCAGGGCGCGGGATAGGCGGGGATACCTAGGCGGCATGGCCCACCCCCTCCCTGCGGCGCACCACTGCCAGGGGTTGGCTTCCTGCATACAGGGCCACCCGCTCTCGTGGCTCGGGGTAGTAGCGGCGCACCTTGCTCAGGGCCTCGAGCAGCCACCCTTCAGCGGTGTGGGTGGGCATACCGGGCCAGCGGGCGTGGGCCTCGAGGTCGGCCCGGCCAGGGCGTACCAGCCGGGCCACCACCTCCCCGTCTATCTCCACAGTCAGCAAGGGGTGGCCTATCGCCTCGAGCCGGTCTACCAGTTGGGGCAGCCGGGCGAAGAGGGCGGGCCAGGGGTTCATAGAATCTCCACCTCCCAGTCACCGCCCTCTTCCTCTCCCAGGTCTTGCGCTAAGGGGTCGTCCTCCCCCCAAGCCGGACGTGCGCGAACCTCTGGGTTTTGCGATGAGGAAGAGCTTTCTGGATGTGCACGGGGTTTTTTCGCTTCAGGAGCGGGTTTTTTGGGGGTGTGTGCACGTTCGTGCACATAGCGTGCACGATGGCTTTCATCGTCCTGGACGTTATTTATTGGGGTTTTTGAGGGAAACGTGCACGCTGTTTCGGGAAGATAGAGCGTGCAAATTTCTCCGGTGATGGGGTGGATGTAGCTACCCCCTTCCCGTAACTCCTGAGCCAGCTTTTCGGGCTCAGGGAGAAGGCGGAAGGATTCTTCTTCCAGGCGGGCCCCTTCCAGGGGTCGGATGGCCAGCCGGTTACCGTCCTTGTTTATGTCTATTAGCTCAGCCGCCTCGGCCTGGTCCAGCCACTTGTGTACCGTCCGTTTCGCCCAGCGTAGGTGTTTAGCCAGTTCTTTGGCGTAAACTACCACCGACTCCTGGGAAACGCCTTTGTCTTGCGCTTTTTCCACCTTCAGGGCGTGCACTTCGGCTACAGCCCGTGCCAACGCCAGAGCTTGAGGACTGATGGTGTGCACACTCCGGGCCATCGGGCGAGCAGCCAGGTGGTAGGCCAAGGCGTAGTCCTCGAGGGTAGCCACCAGGCAACCCCCCTGGGTCTCCCTCCGGGCGTGGTGTAGCCGGGTTATCACTTTTACCAGCGTCAGGTAGCGTACAAAATCCCTACGAAGCCGGGTCAGGTCCTCGGGCAGGTCTTTAGACTCAAGCAGCCGGGTGATGTGGGGGGCAAAGGGCACTATCACCTCGGCTTGGGGCAGGGCCTCGTAGAGGGCGTGCCAGGGGCGCACGTCTACCTCGGAGCGGGTACCCAGGGCTTCCCGCTCGGCCAGGGCGGCCACCACCGATAAGGTGTGCTCTTTGCTGTCGTCCATGTAGAGGGAGAAGGTGCGGGTCTCGTTGTCCTCTTTCGTCAGCCCTTGGGTCATCGTTGTGATGAGTCCTGTAGGGCCCGGTCGGTCTATTTCTCGGGCTACGAGTTTCCCGCTACCGTTTTTCTCCACGGTGAGATAGCGGATTCGCCCTTCCGACAGCAGGCTCCGAATCAGGTAGAGCACTTCTTCGGACTGCAAGCCGTCCTCCTCGTACAGCACCAGGTGGCGGTGGGAAAAGTCGAGGTCGGTGTACACCAGGGCCTTGCTGCTCATGGACGAGAGCTCGTAGTAACCCCTGGGGGGGATTAGCTTCAGTGCGTTTGAGACGAGAAAAGACTTACCCGACGAGCTTCGGCCTTTGACCAGCACCGAGATGGGAGTCTGAGACTTAGCGGATAGCAGGGCCAGATAAAGCAGACCCCGGTTTTCCTGCTCCCCCACCACCCCTAACGCCCCTATGGTCTCAATCGCTTTGTGGAGTAACGCGCGGTCTGCCGAGAGCTCCTGTGCGGCCTCGAGGGCCTCGGGGGTGAGGCTAGGGGCGGCCTCTTGCCGGGCCTCCTCCTCCCGCGTGGTGCGGTAGCGGGTCCAGTCTTTACGCAGCGCACCGACACTAACCCCGGTCTTCTTCTTGACGGCCTGGAACAGGGCTTCCGTTTCGGTATCCAGCAGCGCGGCCTCGTACATGCCCTTGAACAGTTCGGGCAGCAGCGCGGGCAGGGTCTCCGCTCGAGCCCCTTCCACCTTCTTGAGTAGGTCGGCAAAGGTCATACCCACCCCCTCAGCCGCTTATACACACGGCCCCGGTACGTGGGGGTCTGGTAAGCGTAGGAGTCTCCCAGGTTGATAGGGCGGGAGCGGCCCACCTCGAGCCCCCACCGCACAGCCGCTCGGGCCTCGGCCTCGGGTAGTCCGGCCTCGAGGGCAGCGGCTACTAGGGCCTCCTCCGCTTCCTGGGGGGCTAATCCGTGCGGCACCAATCCGCCAGCGGCGCGAGCGTAGCCAATCAGGGTGTTGTGCCGGGTACCCGGTTGAGCCGTTCTCACTCCCTCTGCGTAAGCGCCTAGCAGCGCGGTGAGCCTCCTGGGAGAGGCCCCTACCCCGACCTCCCTGGGTGGGGGGGGTGGGGGCTCGGGAAGGAGCCGGAGCAGCAGCCCCTCGGGGGCCAGGGGCAGTTCAGCCGGGGGCAGTAAGGGGACTTCCCAGCTATAGGCCCCGGTCGGTAGCTCGGTAGGGGCAGCCGCCAGATACGCTTTACCCATACCGCGCAAGTCCAGCCCCGGCAGCTTCCGGGCGCTGGTGCTGAGGCTTCCGATAACGCCCTGGGGCAGCTTCAGGAAGACATGCACCCCGCCCCGAGGGGTTCTCTGCCTCGGAGCCTCGGCTAGCTCGGGGTGTTCAGCCCGCAGCTCGTCCCAGGCCTGGGGGTCGTCGAAGTCCAGCACCAGCACCTCGGGCGGGGGCAGGATGCCCACCCCAGCCCCAGGCGCGGCCTGCCACCAGCGGTGCAGCGCCTCGGGGTCGTGAGTGGCATTCTTCAACCCGCTAGGCACTAAACGCCCGTAGGGGCGCTTCTCGCCCGGTTGCAAGGGCAGGACGGGGTAGCCCAGGCGGGCGTATTCGAGGGCGTACTCGAGTGTGCTATACTTTACGTAGCGCAGCACAGCCCACCCCCTACCGCTCCCCGCCCTGCCCGGCGGGGTTCTGTCCATCCTTCCCCTCAAGCCAGGCGCGTAAAGCGCTAGCGGGAATCAACCAGCGAGAGCCGAGTCTACGGGCGGGAAGTGCACCTTGTTTGATGTAGCGGTCAACAGAGTTGAGGTGGATACCAAGAAGCTCTGCCACTTCCTTGCGGGAGTAGGCGAGTTTTTTGCTGTCCTGCATGAGAAAACCTCCGCGTTCACGGAGGCCGGAATATCCGGCCTAGAGCCTGTAGCCGTGACGGGATGAACCCGTCGCCTACAGTCCTAGGCCGAGGGTGCGTTAGGTTGGATCGAGGGTATTAACTCGAGAGGGTTAGCCGAGGATACCGAGGAGCTATCCTCACGCGGGGGGTGGGTTGCGCCCAGCGCCAGGGCTCGAGCCTCGAGCTCCAAGGTCTGTGCATCATATGCTTCGGAAATTAGGTACTCAGCACGGTCAAGATATGTACCCAAAGCGTAGTCGAGGTTGATGCCAAGCCAGGCAAGTTCTTCTACATACGGATCAGGCGAGTTGATCAACTCATCCAGGGGGCCAGTCGCCCCACATCGCAGCAGAGCGGCAGCCACCAGCCCGTGCAGCAGCAGCAATTGTAGGCGGCCCCGATCTCTAGCGCGAAACAAATTGCGCACAGCCCAGGGGGTACGAATCGAGCGGGCCAGGTTAGCCGCCCGAGTAATGTTGTGGGTAGCTGTGGAGAAAACCCCTCTATACCCCTCTGAACCCATGAGCACATCATACCACATGTTGTAGGTGATTCAAAGTGAAAACCACTAGCTGTAGTATCCTATGATTCACTCTTGACCCAAAACCTGACCCAAATTGACCCTAAAAAATGACCCAAAACCGGAAGTGTTCTATTGTGTATGAAAGTGTGGAGAATCGGCTTCAGGGCGGCGCTTTTGTGGGTCGAAGTGTGGCATTGTGTTAGCCCGAAGCCACCTGAAAATCGCAGTGTCGGCGGTTCGATTCCGCCCCTTGGCACCAAGTCCAGCCAAAAAAAGCCGGGGTGAGGTCACCCGGGCTTTTTTTTCAGAACTCATATACAACCCCCCTCACACCCACCCCATCACCACTACCAACCCCAACCCCACCAAAATCACCCCGGCCACGCCATGCAACCGGCGGATATTGCGCTCGCGCCATTCGCCCGTGGCCTCCACCCCGATGCGGCCCCAGTAGACGCCCAGGGTAAGCAGTACCAGGGGGGCTACAAACACCAGGTTGTACAGCAGCAAATAGGGCAGGGCCTGAAGCTGGGTTGCGCGTTCGGCCATCAGGCCCAGCACAAACAGATAAGGCCCACCTGTGCAGGGTAACTCGAACAGGGTCACGGCCAGCCCGGTCACAAAGGCCATCGGGGGCGAGGTGGCCCTGCGAATCAGGCCAAACAGGGCGGGTCGCCAGCGGCGGGGAATCTCCATCACAAAACCAGCCCCGCCGTACCAGAAATAGTCCTTAAGGTTGGCTAGGCCAATCAGAATGGCCAGCACGCCCACCGCCGTCTTGAACCAGAGTGCCGCACTGGTCAGACGCAGGGCGGAGAAAAGGCCCAGACCAAAAAGCAGGTAGGCCAGAAACAAACCTCCGGTAAAGGCCAGGCCCGTGCGCAGCACCCGCCGTCGGTCTTCGGCATCCTCGAAGATCATCAGGCCGCCAAAAAGGAGCAGGATCACCGCTATGGCACAGGGGTTGATGGAGTCCACCAGGGCGGCCCCCAGCAGGGTCAAGAGGAAAGGGAAGCCCAGCGCGGGCGGGGCTTGGGCGGCAGCGGCGGTGAGGGTGGGGCAGGTTGCGCCTTGCTGGGTGAGCACGAGGCTCTCGAGGTGTTGCAACAGGGGCGTGTCCCCTACCAGGTAGCGCTCTCCAATGAAGGCCGCCGGTATGCCCTGCTCTCCCGGAGGAACCCCATAGCGCTCGAACAGTTCGTTCAGGCGTTGCAGGTTGGTTCGGTCGTGGTAGACCTCGAAACGTCGGATGTCCAACCAGACGTAGCGCTGCTCGAGGGCCCGCAGGTGGCCTTCGACCCGGGCACAGTGGGGGCAGCCTTCGCCCCAGAAGTAGTACAGACAGGTACGGGCCTGCGCAAAACCCAAAACCGCCACACCCAGAACCAGCCAGGCCACTGCACGCAGGTTGCGCATGGTATGCCTCCCCCATGTTCTACCCCCAAGGCCCCCTGGCTTGTGTCCCGCTTGACCGTTTGATAGAACCCCTGAAATTACCGCTCCATTACAGGTTTTCCGGGGCATTCGCACCTGGACAAATGGCGGTCAAGTAGTAGGCTTGAATCGTCAGGGTTACATACTTCTTTCTGTTGAGTGCAGGTCGCCTTGCGCACCTGGGAAAGGGGGTTTGCGTGGAGAGAGCACAAAGGGCTTCAAACGGCATTTCGCACGCTTTTGCCCCAGATGCTTGTGGTAGGGGTGTGAACTAGTAGAAAACCTGTGTAGTTCAATCTTTTTCCCTTCATCGCTGTGAAGGTCAAACCGCAAGTGTCTGGACAGCCTCTTCGGGAGGTCTGTATGAGAACCAGAAACTGGCTTTTGCTCGCACTGGGTAGTTTGTTGCTGATGGCCGGTCAGTGCGGCCAGCAGGTCAACAACCCACCCGAAAAGCCCACTGGCCTCGTCGCCATTCCGGGCGATAGGCAGGTGGTACTCAACTGGAACGCCAATACCGAGCCCGATCTCAAGGGCTACAACGTCTACTGGGGAACCGCTTCCGGCGCCTTGACCAACGTGGAGTATGTACCCAAGCCCGCCACCAGCAAGACCGTCACCGGCCTGACCAATGGCACCACGTACTACTTTGCCCTGGACGCTGAGGATACCGGCGGCCTCAAATCGGCCAGAACCGATGAAGTGGCTACCGCTCCAGTTGCGCCCGACACCACTGCACCCACCATCACCTCTACGGTACCCGCAAACGGGGCCACGCTGGTGGCACTGGACAGCAACCTCGAGGTCAACTTCAGCGAGGATATGGACGTGGGTACAGTCACGGTGAGTATCAGCCCTAGTTTCGACCTGGGCGACCCCACCTGGAACCCCGAGAACACCAGGGTCAGCTTCGACCCCGCCACCAACCTGAGCAGCGAAACCACCTATACCGTAACGGTGGAAGGCAAAGACCACGCGGGCAACGCCCTGGCGGGCAGCAAGACCTTTAACTTCACCACCGTGGGCAGCCCTCCAAGTGTGTTGAGCACCGCGCCGGCCAATGGCGACACCAACATTCCCGTTAACACCGATATCACCTTTAGCTTCTCCGAAGCCATGGATCGAACCACGGTAGAGGGGGCTTTCAGTAGCAGTCCGTCCATCACCTGTACCTGGAGCTGGACGCCCGACAGCAAGCTGGCCACCTGCAACCCCCCCACCGATCTGAGCTTCAACACCAACTACAGCGTTACGCTGGGTACGGGGGCCAAAGACCTGGCCGGCAACCCCATGGCTACCGCGTACAACTTTAGCTTCAGAACGGCCAGTGCGCCCGATACTACCAAGCCCACCGTTACCGTGTATTTTCCAGCGGACGGGGCTACCGGGATTGCCCGCAACATCAACATCGAGATCACCTTCTCCGAGCCCATGGACAAAGCCTCTACCCAGACCGCCTTCCAGATCACCAGCCCAGCGGGCGTGACTGGAACCTTTAGCTGGCCCAGCAGCAACCGCATGGTCTTCAACCCCAGCAGCGATTTCGCCTATGGCACCAACGTGACCTGGCAGGTAACCAACGCTGCCAAAGACCTGGCTGGCAACACCCTAGCCTCTACGGTAACCCACTCCTTCCGGGTGATTCGGCAGAAGACCGTGAACCTCGAGAGCCAGGCCGCGCTGGACGGTTTCGTTTACAATACCGGATCCGTGTACACTACCTCGATTGGCTTAGCGGTAGGCGATACCAGTGCCAACACCTCCATGCGGGGCTTCTTAAGCTTTGATCTCAGCCCGCTGGTGACCGATAGCGCTACCAACATTACCTCGGCAACCCTGTACGCCTATCAGTATCTGGTTATGGGAGCTCCGTACACCGACCTAGGTGGCAGTTTACGCGCTGAAAGTGTTAACTATGGCCCCAGCCTGGATGCCACCGACTTCGAGACGTCCGTACTTTCCTACACCTACACCCTCAGCACCAACGACACCGCTGGCTGGAAGAGCGTTTCGGTCCTCTCGAAGGTACGTGACGACTACACCAACCGGGTAGCCAGGGGCAACCGCTCGCAGTTCCGCCTGCGCTTCCCTACCACCACCAACGTGGATGGCGGAAGCGACTATGCTTATTTCTACACTGGCGATGCTTCGAGCTACAAACCGTATCTTCAAGTCACCTACGAGTACCCATAAGTTTGGTTCGGCGTTCGAACCAGAACCCCAATTCAACGGGGTTCTGGTTTTTTATCAAACTTTCAAAGGCCCCTGGGCTGTGCTGAGCGAGCGCCATAACTGCCCCAGCAGTTCGCGGGTCGCAATGCCCAGCGAGGCTTCGGGGTGGGTAATCCAGTGCACCCCCAGCGAGAAGCCGGGGTCTTCGATGAACAAAGCCCGCAAGGTGCCGGCCTCTACCTCGGGCTGGACAAAGGAGCGGGCGGCAACCCCCACCCCCAGCCCAGCAGCGGCAGCAGCCTTGACCCCAAACAAACTGCCGCACTCCACCAGACTTGCGGGCACAATGCCGTAGCGCTCGAGGAACTGCTCGAGGCGCAAGCGCAAACGCGAGTTGCGCTGGGGGACCAGCACCGGCATATCTTCCAGTAGCCCCAGGGCAACCCCCCCCATATCTGCCCAGGGATGCGAAGGGGCTACCACCAGCACGGCTTCATCGGTGGTCAGGCGGCGGGCCTCCAGGGGCTCCGGCAAGGCTTCGCTGCCGCCCAGCACCAGCGCGCCATCCAGGTCGCGCTGGTACACCTGGGCAATGAGCTCGAGGGTTGTGCCGTGCGTCAGTTGAAGCTCACTGCGGCCCTTTTGCGCCCTGGCCCAGTCCAAAAACGTCACCTGGTAACGCGGAATCAGACTCCAGGCCAGACCCACCTCGAGGCTGGGGATACGCTGATGCCGCTTTTCTTCGATAAAGCGGGTGGCCTGGGCCAGGCTCCTGTTGACCGCACAGGCGTAGGGCAGTAAGGCCTTTCCGGCTTCGGTCAGGGCAATGCCCTGGGGCGTGCGCTCATAAAGAGGCTGTCGCACGGCATCCTCGAGGGCCTTCAGGGTTTTGCTTACGGCGGGCTGGCTCAGGTTCAATACCTCGGCGGCGCGGCTCAGGCTGCGCAGTTCGGCCACCACGCAAAATACCACCAGATACCTAGGGTTCAGACGCATAGCTGATAGGGACAATCATACCCCGATGTGATGGAAAATATAACCAAAAGCTATTTGCTTCAACCAAAAGTTATACCTACCCTGGTCTGAAAGATGCCAAGTTCCAGGAGAGGTAGGTTTTCATGATTATAAGGGAGGAAAAAACAATTACGGTACGGAGCCAGGTCAAGGAGCAGCTCCATCACAAAATCCTGATTGTCGGCGGCGGGACGGCAGGCCTGACCGTGGCTGCCCAGCTAAGGCGCAAAGGGGTAGAGGATGTGGGCGTGCTCGAGCCCTCCGACAAACACTACTACCAGGCTGCCTGGACGCTGGTGGGCGCGGGAGCCTATCGCCCCGAGGCCACGGTGCGACCTGAAGAACACCAGATTCCCCAGGGGATTCGCTGGATTCAGGACGCTGCCGAGGAAATTGACCCTATCAAGCAGGTGGTACGCACCCGTGAGGGGCGTGAGGTTGGCTACGACTTTCTGGTAGTTGCAGCAGGTATCCAGCTCGACTGGCATAAGATCGAGGGCCTGGAAGAAACCCTTGGGCAAAATGGGGTGAGCAGCAACTACCGCTTCGACCTCGCACCCAAAACCTGGGCCTTCATGCAGCAGCTAAAAGGGGGCGTGGCCCTTTTCAGTGCCCCCAGTACACCGGTCAAGTGCGGTGGAGCCCCCCAAAAAATCATGTACCTGACCGCCGACTACGCCCGACGTCGTGGTTTTGCCAGGGGCCTCGAGGTGGTCTTCGGTTCGGCAGGAACGACCATTTTTGCCGTACCAGAAATAAAGGCGGTGCTGGATCGGGTGATCGAGCGCTATGGCATCGATACCCGCTTTCATCACGAACTCGTAGCGGTTGATGGTCATAAAAAAGAGGCCACCTTCGAGCTGACCGCCAACCATCCCAAGGTCAAAGCAGCACCAGAAGCCCCCAAGCCTCGCATCACGATTCCTTTTGATTTCCTCCATGTGGTCCCCCCCCAAAGCGCCCCCGATTTCATCAAACAAAGCCCACTGGCCGACCCCAGCACCCCACTAGGCTGGGTAGAGGTGAATAAGCACACCCTTCAACATGCCCGTTTTCCCAACGTCTTTAGCCTGGGCGATGCCAGTAGCCTGCCCACCTCCAAAACCGGTGCGGCCGTGCGCAAGCAGGCCCCAGTGCTGGTTGAAAATCTCCTTTCGGTTATGAAAGGTCAAGAACCCTCCCGGCAGTATGACGGCTACACCTCCTGCCCGCTGGTTACCGCCTACGGCAAAATGTTTTTGGCCGAGTTCCTTTACGATAACAAGTGGCACCCCACCCTGCCCATCAACACCCAGAAGGAGCGCTACGACATGTGGCTCCTGAAGAAGCATGGCCTGCCTTTCATGTACTGGAATCTGATGCTAAAGGGGCAGGCCTGAATATCGTGGGGGGGTATTTGACAAAATACCCCCCAGGGATATATTCTACGAGCCAGGAGGTTCGTGCATGCTTTTCAAGCAAATCTACGAGGAAGGACTGGCGCAGGGTAGCTACTTTATCGGTTGTCAGTCGGCCGGTACTGCGGTGGTGGTCGACCCCCGGCGCGATATCCAGGTGTACCTGGACGAAGCCCAGAAGAACGGTATGCGAATCGTGGCCATCACCGAGACCCACATCCACGCCGACTACCTTTCGGGAGCCCGCGAGCTGGCCAGGGCCACCGGGGCCAAGCTCTACCTGAGTGACGAAGGCGACGAAAACTGGAAGTACAAGGGCCTCGAGGGCTTCGATTACCAGCTCGTGAAGGATGGCGACCAGATCAAGCTGGGCAACATCACCCTCACCGTGGTACACACCCCCGGCCATACCCCCGAGCACATCAGCTTCCTGGTGCAAGATGGTGCTGCTGCCACAGAACCCGGCTTCTTCCTGACCGGCGACTTTGTGTTTGTGGGCGATATTGGCCGCCCCGACCTGCTGGAAGAGGCCGCCGGCATTATGGGCACTGCCGAGCCCGGCGCACGCCGCATGTTCAAGAGCCTCAAGGAAAAATTCCTCACCCTGCCCGACTACGTGCAGGTCTGGCCCGGCCACGGTGCGGGCAGCGCCTGCGGCAAGGGGCTGGGGGCCGTGGCCAGCACCACCGTGGGCTATGAACGCCGCTTTGCCTGGTGGGCCGACTACCTGCGCAACAATGATGAAGAAGGCTTTGTGAAGGCCCTGCTTTCGGGCCAGCCCGAGGCCCCCTACTACTTCGCCCAGATGAAGCGGCTCAACCGCGACGGCATGCCAATTCTGGGCGACCTCAAAGAGCCGCACCTCTTCACCTTAGAGCAGTTCCAGCAAAAGCTGTCCGAAGGCGCTTTGCTGGTAGACACCCGCGACAAGCTGGCCTTTGCCGGGGGGCACCTCAAAGGGGCCATCAACATCCCGGCGGGCAAGAGCTTCTCGACCTGGGCCGGCTGGCTGCTGCCCTACGACCGCGACCTGATTCTGCTGGCCGGCCCCGAGCGGGTGCCCGAGCTGGTCAAGCAGCTCATCCGTATCGGGCTGGACCGGGTGGTGGGCTATATTCCCAGCCTCGAGGGTTACGTGCAGGGTGAGCTCGAGACCGTGCCGCAGATCACCGCCGCCGAGACCAAGGCCCGCTGGGAAAAAGGCGAGGTAGCCATCCTGGACGTGCGCGGAGCCGACGAGTACCTGGCCGGTCACATCCCTGGTGCCCTGAATATCCACGCTGGACGGGTGATGAACAACCTGAACCGCATTCCCAAGGACAAGCCGGTGGTGGTGCATTGCCTGGGCGGCGACCGCTCCTCCACCGCCATCAGCGCCCTGCTCTCGGCAGGCTTCAGCAACCTGATCAACCTCACCGGTGGCATCCGGGCCTGGCAGCAGGAAGGCTTCCCGGTAGAGAAAGGCCCGGCCCGCGAGCTGGTGGAGGCCTAGTACAGGACTGAACCCTACAAACGAGCCCCTGGCTCTGGCTGGGGGCTCCCCCACGAAACCGAGAATATGAACCTGAGCGTCAAAACTGCCTATCAAACCCTGGAGCGCTTTCAAGTGGTGGACATCCGCGAACCCGAAGAATGGGCCAGCGGCCTCCTGCCGGGGGCCCTGCGCCTGCCGATGTCCCGGCTCGAGGCCCTGGCCCCTTTGTACCTGGGGCACGACAAGCCGGTGTTGCTCTACTGCCGCAGCGGCAACCGCTCACAAGAAGCGCTCAAAACACTACAAAACCTGGGCCACAAAAAGGTCTGGCACCTCGAGGGGGGTATCAAGGCCTGGTGCGAAGCCGGCATCCCCTGCGCAAGCCCCGTCTAGGGAGGAAAACCATGCTCACCGTTCCATACAAAGACATCAACCCACAAGAAGCCCGTCGGTTGCAGGAGCAAAAGGTGCTGTTTGTGGATGTGCGCGAACCTGAAGAGTTTGCCCAGGTGCGCATCGAAGGCGCCGAGCTGATTCCGCTATCCGAGTTCGCCGGGCGCTTCTCGGAGATTCCCAAAGATCAACCGGTGGTGCTCTACTGCCGCAGCGGCAACCGCAGCGCCCAGGCGGCAGGCTGGCTCTCGGCTAAGGGGTACAGCAACCTGCTGAACCTGGATGGGGGCATCATGGCCTGGTACCAGGCCGGGCTGCCGCTGGATACAGAGCCCCTGGAAGCAACCTACCACGACACCGCCTTCACCGAGCTGACCCCCCACGAGGCCCAGCAGTGGATTCAGGAGGGTGCGTATGTGGTAGATGTGCGCGAACCCTACGAGTACGCCATGGGGCACGTACCCGGCGCCGTGAACATTCCCCTGGGGCGCTTTACCGCAGAGGTGGGCAAGCTGCCTAAAGACCGCAAGCTGGTTGTGGTCTGCGCCTCGGGGGGCCGTTCGTCCCAGGCCTCGGAGTACCTGGTGGGGCACGGCTTTGCCAAAGAAAAGGTGGGCAACCTGGAAGGCGGCACCTACGGCTGGATGAGCGCCGGGTTTGAGGTGGAACGTTGATCGGCTGGCTCAAAAACCTGTTGGGCGGCGGGGCGGCGGTGGGCCGCCTCAGCCCTGCGGAGGCCTACGAAAAGGCCAAAACCGGGGCCCTCATCCTGGATGTACGCACCCCCCTGGAGCGCAAGGAAGCCAAAATCCCCGGCTCACAGAGCCTGCCGCTGGATAAGCTGGCCCTCGAGTGGGAGAAACTGCCCAGGAACAAAGAGATTATCTGCCAGTGCCGAAGCGGAAGCCGCAGTGCCAGCGCGGCCCGCTTTCTGGCCGGCAAAGGCTTCCAGGTCTACAATCTGGTGGGCGGCCTCGAGGCCTGGAAGCGGCACAAGCTACCGGTGAAGTGATGCACGACGTATTCCCCAACGAGCTTTCCCTCTGGCAAAAACGAGGGGCCTTGCTGATAGATGTGCGCTCGCCGGAAGAGTATGCCAGCGGGCACATCCCGGGCTCGCGCAACCTCCCCCTGGAACAGCTCCTGGACGGTCTGGCTACCTTGCAGAGTCCTATCGTAACCATCTGCGCTACCGGCAGCCGGGCCGGGTTGGCAGCGGAGGTGTTGGAATACGAGGGTTTTGAGGTAGGTAAGCTGGTGAGCGGTATTCAAGGGTATGCGGCCCAGGGATATGGGCTCGAGCACTCCACATCCCCTACTCCCAACAGCACAGCAGTTGAGGCCCCATTCAAGCCCGAGGAGGCCCCATGCTCCTAGCCTGGTTTGGCGCGATTCTGATTGGCCTGGCCCTGGGCATGCTGGGCTCGGGGGGCTCCATCCTGACGGTGCCCATTCTGGTCTACCTGGTGGGTGAACCCGACAAGCTGGCCATTGCCGAGTCGCTGGCCATTGTGGGCCTGATTGCCCTGGTGGGGGCCCTGCCCTATGCCATCAGGGGCCTTATTGACTGGCGCAACGTGCTGTTTTTTGGCCTGCCCGGTATGGCCGGCACCTACCTGGGGGCCTATTTTTCCCAGTGGGTGCCGGGGGTCTGGCAACTGGGGCTGTTTGCGGTGGTGATGCTGCTGGCCGCTTACATGATGTTCCGCCCGCCCCGGCTCGAGGTCAGCCCCCAAAAGCGCTCCTATATCAAAATCATTCTGGATGGTCTGGCGGTGGGCGTCCTGACCGGGCTGGTGGGGGTGGGTGGGGGTTTCCTGATCGTACCCGCGCTGGTGTTGTTGGGCGGACTCCCCATGCACCTGGCGGTGGGCACCAGCCTGCTGGTGGTGGCCATGAAGTCGGCCAGCGGCTTCTACAAATACTTGCACCTGCTGCCAGCGCAGGGCTATACGGTTCACTGGGACATTGTGCTGATCTTCGCGGCGCTCGGCATTGTGGGTAGCCTCCTGGGGGGGCGCCTCGCCGCCTCCATACCCCAGCTAACCCTGCGGCGCGGCTTTGCTGGGTTTCTGGTGGTAATGGGGGTCTTTATTCTCTGGCAGAACCTGCCCAGGGTGCTGCACGGGTAGACCGCTGTCAAACACCCCCTTTACTTCCACACCATCGCTGGGTGGGGGCTTTCCATTAAAAAGCCACTGAAAAGCTACGGTTTCGACCGGCGTAACGGTTATAACGCGTTGCTAAAGGCTATTTTGCACACCTGTTCCACAATTGAATCATAATATACCACTTATGAACCTTTTGGACTGGCTCCGGAGTTGGGGCCGCAAACAACCCCAGGAAGCCCCCAAACTAGATGAAGGCGAGCAGCATTTTCTGGGCCTGGATGTGCAGGCCGTCATCAATGCCCACCTGGCCTGGCGCAAGCGGCTCGAGGACTGCATTCTGGGCCGTTCCAACGAAGAGCTCGACATTGGTGTAATCATGCAGGACAACCAGTGCCTCCTGGGTCAGTGGCTCTATGGCCAGGCAGCCCGTAGCACCCTGGCCCTGCACCCCGAGTTTGCCACGTTACGCGAAGCGCACCGCTCGTTTCACCTCTATGCAGCCCGGGTGGTACAAACCCTACGTATGCGCGGGGTGGAGGCGGCTCAAGCCATGCTCGAGGCCGACTTCGACCGGCTATCCAAAGACATCGTGTTCAACCTTGCCGCCCTCGTGCACAAAGAGCGTACTCTGAACTAAACCCGCTCGCAAAAGCAGCGCATCCAGGCTGGCGCTGTTTGCTTTACCCCGTCCCCCAGGTTGCGGGACGGGGAACAACCGCCCGGCTAACCACGCCAGATTCACTCGTACCCGGCCAAGGCCAGGTCATCCTTTAGGGACTCCACCTCCACCTTGCCGGCATACAGGTTGACGATTTTTCCCTCGCCGTCCAAAACAAAAGTCCAGGGCTGGCCCAGTACCTTGTAACGGTTGGCAACGGCCACCGGGTTATCCCCCCCAGGCTGGGCCAGCAGGGGAAGGAAGCGGGGGTAGTTTTTCATGTAATCCCGCACCACCTGTTCGGTATCGCGCGGCTCGCGGCTGATCACCACAAAGGGCACCTTGTATTCCTGGGCAAGCTGGTGCAGTTTGGGAAACTCGGCCCGGCAGACAGGGCACCAGCTGGCCCAAAAGGTAATCACCACCGGCCGGCCTTTGAAGCTGGCCAGGGAGTATGCCTTCCCCGACGCATCGCGCAAGCGAAAGTCCGGGGCTACCTGTCCCGGCGAGGCTGCCAGAACAATTGCGAGCAAAGCTAAGATTGCCAACCAACGGTTCATGTTTTCCCCCTGATCAATCGATACCTATAGCGGGTATTTAGCTATAAATTAAATAGCATATAGACCGCACTGACAAGGGATGGGGATTCAATCTTGAAAGGAGCATCGCAGCAAGCCTGCAAAATGCGCTTTCCTGCACCGTCACCAAAGCACCCCACTCCTGCAGGTTCGGGCCTCAAATGGTAATAAGGATTATATCCTAAAGCAATAAGCCCTTGTATCATAAATAAAAAGGCCTCAAACACTGTAATCAGCTTTCTGTGCAGTATTTCTTTGATTCAAGACCGCTTAGCGCAGAGTTGACGTCCATACCCCCAGGTAGTATTAATATGTAATCGAAACCTACGGTGCACGTATGAGATACATGCTGTTGGTACTGGTTGGATCTTTACTTATGGTCAGCGCCCAGGAAGTGGACTTTGACCGCTGGTATCCCTATGGCCAGGCCAGCCAGTATGCCCAGTCACAGGGGCGCATTTTGATGGTCTATTTTTGGAGCCATGCCTGCCCGTATTGTGATCAGATGAATACATTTGTGCTCTCTGACGAGGCGGTCTCCAAAGCCTTACGCCAGCGTTTTGTGGTAGCCAGCGTGGACAGCCAGAGCCCTGAAGGGCGTGCCCTTAGCACACAAATGCGGGCTTTTGGTACCCCTAGTTTTGTCTTCTTCGTACCCCAGGGGGGTACGTGGAAAGAGGCGGGCCGGCTATTCGGTAGCCGCACCCGTGCGCAGTTTCTGAGCGAACTTCGGCAGATCTGTGCGAAAGTGGGAGGTGAAGGTTGTGGATAGAAGGACATTTCTAAAGGCGTCGGCCGGTGCGGTCGCCGGAAGCATGTTGGCCAACCAACTGACTTCGGCGCTGGCCCAGGGGGGCCTCGAGGGCGAAGACATTGCCAACCTCGAGAAAGGCTTGCAACAGGTGCTGGGCAAGAGCTTTAAGGATCTAACCCCCTCGCAGCAGGTTAAGCTGGTCGCGCCTACCATCGCTGAGTCGGGTGCGAACGTACCGGTAGAAATTGAGGCCAGCCTGCCGGCTGATCAGGTCAAGGCCATTCACTGCTTCAGCGATAAGAACGCCAATCCCCTGCTCTTCACTGTTGTGTTGAACGGGGTCTTGCCCTATTACGCAACCCGTGTGCGGGTAGCCGAAACAGCTCCGGTTCGGGCAGTGGTCGAGACCAAGGACGGTAAGTTCTTGATGGCTTCGCAGTCGGTGCGGGTCACGGTAGGTGGTTGCGGTTAAGGAGGCGTGCAATGGCGATCAACATTTTGGTTCGTTTCAACCCGGCCAAACCCAAAGCCGGCGATGAGGTTCGCGTACAGATTGTGGTTCAGCACCCCATGGAACCCGGTACCCGCCGGGACGCCAGCGGTAAGCAAATTCCTGCCGATTACATCAACGAAGTCAACGTGCTGATGGACAACCAGCTCATTGCTCAGGTCAAGCCTGGCCCCGGCACCAGCGCCAACCCGCTGTTTGCCTTCAAGATGAAGGCCACCAAGGCCGGCCAGCTCAAGGTCACCTGCAAAGACCTCAACGGCCAAACCGGTGAAAAGACCGCAGACCTGACGCTGGCCTAGGAGGTTCGGATGGGTCGCTTCTGGCGTTTGGTAGGGGCGGCAGTTCTGGCCCTCTTCAGCCTGTTTGTGTTGGCCCAGGAAGAAGACGATCCGGTCAAGGAGGCCGAAAAACAAAAGAAGCAACTTCTGGAGCAGAGCGGAGGCATCCTGCCCAGCGACCTGTACGTTGAACAGGGCGAACAACTGTTCAAGGCCAAGCGTGGACCCAAGCAGGCCAGCCTCGAGGCCTGCGACTTTGGCCGGGGACCGGGGAAGCTTGAAGGTGTGGTGGGGCGGCTGCCCCGCTACTTCTTCGACACCCGCCGGGTGGAAGACCTCGACTCGCGCATCCGCACCTGCATGATCCGGCTCCAGGGCTTCCAGCCTCAGGAAATTAAGCGCAGCGAGGTGGTGGCGATTGCCTTTTACCTGGCCTCCCTTTCCCACGAGCAGCCGGTGACGGTGCGCCCCCTGATGCCTCAGGAAAAGAAGCTCTACGAGCTAGGGGAGCGGCTTTTCTACCTGCGGGCCGGCCCACGCGACATGGGCTGCGCAACCTGCCACGTCACCTATGTGGGCAAGCGGGCCGGCGTTCTCCCTTATTCCGATATCCTCAAAGATAAACGCGCAGCCAGCCACTGGCCAGCCTTCCGTTACTCCAACGACCAGGCCTGGACCATGGCCGACCGCATCCGGGCTTGCTACAGCAACCTGAGCATGCCTGCGCCCGACTTCTACTCCGAACCCATCATCGCCCTGACCCTCTTCATGAACGTGCAGGCCAACGGGGCGCGGATGGATCTGCCCGGTTTCATACGCTAGGGAGGTCTTGTGCGGCGATTCTATCTACCTACCCTGCTTCTCTTGCTCCTGGGCCTAGCCAGTGGTCAAACCGGCCAATCCTACATCGACACCGAACTCCAGCGGCTGATCCAGGCCGGGGGTCAGAACTACTCCAACACCCTGCTGCGGCAGGCCCCCGACCAGGCCCTTTGCTCCATCCACCGCAACAAGCTACCGGCCGAGGTGCTCGGCCCCTTCATCGAAGAGCAGCGCAAGAACATCAAATACCCCGCCGATGGCAAACTGATGGGCGACTGGAAACAGGGCGAACCCATCTTTAACACCCTGGCTCGAGGCAACTGCTTCTCCTGCCACGTGGGCTCCCCCCTTAACATTGGGGGTAATGTGGGGCCCAGCCTGGAAAAGTATGGTCAGCGGGGCACTTCCGAAGCCGTTCAGAAGTACACCTATGAGGTGATCTACAACACCTGGGCTTATTTCCCCTGCACCGTGATGTACCGTTTCGGGCACGGCGGTCTGCTCAAGCCGGAGGAGATTGCCCACGTGGTGGCCTACCTGCTCGACCCGGCCTCAGACTTCAACACCAAACCGGCGCTGAAGCGCTAACTTCTCGAATCTCATCGCTCCCCGGCGGACACCTGGGCCTGGGAAAGGAGGCGCTATGACCCGACGTGAACTGGTACAACTCTTACTGGCCCTGGGCATGACCTCCCCTAAAGCCTTTGCCCAGGCCATGGAACGCCCCGAGCAGCTGTACGACCTGCCCCCCTTCGGCAACGTCACCCTCCTCTTCAACACCGACATGCACGGCCAGCTGCGCCCCCACTACTTCATGGAGCCGCCCAACCTGCTGGCCGCCAAAGCCCTGGAGGGTAAGCCCGGCTACCTGACCGGCGAGGCCTTTTTGCGCTACTACGGCCTTCGGCGGGGAAGCCTCGAGGCCTACGCCTTCTCCTCGGTAGACTTCGCGGCGCTGGCCCAGCGCTTTGGGCCCATGGGGGGCGGGGCTTATATCGGTGCCCTTATCAAGCAGCAGAAAGCCCAGGCAGGCGAAAAACGCACCCTGGTACTGGACGGCGGCGATACCTGGACCAACTCCGGCATCTCCTTGCGCACCAAAGGGCAGGTGATGGTGGACTGGATGAACCGGGTGGGCTTCGACCACATGGTTTTTCACTGGGAGTACACCCTGGGCCGTGAGCGAGTGGAGGAGCTGGTCAAGGCGCTCAAAGCCCAGATTATCAGCTTTAACATTGTGGATGACCTCTTTGGCGACCCCATTTACCCGCCCTATGCCATCCACGAAATCGGGGGCTACAGCCTGGGCATCATCGGCTCCACCTTCCCGTATGTAAAGGTTTCGCACCCGGAGGAGTTTTCCGAGGGGCTTTCCTTTGGGGTTCGGGAAAACGAACTGCAGAAATATGTGGACGAGCTGCGCAGCAAGGGCGTAGACGCGGTGGTGCTGCTCTCCCACAACGGCGTGCCGCTGGACCTGGCGCTGGCCGGGCGCATCAAGGGCCTTGACCTGATCCTCACCGGCCATACCCACGACTTCACCCCCGCCCCCATCCGGGTGGGCAATACCTGGTTGGTAGCCGGTGGTTCGGCGGGCAAGGCGGTTATACGCATAGATCTGCAAATGAGGAAAGGCGGCATTGCAGACCTGCGCGCTAAAACCTTGCCGGTGGCCACCCAACTGATCAAGCCCGACCCAGAGCTCGAGGCCTTCATCCGCGAAGCCTACGCCCCGCACCTGGACTACCTGGATCAGATACTGGGCACTACCGAAACCCTTTTGTATAAGCGCGACTCCACCTATTCCACCCTCGACGAGCTGGCCGGTAGAGCGGTACAGGCCGCCTACCCGGAGGTGGATGTGGCTTTCAGCACCGGCACCCGCTGGGGTACGGCCATCCTGCCGGGCCAGCCCATCACCATGGACAAAATTCTGGCCTACACCGGCTTCACCTACCCCGAGGTCTACATATTTAAGCTCAAGGGCGACCGCTTGCAGGCAGTGCTGGAGGATGTGGCGGCCAACACCTTCAACCCCGACCCCTTCTACCAGCAAGGCGGCGACATGAGTCGGGTCTTCGGGCTCTCCTACGACCTGGCGGTCAATGCCCCCACCGGCCAGCGCGTCCGCAACGTGGCCATTCGGGGCCGCCGCCTCGACCCCAACCGGGAGTACACCCTGGCTTCCTTTGGTGGACGCCTGCAGCGCAGCGGCTCCCTGGTGGAAAAATATACCCCCCGCCCCATCTACGACCTGATAGCCGAGTACCTCAAACAGGTCAAAACCGTCCGCATCCCCCCGCGCCCCAGCATGCGGGTACTGGATCAGCGCTATGTGTTACCAGGATAAAAAGAAGGAGGCTTATAGGTGAAAACCAGATATTTTGTTGGGTTACTGGCCATGCTGCTCGTGGGGCTCACCCTGTCTCAGCAGGGACCCTTCCAGCAGCGCGTTCAGCAGGCCATCAACAGCGGCGGCAGCAAGTTTGCCGAAACAATGAAGCAAGACCGCGACCAGGCGCTGTGTTCGCAATACCGCGACAAACTGCCACCGGAGGAAGTGGGGGCCTTCCTCGAGCGCCAGCGGGCCCTCATCAAATACCCCGCCGACGGCAAACTGATGGGCGACTGGAAGCAGGGTGAGGCCCTGTTCACCAACCCCCGCAAGGGCAACTGCTACGCCTGCCACACCGGCGACCCCAAAGAGGCCGGGGCCGGGCGCATGGGGCCAGGACTGGTGGGCTATGGGCAGCGCGGCACCAGCGAAGCGGTGGTCAAGTACACCTATGACAAGATTTACAACGCCTGGGCCTCCATGCCCTGCTCGCTGATGTACCGGGCCGGCCACCACGGCATCCTGACGCCGGAAGAAACCGCCCACGTAACCGCGTTCCTGCTCGACCCGGCTTCGCCGGTAAACGCCAAGAGGTGATGCCATGCGCAACCGCAGCCTGTGGATTGGATTTTTGTTGGCGCTGGGGTTGGGCCTAAGCATCGCCCTCACCCAGCAGCAAGAGGTAGACCCCTACAAGGAAGCCGAACGGCAACGGGAGCTGTTCCGCCAGACCGCTGGCATTCTGCCCGGCGAACTGTATGCCGCCCAGGGCGAAGAACTCTTTGGCCAGAAGCGAGGCTCAAAAAACGTGAGCCTCGAGGCCTGCGACTTTGGCCTGGGGCCGGGGAAGCTCGAGGGCGCCCTGACCCAACTGCCCCGCTACTTTGCCGACACCCGGCGGGTAGAAGACCTCGAGACCCGCATCGTGAGCTGCATGGTGAACCTTCAGGGCTTCAAGCCCGAAGAAATCAAGCGCGACGACGTGAAGGCCCTCACCGCTTTCGTGGCCTCCAAGTCCAGCGAGATGCCCATCAACGTGGTGCCCAAAACTTCGCAGGAGATCGCCATGTACAACCTGGGCCGGGAGCTCTGGTACCACCGGGCCGGCGACCGCGACATGAACTGCGCCATCTGCCACGATAGCTACGCCGGCGGTAAAGTACGGCTCTCCCCGGTGCGCAGCCCGCGCCAGGGCCTCTCCAACGAGTGGCCGGCCTACCGCTTCGAGGCCGATAAACTCTATACCCTGCAAGACCGGATTGCCTTCTGCTACGAGTCGGTAAGCATTCACCCACCCGACCATTACTCCGAGCCCATGATTGCCCTTTCTATCTACATGCTGACCGAAGCCACCAAGGGCAAAAACAAGTTCACCGAGCTGCCGGGCTTTACCCGTTAGGAGGTGTATATGCGTAGAGGTTGGATACTGCTGGTGCTTCTGGGAAGCCTGGGCCTGGCCCAGGAGATGGCCCCTTCCTCGCTGCAGGAAATGGGTAATTTCATCAAGAAGATCAACCCGGCCAGCTACCTGCTCTACGCCGCCGAGGCCAAAGATTTTGTGGAGGTCTTTGAGCCTTTTATCCTGGACGTTCGCACCGCCGAGGAACGCTCGAGGGGCTTTTTGCCCGGCTCGGTGCATATCCACATCAGCCAGCTCCCCGACCGCCTGAGCGAACTACCCAAAGAAAAGGACAAACCCATCCTGGTCTACTGCGGCACCGGGCACGTGAGCGCGGTAGCCGCCGCCTATCTGCGGGCATTGGGTTACAAAGAGGTAAAAAACCTCAACGGTGGGTTTCGTAGCTGGCTCGAGCAGAATCTGCCTGTCCAAAAGCCATAGAGGAGGCATATGAAAATCAAGTGGTTTTTGCTATTCGGTTTTATCCTGTCCCTGTCGGCTCTGGCCCAATCACTGGAAACCACCCTGCGTGGGGTAAGTGTAGCCGATACCCAGGCCCGTGTCGAAGCGGCTGTGAGTGCCCAGGGGCTCAAGGTCGCCCGTACCCTGAACCTGGGCGGCCAGGTCAAAAACTTCAAGGCCGACTTCCCGGATTATCTGCTGATGGTTCTCGAACCCGAAGCCGGGGCGCTGGCTGCCGTGCAGGAAAACGTTATGACCGCCATCATCCTGCCGCCTACCATCTACGTGCACGCGGCCAGGCCGGGTGTGGTAACGGTGGGTACCTTCGACCCCGACCTGATGTTTGCCATGCTGGGGGTTAAGAACACAAAAAGCCGTCTGCTGGGGGCCAAGCTCAAAGCGGTGATTGCCAGCCTGGGCCTGCCCCGCAAGGTGGCCCCTGCCATGATGCCCGACCCCAGCTCGGGCATGATGCCGGCCCTTTTGTACATGGTGGAGGGCGGCAATGTGGATGAACTCACCCTGCTCATCGAGAGCGAGCTGGGCAACAATGGCCTCAACGTGTTGCCCTCGGTCAAGATGGGCAATGTGGTGGGCATCCAGCCTTGTAAAAGCGAGTGGGCCTACCACATGTTCATGACCCAGCCCGCCGGTGGCTTTGCCGCGCCTTGCCGTTTCTTCGTGGCGCCCATGCCCGGCGGAGCCCTGGTCGGGGCCATTGAACCCATGCTGATGGGCATCATGCCAGGGGTGGCCCAGAGCCAGACCACGATGGGGATGCTCCAGGAGGCCCGGCGGGTTATGAGCCAGATTCTGGAGGGTGTGGGTGGCCAACCCTATCGCCCCCAGCAATAAGTGATATAACCGCCCGTTATAGCTTTCGCAGGTCTGGACTGTATCTGATAAACTGAAGGCTAAGCCCAAGCTTGCGAAAGTTTCCGGAGGTGCAGTCTCCGGGATGGCTCGGGTTATGGGAGGAAGCATGAGCAAGGTAACACGTCGGAAGGTTCTCAAGGCAGGTGCGGTAGCGGGAGCCGCTGCAGCCAGCAGCGCTTTTGCCCAGGAGTTCTTCAGCAAGCCCAGCAGCGTGTTGGGGCCCGCCCGGGGCAACCGGGTGGTGATTATCGGCGGGGGCTGGGGGGGCGTCAGCACGGCCCGTCACCTGCGCCGTAAAAACCCCAACATCGAGGTGGTGTTGATCGAGAAAAACCCCGCCTTCATGTCCTGCCCCATGAGCAACCTTTACCTTGGGGGGGTCAAGGACCTCGACTTCATCGTCTTCGATTACGCCAATGTGGCCAAAGCCGGGGTCACCATCGTTAACGAACGGGCCATCGAGGTCAACCGGGCCGGCCGCTACGTGCGCACCACCAGCGGTATCATCTTTTACAACTACCTGGTGGTCTCGCCGGGCATCGACTACATGTACGAGGCCATCCAGGGCTACAACGAAGTCAAGCAGTTCATGCCAGTGGGCTTCAAACCCTGGGAGCACATCGCCCTCAAGCGCCAGCTCGACAACTTTGAAGGGGGCGACCTGGTGCTGGCCATTCCCAAGCCCCCCTACCGCTGCCCCCCTGGCCCCTACGAGCGGGCGGCCATGCTGGCGTACTACCTCAAGACCAACCAGATCAAGGGTAAGGTGATCGTGCTGGACGCCAACCCGGGTCCCATCTCCAAGGGCCCAGGCTTCACCGCGGCCTACAACGACCTGTACAAAGACTACATCCAGTACATCCCCCAGGCCGAGGTTACGGCCATTGACTACGCCAAGAAGGAGGTTAAAACCCCCCTGGGCGAGTTCAAGTTCGCACTGGCCAACATCATCCCGCCCATGAAGGCCGGAGAAATTGTGCGCACGGCCGGGCTGGGGGACCGCTGGGCCAACGTACGGCTGCCCTCGTTCCTCTCCGAGCGGGACGACCGGGTCTACATCATTGGCGACGTAATCGGCAACGTGCCCTACCCCAAGAGCGGGCAGGTGGCCTACAACGACGGCAAGATCATTGCCGACCACATCGCCCAGCGCATTGCGGGCAAGCAGGTAGCCGAGATTCCCAACCCGCTCCCCGACAACATCTGCTACAGCTTTGTGAGCAGCGAGGAGTCCATCTGGGTCTCGCACAAGCACAACTGGGACGAAGCCGCACGCCAGGTTCGGCAACAATCCACCGTAGACAACAACCGCTCTAAGCCCAACGGGGCCCTGGCGTTGGAATGGGCCAGGGGCCTGTGGGGCGATATGTTTGGCCCAGGCGCCTAAGCCTGCAATCCGGGGTGGAACGGGCCTCGTCCCCGTCCCACCCCTGCCATAGGAGAACTCACCGGATGAATCGTCGTAAACTGTTGCAACTCTTGAGCAAAGGGGCGGCTGCCGGAGCTTTCGTTAAGCTCTCTGGGGGCCTGGCCCAGAGCAAAATTCCCCAGGGCGCCACCGAGAGCATGAAGGTGCTGGGAGCTACCCTGCGCGAGTATGGTGAGCGCAGTGAGTTCGAGAAGGATGTTATTCGCTACATCTCGCCCAACCTGCGCAGCCGCCACACCGGCGCCGACTTTGCCCCATTGGAGAAGCTCGAGGGCGTCATCACCCCCAGCTCGCTGCATTTCGAGCGGCACCACGGCGGGGTGCCCAACGTGAACCCCGCCGACTACCGGCTGGTGATTCACGGAATGGTCGAGCGACCTTTAATGTTCACCCTGCAAGACCTCAAGCGCTTCCCCTCGGTGACCCGCACCTACTTCATCGAGTGTGCAGGCAACGGGCAAAACGGCTACCGCAACCCCCCCGACATGACCCTCACCGCCACCCGCAGCCGGGGGCTGGTCTCGAACTCTTCCTGGACGGGGGTACCCCTGTCAATTCTGCTCAAGGAGGCCGGCCTCAAGGAAGGAGCCCGCTGGTTGATTCCCGAAGGCCAGGACGCCGCCGCCTACACCCGCAGCCTGCCGCTGGAAAAGGCCCTGGACGACGTGTTGGTGGCCTATGCCCAGAACGGCGAGGCCATCCGGCCCGAGCAGGGCTACCCGGTGCGGCTGGTGGTGCCGGGCTGGGAAGGGAGCATCCAGGTCAAGTGGCTGCGGCGCATCCAGGTGACCGATACCCCGGTCATGAGCAAGGACGAGACCTCGGAGTACACCGATGTAATGGCCGATGGCAAAATCTACGCCTTCACCTGGGTGATGGATCCGGAGTCCATCATCACCTATCCCTCGGGGTTGCAGCAGATTCAGCGGGGCTTCCACGAAATTCGCGGCCTGGCCTGGAGCGGCCACGGACGCATTCGCCGGGTGGAAATTTCGCTGGACGGCGGCAAATCCTGGAAGCAAGCCAGCCTCGAGCCCGCCCCCGATGCTTTATCGGTGGTGCGCTTTAAGTACAACTGGGTTTGGGACGGTAAGGAAACGGTCATCATGAGCCGGGCCTGGGACGAAAAAGGTAACACCCAGCCCACCCAGGAGGAGTTTTTTGCCAAATGGGCCCGCAACAACCGCTACCACTACAACGCCATCCAGGCCTGGCGGATCGGCGCCGACGGCAAGGTAGTCAACGGCGACAAGACCTTAGCGGGTGCACCCGCCCAGCTCGGCGCAGTGGGCCGGGGCGGCTGTGGAGGTGAGTCCTGATGCGGCGCAAGTGGTTCTACCTGGCCCTTTCGGCCCTGGCCCTTTCGGCCCTGGTGCTGGCCCAGGGGCGCTACCAGATCGGCACACCCCTCAACGAGCAAGAGGTGCAGGAGTGGAACATCCGCCCCTCCATTCTGGCCAATGGCATAGGACTCCCTCCAGGCCAGGGTACGGTAGACGAAGGGGCCAAGGTCTATGCCACCCACTGTGCAGGCTGTCATGGTTCCAGCGGCGAGGGCGGGGCCTTTACCCGCTTGGTCTCCGAGCCCTTCCCCATTACCAAAGAAACCGACTCAGTGGACTTTGCCATTGGCAACTACTGGCAGTACGCCACCACCCTCTTCGACTACACCCGCCGGGCCATGCCCTTTGCCACCCCCGGCATCCTGAGCAACGATGAAGTGTATGCGGTGGTGGCCTACATTCTTTACCAGAATGGCGTTATTGACGAAAGCGAGCCCATGAACGCGCAAACCCTGCCCAGGGTGCAGATGCCAGCCCGGGCACTGCTGGAGCTTGATCCCGGCACCCAGAAGCGCTTCCCCTGGCTCAAGCTCCCCTAGAGGTATTTGCATGGACCGTCGCAATTTTCTCGATTTACTGGCCAGAGGCACCTCGCTGGGCCTTTTGCTCAAGTTCTCGCCGCTGGGGATGCTCGAGTTCGTCCGGGCCCAAAGCAGCGCCAACCCCTTCCCCAGGGCGCTGCTGGTAGACAAAGCCGGCAACCCCTTCAAACTGAGCAGCCTGAAGCCCCACGAGCCCTACGTTTTCACCTACCCCTTTGCGGCTACCCCCAACATCCTGGTCAATGTGGACGCTGAGCTCGCACCGGTAGACGTTAAAATGCCCGACGGCAAAAACTACCGCTGGACGGGCGGGGTGGGCAAGAGCAAAAGCGTGGTGGCCTACACCAGCATCTGCCCCCACGGCTACAGTTACGCTGCACCCAACCTGGGGGCCATGGGCTACTACAAACCCGAGGGGAACCGGGGGGCCCGCATGGTCTGCTGCTCGCACCTTTCAGCCTTTGATGTGACCAAAGGCGGCGAGGTGAAGGGCGGGCCGGCTCCCCACGCTCTGGCGGCGGTGGTCCTCGAGTACGACCCCGCCAAGGACGAAGCCTATGCCACAGGCTTCCTGGGCAACCCCCAGTTCGACGAGTTCTTCCGGGCCCAGGCCCAGAACCTGCGTGACTTGTTCCGCACCACCGCCCGGGCCCGCGAGGAAGTGGCCAAAGCCACCGTTCTCCCCTACGCCGAACACACTAAAGTGCCCACCACCTGTCCGGTGCTGGGATAAGTTTTTTTGGTCTGGTTCGGATAAACCCTAGCCGATGTTCAGGAGGGTCAGATGAGCGAGATCAACCGTCGTGAAGTTATAAAAACCCTTGGACTGACCGCTGCCGGCCTTGCTGTGGCGCAGTCTGGACAAGAAGCCCAGGCCCAGGCCACCCCGGTGGTTTGGTCGGATTACGTGGTCTTCCTCAACGCCAATGCCAAGGCCTACGTGGTGGATACCCGCACCGATCAGGTGGTGGCCAGCCTTGATACTGCTCGAGGCGCAACCCTGGGTAGCATGACCCCCGATGCTCAAAAGGTCTACGTAAGTGGGGCAGCGGAGGGGGAAACCCGGGTGGTGGTGCTCGACCTGCAAAACCTGCGCGTAGCCAAGGTGCTACAAACCGGCAACCGCCCCAAACATGGCCTGGTTAGCCCCAATGGCCAGCGGGTAGGGGTCGATCACTGGGGCTTGAGCGAGGGCAAACTCCGCCTGGTTTTTATCCGAACCGCCGACGACACCATCGAGCAGGTGCTGGAAATACCGGTGCAGAACCAGCCCAAGGGTGTCACCTCCATGCACAACGCCTGGAGTTGGGACAGCCGCTACTTTTACAGCGTAGATCGGGTGGACGACCGGCTCATTGTGGTAGACACAACCGACTGGTCCGTGCGCACCTTCCGCTCGCCCAGCGTACCTCACTACCCTTGTATTAGTCCGGATGGGAAGGAGCTTTGGCTCATTCATGAGGGCAATAATCAGGTTAAGCCCGGCATCGTGGTATACGACCTGACCAAACCCGACCTACCGGTGATAGCCCAAATGGATATGCCCCTGATCGGTGAAGAGGCCGTCGAAGCGCATCACGGCAACTTTACACAGGACGGTCGCTACTTTATGGCCCTGAACCGAGGCCCGGGCAACAACCTGCGAGGCCGGGAAGTGGCTTTTTACAGCGCCCGCAGCAAGCGTTTGCTTCACCGGGTGAGCTGCGCCAGCACGGGGGTAGGACACGCCTACAACACCCCCGATGGAAGGCGGGCTATTGCTACCAACTACGGCAACAACGTGATCACGGTGATTGACATTGCGGGCTTGCGAACACTTAAGGATCTGGTTATCGGCAAAGGCCGCATGGGACACGTGGTCTTTACCCGAGACGGCCGCTTTGGCTATGTATCCAATGCCGACGGCAACCTGTACAAGCTGGACATGCGCTCTCTACAGGTGGTCAAAACCATTGAAACCGGTCAGACCAGCGGGGGCGGCCAGGTGGTCAATGTCTGGACCAACCTGTTTGAAGAACTACCTCGAGCCTAACCCATGACCCTAAGCCTTCCCATCGCGTTTCTGGCAGGAATCCTCTCCTTCCTATCGCCCTGCGTGCTTCCTCTGGTGCCTACTTATTTGCTGTACCTGGGGGGCCAGCAGGGTCGCCCCATGCGCAATGCGGTTTTCTTTGTGCTGGGCTTTTCAGCCATCTTCTTCTTGCTGGGGTTGCCCTTCACCCTGCTGGGTGGATTGCTCTTTGAGCATCGTGACCTGCTGGGCCGCGTTGGGGGCGGGGTGCTGATTCTGCTGGGGCTTTATATGCTGGGCCTCAAGCCCAAGTGGGGCGTGAACCTACGCTATGAAGGCCCTACCGACCGCCCCTGGGGGGCTTTTGTGCTGGGCATCGTGCTGGGGCTGGGCTGGACGCCCTGCATCGGCCCCATTCTGGGGGGCATCCTGACCCTTACCGCAACCGGTGGGGGGGTGCACCTGCTGGTGGCCTACATCCTGGGGTTGGCCGTGCCCTTCTTGTTGGTGGCCTTTTTTGCCGAGCGGGCTCGAGCCTTCCTCAAGCGCGCATCCAGGCTTTCCCACGCGGTGGAGATTGTGGCCGGGGTGGTGCTGATTGCGGTAGGACTTCTCTTACTCACCGGCACCTACACCCAGCTCAATAGCTTCTTCCTTAAAATCACCCCTGAATGGCTGCAAGAGCGGCTGTGAGCGGAGGGGCGGCATGACCCCGGGAAAACCCAAGCTAGATGGCACCTTCACCGACCCCGAAACCCTGGAGGGGATTCTCCGGCGCCTCAAGCGCATTGAGGGCCAGGTGCGGGGCCTGCAACGCATGGCCGAGGAGGGGCGGCCCTTTGATGAACTTTTAGATCAGATTCACGCCACCCGCAAAGCCATGGACTCGGTGGCCAGCGTGGTGCTGGAAGAGTACCTGAACGCATGGGAGACCCAGGCCGCTGCAGGCGATACCGAGCTAAGCAAGGGCCAGATTGCCATGATTCTGCGCAAGATCATCTGATTGCGTTTCTCGCCAACCGAAGCGCGTTGCGGAACCGGTGGGGCCAGGTTTGCGCCCCACCGGTTTTCTTTGGCTCAACTGCGAGCCGTTGCTATTGACCAGTACTCTGCATCGTTCTAGTATGCCCTTATACACAAAGGAGGTATAGGTATGAAGTCTGTGGATCGTCGCGGGTTGATTCGGATGGCTGCTTGGCTGGGTGCCCTGCCTTTATTCCAGGCCCAGGCCAACGATAAGCTCAACTACAGCCAGTTCAAAAAAGAAACCCCTATGGCCGCCCTCTACCACTGCGACTACGGAGGCGCGGATCGCTTCGCCCAGACCTTGACCAACATGAGCAACCATCTGTCGGTCTACGACAACGACCCCTTCAAGCTCAAGCTGGTGATGGTAGCCCACGGGCAGGGGGTCAAGTTCTTCCTGAAAGACCTCGAGGGCCTGCCCCAGGCCTGGACAGCCGAAAAGTTCGATCAGGAGGCCATCTTCAGCCGCATCAAACAGTTGGCTTCCCTGGGGGTGGAGTACTACATCTGCCAGATTACCTTCAGCCGCAACAACATTCCTGAAAGCAAGCTGCGCTCGGACGATTTCATCAAGTGGGTGCCTTCGGGGGTAGGTGCAGTAGGTGAACTACAAGCCAAGGGTTTTGCTTACATCAAGGCAGGCTAGCCCAAATACCTCCCCCTAAACCAACAAAAGACCCGGACTTTCGTCCGGGCTACTATGCAAAGCATTTTTACTTGAGACCGAGCTTGTTGCGGGCTTCCAGCACCTGAGCTGCGGTCATGGTCTTGGCGCGTTGGGCCTTAACCTCGGCAGCGGTGAAGGCTTGCTGGCCTGTAGGGAATTTGTTGCCCCACTGGGTCGAGATATGGTTCAGCAGGCCGGCAATCTCTTCGTCCTTGAGCTGCGTATAGGCCGGCATAGCACCCTGGTACTTAGCCCCCTTGACGGTAATCTGGCCTTGCAGGCCGTAAAGCAGCACTTGTATCAAATACTCGCGGCCCCCTTTAGCTGCCAGAATCTCGGGCACATGGCCCGCCAGCGGTGGAAAAACCCCCGGGATGCCGGCACCGGTGGGCTGGTGGCAGCCCTGGCACTGGGCATAGAGGGGGCTGGCCTGGGCCGCAGCAGTCTGAGCACCAAACAGGTAGCCTACCAGGCCCCACAGCAAAACAACCGAAAGAAAGGAAATGTTGCGCTTGAGCAAGTTATATCACCTCCACTCTATAGTATGCGTCCTAAAAAACGGTTTGCAAGCCACCCCGGGTTATCTGAACGATAACTAAAGGTTATTTACCGGATTTTTCGGCCTGTACCAACCACAAGGCCGCCCCCAGAAGGGCAACCGCGCCAGCAAAGAAGAAGTAGTCCAGCGCCACCTTGGGCGAAAACGCCTGGGCTTTTTCGAAGAACTTCACCACCAGAATCATCAGGATGACCTGGCCCAGCTTGGTCTTGAGATCGCTGAGGCTACGTACCCGAAGTACGTTATTCAGGCTACCCTCGAGCCGGGTTACCTCGGCAATGAAGAGTTCGTAGAGACCCAGCGCAAAAATAATCAGCACCGAGGCCAGGAGAGCCAAATCTACCGCGCTCACCATCATGGGCAGGGCCTTTTCCAGGCTACCCGAGCCCAGCGCCCGCCAGACCTCGATCCCGGTCTGCACCGCAAAATAGACCGCCCCCGCCAGCAGCCCCACTACCGGTATCAGCATGACCCAGCGGGCCTGCCAGAGCACGCTCTGGATCAGCTGCTCTACGCGACTCATCAGAACACCGGCCCTAAGGACTCCCCAACGTTACATCCAGATAGCCATGTCGGCCAGCTAAGGGAGATTCTATCCATAGCATAAGGCTAGAGCGAGGTCTAGGCCCGCCCTACCGTGCCCATCAGTTCGAACTTTTCCTTAATGACCTGCTTCAGGTACTCGCGGCCCTTGCCCAGCAGTTTGCGCGGGTCGAACTCCCTGGCATTGCCCACCACCACCTCGCGGATACCAGCGGTAAAAGCCAGGCGCAGGTCGGTATCGATGTTGATTTTAGCGATGCCGTTGGGAATGGCCTTGCGCACGTCTTCGTCGTGGATGCCGGTGGGGTCGCCGAGGTCGGCCCCGGTGGCGCGCATTTTGTCCTTGAGCCACTGCGGCACACCAGAGGAGCCGTGCAGCACCAGGGGAATGGAGACCCGGGCGGCAATCTGCTCGAGCCGAGCGTGGTCGATGTAGGGCCGCCCCTTACCCTTGTAGGCCCCGTGGGAGGTGCCGATGGCAATGGCCAGGTAGTCGATGCCGGTAGCCTCCACAAAGCGCACGGCCTCCTCAGGGTCGGTGAGGAAGGCATCTTTGGCCTCCACCACGATGTTATCCTCGATGCCCTGCAAGCGGCCGAGCTCGGCCTCCACGCTTACCCCCACCGCATGGGCGGCCTCCACGCACTTTTTAGTCTCGTGCACGTTCTCCTCGAAGGGGTGGTGCGAGGCGTCTATCATCACGCTGGTGAAGCCGGCCCGCAGCGCCTGCAGCACCATCTTGTAGTCGGCCCCGTGGTCGAGGTGCAGCGCCACCGGCACGCTCACCCGGCTGGCCATATCGCGCACCAGGTTGGAGAGGTTTTCCAGCCCAGCATACTTGCGGGCACCGTCGGAAACCTGGATAAAGACCGGGGCCCTGAGGGCTTCGGCGGTCTCGAGGATGGCCTGAGTAGTCTCTAAGTTGTTGGTGTTGAAGCTGGGCACGGCATAGCCTTCGCGCCGTGCCTTGTCGAGAATGTCTTTACCTAGAGCCAACGGCATACACTTCTCCTAGCAGTTTTTCCATGTTTTCGGCCACCGGCCGGTTGTTGAACAGCGCACTCCCCACCACCACCACATCGGCCCCAGCCCGATAGACCGTGGCCACGTTCTCGGGCTTGATGCCCCCATCGACCTGGATCAGGCAACCGGGGTTCAGGTGATCGCGCAGGCCGCGCAGGCGCTGGATGCGCTCGGTGCTGGCGGGGATGTACTTTTGCCCGCCAAAGCCAGGGTTCACGCTCATCAGGAGGGCCAGGTCGAGTTCGGGCAGCAAGGGCAGCATGGCCTCCAGCGGCGTGGCCGGGTTGATGGCCAGTCCGGCCTTCTTGCCCAGTTCCTTTACTTGCTGCACCGCCCTGTGGGCGTGGGGCGTGGCCTCGGCATGTACGGTAATCCAGTCGGCGCCGGCCTGGGCAAAGTCCTTCAGGTAGCGCTCGGGCTCCACAATCATCAGGTGCACGTCCAGGGGTAGCCCGGTGACCTTGCGGATGGCTTCCACCACCAGCGGGCCAAAGGTCAGGTTGGGTACAAAGCGCCCGTCCATCACGTCGAGGTGAATCCAGTCCACCCCTGCCGCCTCGGCCTCCCGGATTTGCTCACCCAGGCGGGCAAAGTCGGCGGTGAGGATGGAAGGGGCCACCAGCAGTTTAGGCATAGGCCAGGGCTCCTTTTTGGATAGCCTGCTCGCGCATATGTACCAGATAATACGCGATGACGAGCTGGGTCAGGGCCAGTGGGTAGCTCTGCCCCCCTTTGTCCCAGAAGGTACCGATAAGTTCGGGGTTAAAGTGCTCGGCGTGCTGGCCGAGCTGCTCCCAGATAAGCCGCTCGAAGACCGCTGCCCGTTCCGGTTCCATACCCCCGGAAATATCCAGGATATCGGCTTCTTTGCGGGCCTCGAGCCTTATCACCGAGGGCTCGTCTTCGTAAGCCGAGTGCAGCACTTCGGTCAGGTCGAGCCGGGGCAGGCTGCGCTTGAGGGTGATGCGCACCGAGAGGGTGCTGGGCTTCTCGGGGTCGTAGCCCTCGGGCCGGTAAAAACGCACGACGATATCGGCATACTCCTTCTGGGGCCAGATGAAGGCTTTAGAGTCGGGCATCCGTCGCTCGATGTCGGCCACCACTTGCTCGGGGGTGTAGCCCCGCTTGGCCACGTCACGCTTGACCTTCCACTCCCGGCGCAGCTCTTCCTCGGGGTCGAGGTAGACCTTCAGGTGGTAGCGCTCGCGCATGGGCTGGGAGAACAGGGTGAGCAGCCCCTCGAGCACCACCGCCCGGGGAATCTGGCGGTTCCCCTCGGCGATGGGCCGGGGGGCCGGGATGTACACCGGCGGGTCGAAGGTACCGGTGGAATGGTTGTATACCGGCTTCAAGATGGGCTCGCCGAGCGACAACAGCCGCACGTGCTGCTCCATGATGTCCATGTAGTTGCAATCGGGGTTGAGGGGGGTGATTTTGAGTTCGGCCCGCTGCTTGCGGTCGTACTTGTGGTAGTCGTCCACGCAGATGTTGGTGGTGCGCTCCTGCCCCAGCAAACGAGCGATACCGCTGCTGATGGTGGTCTTGCCCACCCCCGAGTCACCTGCGATGCCCAGCATGAAAGGTCTATGGGGCATGGTGGCCTCCTTGCTCGAGTTCGGCACAATCTTTGAAGACCTGGCTGGCCCGGATGTCTTCCTCGGCGATGCGGCGCAGGTCGTCCGGGGTTACCTGCCCGCCCCGCTCGAACAAGCGCCGGGCCTGGCGCAGCTTGAAACGGTCTATGGCGTTGCGGATGGAGCGGGCGTTGGCAAAGTTGGGCAGGCGCATCCGGCAGGCCACATACTCGGCAAAGGCCTGCGCAGCAGCCTCGTCCAGGTAGTAGTTCTGCTCAGTGAGCATAAGCTGCCCGATGGCCACCAGCTCGGCCTCGGTGTAGTCGGGAAACTGAATGTGGTGGGCGATGCGTGAGCGCATGCCGGGGTTCAGGCTGAAGAACTGCTCCATCTTGTCGGCGTAGCCCGCCAGCACCACCACCAGGTCTTCGCGCTGGTTCTCCATCACCTGCAACAGGATTTCGATGGTCTCCTGGCCGTAGTCCCGCTCGTTTTCCGAGCGGTAGAGGCTGTAGGCCTCGTCGATAAACAAGACCCCGCCCATGGCCCGCTTCAGGATCTCCTTGGTTTTGGGGGCGGTGTGGCCGATGTACTGGCCGACCAGGTCGTCGCGGCTGGCGACCACCAGGTGGTCGCGGCGAATATAGCCCAGCCGGTGCAGGATGGTGGCCATCCGCATGGCCACGGTGGTCTTGCCGGTGCCGGGGTTACCGGTAAAGGCCATGTGCAGCACCGGGCGAGAACCGCCCAGGCCCAGCTCGCGGCGCAGTTTGTCCACCACCAGGTAGGCGGCAATCTCGCGGATGCGCCCCTTGACCGGAGCCAGGCCAATCAGCTCCCGATCGAGCCGCTCCAGCACCTCGGGCACCCCGGTTTCCTGGAGCAGGGCTTGCAGGTCGGCGCTGTGCAGGGTCTCGGTCATGGCAGGCCTCGCTAGTAGCGCTCTCCAGCAGGTTTATCGGTGGCGTAGGGCTCGAGGCCATACTTCTGCACCCGCCCATCCGACCACAGGGTGCGCTTCAGGCGGAAGCCCGGGTCGTCCTGGGTTGGCCGATGGGCGATGAAGCTGACCCGCTGGGCCTGCCACATGGGGCTGGGGTCGAAGCCGTTGATCTTGATGTAGTGGTTGGGGAAGGCTTCGCGGCACTTCTTGAACTCGAACATGGCGCCGGCCGCATCCTTCAGGTCGAACATGGGCAGGCCCCACATCAGCCAGTAGTTGTTGTAGGGGTGGGGGTCGTCGGTGTACTCGATGGAGACCGACCAGCCGTTGCGCAGGATGTAGTCAATCTGGCGCTCGATCTGTTCGTCGGTCAGGTCGGGAAGGAAAGAGAAAGTTCCTTGGTGGATACGCATAGGGCCTCCTTACATCGTGGGCGTGGGCAGTACATCGGCGGTGTCGGTGGAGGTGTAGTCGAAGGTGACGTCCTTCCAGAGTTCCAGGGCAGCCGCCAGGGCGGGCGAATTTTTGGCAGCTTCACGCAGAATCTGCGGACCTTCGCGCAGGTAGTCGCGGCCTTCGTTGCGGGCCATCACCATGGCCTCCAGGGCCACCCGGTTGGCCGTGGCTCCGGCTGCAATGCCCATGGGGTGGCCGATGGTGCCGCCACCAAACTGCAAGACCACGTCGTCGCCAAAGAGGTCCAAAAGCTGGTGCATCTGGCCAGCGTGAATACCCCCCGAGGCCACCGGCATCACCGCCGGCAGATAGCCCCAGTCCTGCTCGAAGAAAATACCCTTGATGGGGTCGGGCTTGACGTGCTGCAAGCGCAGGATGTCGTAGTAGCCACGGGTCAGGTTGGGGTCGCCCTCGAGCTTCCCTACCGCCGTACCGGCATGGATGTGATCCACCCCCAGCATCCGCATCCACTTGGCCAGCACCCGGAAGCTAATCCCATGCGACTTCTGGCGGGTGAAGGTGGCGTGCGAGGCCCGGTGCAGGTGCAGAATCATGCCGTTTTTGTGGCACCACTTGGAGACCGACTGTAGCGCGGTATAACCCATGGTCAGGTCCACCATCACGATGACCGAGCCGATTTCCTTGGCGTACTCGAGGCGCTCGTAGACCTGCTCCATGTCGGCGGCGGTGACGTTCATGTAGTGGCCCTTGCGCTCGCCGGTCATCTGCTCGGCCCGCATGACGGCTTCCTGGGCGTAGTTGAAGCGGTCGCGCCAGCGCATGAAGGGCTGGGAGTTGATGTTCTCGTCGTCCTTGGTGAAGTCGAGGCCGCCCGTCAGGGCCTCGTAGACCACCCGCCCGTAGTTGCGCCCGGAGAGGCCCAGCTTGGGCTTGACCGTCGCCCCCAGGATGGGGCGGCCATACTTGTTCAGCAGGTCGCGCTCCACGGGGATGCCGTGGGGGGCCCCCAGGAAGGTCTTGAGGTAGGCCACCGGCACCCGCAGGTCTTCCAGGCGAAGGGCCTTCAGCGCCTTGAACCCGAAGACATTCCCGATGATGGAGGAGGTCATGTTGGCAATCGAGCCTTCCTCGAAGAGGGCCAGGTCGTAGGCAATCCAGGCGAAGTACTGCTCGGGGTTGCCCGGCACCGGCTCCACCCGGTAGGCCTTGGCCTGGTAGCGCTCGAGGGTGGTCAAGCGATCGGTCCAGACCACCGTCCAGGTCGCGGTACTCGACTCCCCAGCCACCGCCGCCGCGGCTTCCTCGGCCTCCACACCTGGTTGGGGGGTAATGCGAAACAGCGCGATGGTATCAGTTTCTTTGGGCTCGTAGTCGGGCTGCCAGTAGCCCATCTCGCGGTACTCCACCACACCGCCCTTTTTGTACTTGGCCTCTTTATCCTGAATCACCCTGAACCTCCTTTAGTAAAGCTCTCCACTGATGGCTCGCAGTTTCTCCAACCGGTGGTGCGACTCGATATAGCGCAAAGTACCGGTGTGGCCTCGTATCACCAGGCTGTGGGTGATGGCGTGGTGGTCGCGGTAGCGCACCCCGCGCAAAAACTGCCCGTCGGTAATGCCGGTAGCGGCAAAGTGGGTGTCCTCGGCTGGGCACAGCTCCTCGAGGGTGTAGACCCGCTGGGTGTTGTATTCGGTATTCACCAAGGCCCAGCGCTCCTCTTCGCTCTGGGGGTCGAGCCGCATCTGCATACCTCCGCCCAAAGCCTTCACTGCCACTGCCGCAATCACCCCTTCGGGGGTGCCGCCCGTACCCATCAACACGTCGATGCCAGTATCGGGCAGCACTGCCGCCAATGCCCCGGCCACATCGCCGTCGGTGTGCAGGCTGACCCGCGCACCGGCATGGCGAATCTGGTCGATGAGCCGGGCGTGGCGGGGCTTGTCCAGCACAAATACCGTGAGCTCGCGCACCCGCTTGCCCAGGGCCTTGGCTATTGAGCGCAGATTCTCTTCCGGACTGGCCGCCAGGTTAATGGCCTCGCGGGCCTCGGAACCCACTACCAGCTTGGCCGCGTAAAAACCGGGCCCGGGGTTGAACAGCCCCCCCTTCTCGGCAGCGGCAATCACGCTGATGGCCCCAGGCCGCCCGTGGGCTACCAAACGGGTGCCCTCGATGGGGTCTACGGCCAGCTCGGTCTCGGGGCCTTCGCCGGTACCGAGTTCCTCGCCGTTATAGAGCATGGGGGCCTTGTCCTTTTCGCCCTCCCCGATGACCACCCGGGCCCGCATGGGAATGGTGCCGAGCAGCAAACGCATGGCGTCTACTGCGGCCTGGTCGCCGTCGTTCTTGTTGCCCAGCCCCACCCAGCGGGCCGCAGCCAGGGCCGCAGCTTCGGTGCTACGCAACAAATCTAGGGATAGGTTGCGCGTGGGGCGTTCTGTGACGATCATGCTCACCTCCTCTGGTACGCTTCAGGGTAGGAGCTTGTGATAAATAGTGCAAGTTTTTATTTCAGTTTTTTGATAATATCTACTTATGATTGAACGTCGCCCCTTCCCCAACCCCCAGGCCCTGCGGGTGTTTTTGTGCGTAGTGCAGGAAGGCAGCGTGGGCCGGGCTGCCCTGAGTCTGGGCATGACCCAGCCGGGCGTGAGCCAGCACCTGCGGGCCCTGGAAAACCAGGTGGGCCGCGCGCTGTTTCACCGCCAGGGCCGCCGACTGGTGCTGACCAAAACCGGCCAGGACTTGCTGCCCGAGGCCCGTCGGGCCGTGCAGGCGCTGGAGGAGTTTATGCAGGCCACCCAGGCGCTGGAGCGCCTCGAGCGCGGGCGGGTGGAGATTGGCGCTTCCACGACCATGGCGGTGTATGTGCTGCCCCGCTACCTGACCGAGTTCAAAAGGCTCTACCCCGATATTCGTATCAAGCTGGAGAGCGGTAGCTCCGAGCGCCTTACCCAGCGGCTTCTGCAGGGCGAGGTGGAGATGGCTGTGGTGGAGGCGGTGGAACACCTCGAGGGCTTTGATCGGCAGCTTTTTTACGAAGACGAGCTGGTGGTGATTGTACCGCCCGAGCACCCCTGGGCCCGAAAGGAAGAGATAGCCCCCGAGCACCTGGCCGAGGTTCCGCTGATTGTGCGGGAACCGGGGGCCATGACCTTCCGGGTGCTAGGCTCAGCCCTGGAACAGGCTGGCCTCGAGGTCAACCCTGTCTTTTACACCGACAACCACGAGGTCACCAAGCGGCTGGTGCTCGAGGGGGCCGGGGTGGGCATTGTCTCAAACGTAGTGGTGCGCCCCAACGTGAAGGTGGGCAACCTGCGGGCCTTGCGCATAAAGGGCATGGAACTCAGGCGGCTTTTCTGGCTGTTTTACCCCATAGAAGCGGGCAACCCGGCTGCCGAAGCGCTGCGGGCGATGCTGGCTTCGTAGGTTGAGTTGGCACTAAGCAGGAAATTTGGACCACGCAACCCACTCAGAACTGGAGAATTTTAGTCAACATTAACTATTTGAAAGCTGACAAAAGCCCGATCTCCTATGAGAAAACGCCTTGCCCAGCTTATTACCAACCAGGTTTTGACCAAAGGGGCCCTGGCCTGGCAGTCAGAATGGTCAGTCCCCCTGGTATCGCCCCAGCAGCCGGTGGTGAATCTGCCGAGTGAGCCACCACACCCCCAGCACCACCGCCGGAATGGCCAGCCCGGCGGCCAGCTCGGGCGAGAGGGGCAGGCCCGCTTCCTTGCCTGCTTTGAACAGGTAGTACAGCAAGCCCACCACGTAGTAGGAGATGGCCGCAATGGAGAGGCCCTCCACGGTGCGCTGAAGCTGGTACTGCATCTCCTGGCCGCGCCGGAGTTTGTTTAGCAGTTGTTGGTTCTGGGTTTCCAGGGCAATGTCCACCCGGGTTCGCAGCAGCGCCCCGGCCCGCTCGATGCGCTGGGAGAGGGCCATCAGGCGGCTGGCGGTGGACTCCACGGTGGCCATGGCCGGGCTGAAGCGGCGCTGCAAGAACTCCCCGATGGTCTGAGTGCCGGGGATGGGGGTCTCGCGCAGCTCGGCCAGGCGGGCCCGAACCAGGGTGTGGTAGGCGGCGGTGGCGCTGAAGCGGTAGCTGTGCTCGGCAATGGCGTGCTCGATGCGGGCGGCCAGGGCCTCGAGCTCATCCAGCAACTCGGCGTCGGCCCGGTTGGTATCGCGGATGCGGGCGGTAATCTGAGCGAGGGCCTGCTCCGACTCCAAAAGCTTCTCCCGCAAACCCCGCGCTACCGGAAAACCCAACAGCGCCATCATGCGGTAGGACTCCATCTCCAAAAGCCTTGCAGCGATCCGGCCTGCCCGGGTTTCGCTGGTGCCGGGCGGGGCCACCACCACCATGCGCTCGAAGCCGCTGGGGCGCAGGCGGAAGTCCGTTACGACGCAGCTATGCCCGCCCCGGCCCATCACCGAAGCCACCACCGGCCCAGCGCCCAACCAGGGGCGGGCTATATCCAGGGCTTCCTCTACCGGCCCGTGGAGCATAATCAGCTTGACCGCCGAAAGGGTGTGGCCGGGGATATTCCGAAGCCAGTTTGCATCCACGATCAGCTGGGCCCACAAGTCGGCCTCGGGGCTGGCCTCGAGGCCCGGCATGCTTTGCACCAGGGTATAGGTGCTGAACTCGGTATGCCGCTCCCAGCGCAACGTGCCCCCCGCCAGGCGCAGGCGCAGGTAGGTACCCGCGAGCTGGTCGAGCTCGAGCTCGCCCAAACCCGCCAGCCGGCGGAGGTGCTCGAGCTCCACCTCACGGCTCACCCCCTCGTGCCGCACGGCCACCTGCACCACCAGGGCAGGCAGGCGGATGCGCGGGGTGGGCCGGGCATGCAACTCGTTGTGAAGCTGCATCCGCAAGGGGTCGTCGGGCGGCAGAATGCCCGTTTCGCGGTGGGGTTCTACGGGGCGCATCATATGCTACCCATTATGCCCAGGCAACCCTCAGGCAGGGCCTCAATCCAGGTCGTTCTGGAAGGTCTCGTAGCCGTTTTCCTCCAACCAGGTCTTGACCTCATAGGGCGGGCGGAAGGCAGCGGGGTCGGGCAGGGGCCCTTCCATCCAGTGGGGCCGGGCCTCGGGCGGGGGCTCCTGGCTCCAGTAGAAGTAGTAGAGTCCCCAGTAGCCGTGCTCGTCCTGAAGCACCACAGCCTCGCCGTAACCGTCTACCATCTGCCTTATGGCCTGACGACGGGCTTCGCGGTAGGTGAGTTCGTCGTATTCGCGGG
The DNA here is from genome assembly GCF_003574035.1 of Meiothermus hypogaeus. Classification (GTDB taxonomy): domain Bacteria; phylum Deinococcota; class Deinococci; order Deinococcales; family Thermaceae; genus Meiothermus; species Meiothermus hypogaeus. Next base: position 6,473 of record NZ_QWKY01000010.1, on the reverse strand, counting down.
CGGTTTTGGACATCCCAGGCCTCCTACTTGCTTTCGTTTATGAAGAGGTGATAGCCGTTTGCCTCGAGCCAGTGGGCCATCTGGTAGGGCTCGAGAAACTCCATAAGGCTGGCTTTGGGACCTTCCACCCAGTCCGGGGGGTGCGAGGACACCGGTTCACGCAGGCCCAGCAGGCCAAAGAGGTAATAAAGGCCGTAGTAGCCGCCGATGCCCTCGAGCAACAACCCCTCCCCGTAACCATCCACCAGCACCTTGCGGGCCTTGGGCTCGGCTTCAGCATAGGGCAGGCGGCGAAAATGCTCGGAATTCACATGCCCTCCCCCAAGCGCAGCCTCAGGCCCTGGGAGCTGCCAGGTGGTGCCAGCCCCGCAGTAGATCCAAGGTGACCACCGTGGCGCAACTGCGCGGCCCCTCCACCACCTTTGCGGGAAGCTCCGGCTCGCCGAGGTGTTCCAGTACCGCCAGGGCCCCTTCGAAGCGCTGCTCGCGGGTGTAGTAGCTGTAGGTAATCAGGGTAGGAATCCCGGCTTTCTGGGCAGCAATCAGGCCGTTCTGGGAATCCTCTATAGCCACCGCTTCTTCCGGGGCAATGTCCAGGTTCTTTAGTGCCTGGAGGTACACGTCGGGCGCAGGCTTCTTCTGGGGCACCATATCGCCCGCCACAATGGTCTCGAACCAGCCCAGCACCTCTTGCCCGGCCTGGCGCAACAGCACCTCTACGTTGGGCAGCGAGGTAGTGGTGGCAATGGCCAGCCGCACCCCGCGCTCGCGGGCCTCGCGCCAGAGCCTCAGCACCCCGGGGCGGAAGGGCACCTCGCCTGCTTGCACAATCTGGTTGTACAGCTCGGTCTTGCGCCGGTGCAACCGGGCAATGTCCGCGTCAAGGAGCTTGGGGCACTCGGGGCAGTGGTAGAGGTAGTGGGCGATGCGCTCCTTGCCCCCGGTCACCCACAGGAGGCGCTCGTACATCTCCGGGCTCCATTCAATATCCAGGCCGGCCTCGGCAAAGGCCCGGTTAAAGGCCAGCCGGTGGCCCTCCTCGGTCTCGGCTATAACACCGTCTACATCAAAAATCAACGCTTGCATGGTTCACCTGCATTCCCCGCAGCATATGGCTCATAGCCGATAACTAAGGTGTGTGTGGCCAAGTGATGATTGGCCTCCACTAGCCAAAGACCAACGCCTCACCGCGCCGCTCCAGCAGCCTGGGCACCCGCTCGGAAAAGCCGAGTTGGGCGCAAAAATCTACATCTGCGGCCAACCCCTCGCGCGCCAGGGCCAAAGCCGCCTCGGAAGCCCTGAGCAACGGCAGGGCGGGTTTCTGCGCCAGGTGGAGGGCCATCTGGGCTCCGTCGCCTTCCGGCTCAAAGCCCTCGGCAAGGAGGCCTTGGGCCAGTACCCCCGCGGTGTAGAGGTCGTCTATGCCCACCTGGCCCTCCTTGCCCGCACACAGGATGGCCACGTCCGAGCCCAGCCGACCCGCCAGCTGGGTGGCCGCGGGGGCGTTCAGCAGCGAGGCCAGCAGCACTTCATGGGCCACCTGGGCGGCCTTGTGGGCCGCCTTGGTGCCGTTGGTTGTGGCGTGGATGACGGTGCGGCCCGCGAGTTCGGCCAGAGCGGCTTCGCGCGGACTGTTACCAAAATCGAAGCCCTCCGGGCGCAGCCCCCCCACCTCGCCCGCCAGCAGCTCGCCGTTGCGCTTGAGGGCGCAAGCGGCCTCCAGACCCGCCGTGAGCCAGAGGGCCTCGGCCCCGGCCTCCAAAAACATTACGGCCGTGCTGGTAGCCCTTATCACATCCACCACCAGCATCACCTCGGCCTGGGGCAGGGCCTGCGGGGGCAAGGGATAAACGCGAACTTTCTTCATAGCAACGGAGCTACCTCCCACGGGGGTTTCGTCTTTCCCGTCCTAGATGGGGCTTGTGCGGTTATTGCAGCAGCTCCAGCACCGCCCGCACCACCGCCCCGGGCCTAAAGCCCAGGTTCTCGTAAACTGCCGGGTAAGGGGCGCTGGCGCCAAAGTGATCCAGGCCCAGCACAGCATCGGCGTAGCGCTCCCAGCCAAAGCTGCTGCCCGCCTCCACCGCCAGGGTGGGCAGGTGCCGGGGCAGCACGGCCTCGCGGTAGGCGCGGGGCTGGGCCTCGAAGGCTTCCCAGCAGGGCAGGCTTACCACCCGCACCGGCACGCCCTCGGCCAGCAGTTGCTGCTGGGCCTCGAGCGCCAACGCTACCTCGCTACCGCTAGCCACCAGGGTGGCCCTGGCATCAGGGCGCTCGGACAGCACATATCCTCCCTTGAGCGTGCCCTCGGCGGAGGCCAGGCTACTGCGGTCCAGCACCGGCACGGCCTGCCGGGTGAGCACCAGGGCGGTGGGGCCTTGCTTGCGCTCCAGGGCCAGACGCCAGGCATAGGCGGTCTCGAGGGCATCGGCGGGCCGCACCACAAAAAGGCCCGGCATGGCCCTGAGGCTGGCCAGGTGCTCGATGGGCTGGTGGGTGGGGCCGTCCTCGCCGATGGCCACCGAGTCGTGGGTCAGCACGAAAACAGTGGGCGTACCCATCAGGGCCGCCAGGCGAATCGCGGGGCGCATGTAGTCCGAAAAAACGAAGAAGGTACCTCCGTAGGCCCGGTAGCCCCCGTGCAGGTTGAGGCCGTTGAGGATGGCCCCCATGCCGTGCTCCCGCACTCCGTAATGCACATAGCGTCCGGTGGGGTTTTCGCGCGAGAAGGACTGCATCCCCTGGGCCTGGGTGTTGTTTGAAGGGGTCAGGTCGGCGCTGCCGCCCAAAAGCTCCGGCAGGCGGGGGGCCAGGGCATCGAGCACCTTGCCCGAGGCGGCGCGGGTTGCAATCTTGCCGCTAAAGCTGGGGATGAGCTGTTCCCAGTCGAGGGGCGGCAGTTCGCCTTTCAAACGGCGCTCCAGTTCCCTGGCTTCGGCGGGGTAGACGCTGGCATAGCGCTCGAGGCGGATGTTCCAGTCGGCCTCGAGGCGCTGCCCCCGCGCTATGGCCGCCCGGAAGTGATCGTAGACCTCGTGCGGTACCTCGAAGGGGGGGTGGGGCCAGTGCAGGTTTTGCCGGGTGGCCTCGAGGGCCTCGGGGCCCAGGGGCTCGCCGTGCACCTTGTGGCTCCCGGCCTTGGGGGAACCCGCCCCAATCACCGTGCGCACGGCAATTATGGAGGGCCGGGCATCTACCTGGGCGGCCCGGATGGCCAAGCGCAAAGCCGCCATATCTTCCCCATTTACCCGCTGGGTATGCCAGCCGTAGGCGGCGTAGCGGGCCAGCACGTCCTCGCCGAATGAAAGCTCGGTCTGACCGTCGATGGAGATATGATTGTCATCCCAAAGCACAATCAGCTTAGAAAGCCCCCAGTGCCCGGCCAGGCTGCAAGCCTCCCCCGATACCCCTTCCATCAGGTCGCCGTCCGAAGCCAGCACATAGGTGTAATGGTTCACCACAACGTGCCCTTCGCGGTTGAACTCGGCGGCCAACTTGTGCTCGGCCAACGCCAGCCCCACCGCCGTGCTGATGCCCTGGCCCAGCGGCCCGGTGGTTACCTCCACCCCCGGGGTGTGGCCGTACTCGGGGTGGCCGGGGGTTTTGGAACCCCACTGGCGAAAGCGCTTGAGTTCGTCGAGGGGCAGGTCGTAGCCGGTCAGGTGCAGCAGGGCATACAGGAGCATGGAACCGTGCCCCGCCGAGAGCACAAAACGGTCGCGGTCGGGCCAGTGCGGGTTGGTGGGATTGTGTTTTAGAAAATCGGTCCAGAGCACATAGGCCGCCGGGGCCATGCCCAGGGGCATGCCCGGATGGCCGCTTTTGGCCTGCTCTACCGCATCGGCTGCCAACATCCGGATGGCGCTGATGGCCTGGGTCTCGATTGCGCTGAGGGTGCTCGCCATGTGTCTCCTTTCACAAGGTGGGTCTCAGAAAGGAGTGTAGGCTCAGAAATCCACAAGCATCAAGCCTGGTTTTGTTTTTTTTGATAAGTGTTTTTTATTTCAGGCTTCGGCCCGCGCATTGACCGTTGCCAGATTCGGTTGGTTCTTCGGAGAAAAGCGAAGAACCAACCGGGCCGAGGCGTGCGGCGCAGGGGCGGGGGATACCACCCCATAGCGAAGACCTTATGTAAAGCGCGCTATAACTAGCCCCTGGGGGGGCGCAATGCCCCCAGGCCGGCCCAGGCCCGCAGCGAGTAAAACATCACCCAGAGCCAGAACACCCCGAGCAGCAAGAGCAGTGCCCAGGCCAGGCCAGCCAGGAAGGCCGATTCGAGCCCTCTGGAAAGGGCCAGTGTGGCCAGGGTAAAGGCCCCCAGCGGAAACACAAACCCCCACCAGCCCGGGGCAAAGTGGAGCTGTGCCCGGCGGCTCTTTGCCAGGAGGGTCTCGAGCAGAAGCAATAGGCTAAAAGCTAGCCACCACAGCCCCAGGCCCCAAACAGCCAGCGCTATGACCGGCCAGACCGGCAGCCAGGCCTCGGGCACCAACCCAACCTGTGCGCCCCCCTCGAGCCAGCGCCAGGGGGCCAGCACCAGAAGGCCCACCGGTGCAAGGCCGATAAAAACTGAGGGCAGAAAGTGGGGCTCGAGCCGGTCATGCCCATAGAGCCGTTGCAAAAAGCTGGGCAGCACAAATAAAAACAGGAAAAAACCAATGCCCAAAAAGAGGCCGCTCACCACCCAGAGCTCCTTTTGCCAGACCTTGGGAAAGGTGGAAAGCCAGAGCCCCCCGGCCATGGGCACCAGCAGCGCCGAGACCGGCGGGATAAACCAGGCCCCGTTGGCAGCCTCGAGGGGCAGCCTGAGCCGGGTACTCACCACATACACCACCAACAGGCCCACCGCAAAGATGAGCGGTGTCCCCAGCAAGAAAAGCCCCTGGCCCAGGGGCTGCGACCAGGGCCCCAGGGGCAGCGCCCGGGTAGCCAGGCTCAGCACCAGTAGGGCAATAGGCAGGGTAGGGAGCATCTGCGAGAACAGGGGGTGCTGCAGGTCGGCAAGGGCGGCCTGAGGGTAGCGGAAAAGCTTGGCCAGGTAAAGGCCCAGGAGCCCCACCAGGGCCACAAGGGCCAGCGCATAGACCGGCACGGCCAGCCTAATCAGGCCGAACTGGGCCAGAGCCAAAGCCAGCGCCCCGGTGCCCATTACCGAGGCAAACCAGGCCGGGTTCAGGAAGCGTACGCTGGGCGCTGTGGAAACGGCGGCTTCCATGGCAATCCCCCTAATGCACGGCCGCATGCTCCTGCTCGGCCAGGTAGCGCTCGGCCATCATGGCTGCGCGGGTGCCGGCCCCCACGCTGGTGGAAAGCTGGCGATAGATGGGATCGGCCACGTCGCCGGCGGCAAAGAGCCCCGGTACCGAGGTAAAAATCTCGTCCTTCACCGCCACGTAGCCATCCGGGCGCAACTCCACCAGGCCCTTCAGGAAGCCGGTGTTGGGTTCGTGCCCAATGAAGATAAAGACCCCGTCGGTGGGGTAGTCGTAGACCTGGCCGGTCTTGAGGTTCTTGAGGCGCACCCCGGTCACGGTCTCTTCGCCCAGCACTTCCTCTACCACGGTATCCCAGATGAAGTGCATCTTGGGGTGGGCCAGGGCCCGGGCCTGGGCGGTCTTGTTGGCCCGCAGAACGTCGCGGCGGTGCACCAGGGTAACCTTGCTGGCAAACTTGGTAAGGAATAGGCCCTCTTCCACCGCAGCATCGCCCCCACCCACCACCACCACTTCCTTGCCCCGGTAGAAGAAGCCGTCGCAGGTCGCACAGGTGCTCACACCCCGGCCATAGAACTTCTCTTCACCGGGCACGCCCAGTTTTTTGGGGTTGGCCCCGGTGGCCAGAATCACCGTGCGGGCACGGTAGTCTTGCTCGTAGCCCTTGACCACAAAGCCCTCGAGGGATTTCTCTATGCCCTGGGCCTCGTCCATGGCAATCTCGGCCCCAAAGCGCTTGGCCTGCTGCACCATGCGCTCGGAAAGCTCGGCCCCGCTAATGGGTTCGGGAAAGCCGGGGTAGTTTTCGACCTCCTCGGTCTGGGCAATCTGGCCGCCGGGCAGGCCTTTTTCCAGAATAAGGGTCTTCAGGTTGGCCCGGCCGGTGTAAATGCCGGCGGTAAGCCCAGCAGGTCCGCCCCCAATAATCACCACGTCGTAGAGTTGGCTCATAGCAAGTTCTCCTTTTGCCAGCTTAACGCTGGCGCTTCAGCGCAAAGTATAACATACCCCTGGGGGATATGCGACCTGGGACGTTTGCCCCTACTGGGGGGGTAGCTATAATGATTCCAAGTATGTCTGCTGTGGCCCAAGCCCGCCGCCCGCTCTGGATTTCCTTCCTGGTGGGGCTGGTGCTGGTGGTCTCGAGCCAGTATGCGCTGCGGGACCCCCAGACGCAGGTACTTCCGGTGGCTTTCCTGCCGGATGTGTTTATTTGCAGTTTCCAGGGGGGGTCTTCCCACGCCCAACCCACCCCCACCC
>NZ_QWKY01000001.1 GCF_003574035.1 Meiothermus hypogaeus | reverse complement strand
GGGTGGGGGGGTGCTGCTACCGCCACAAGCGCTCAGGACTGCTAGACTGAGAACAAGACCGACGGTTCTGATGAAAGCCTTCATATCTCCTCCTTGATCGTTTGAAACTGCATTCTTGCCTTAGAAATAAATGTTTGCCCCGACCCGCAGTTCTACCGTGGTGCCGCTGATCGGGAGCGAAACTGCTGATCCACCTGATGTCCCACTGACGGTGCCGGTCACGAAACCGGGACGGGCCTCGGCGAACAGCGCGAACTGGCGGTTGAGCAGGTATTCGACCCCAAGGATTCCATCGGCCCCAAACACCAGCCCCGAGACCGAGGCCCCCTGTACAAAGCCGCTGAGGAAACCCAGCCCGACCCCCGCCCCGATGTAGGGGTTGATGGGAGAGTTGGGCGTAGTGATCAGATATAGACCATCCACCCCAAAGCCGAATCCGGTTAATCCTCCCCCTGAGCTGAAAGTCAGGCTGCCCCTGGCTCCAAAGGCTGGGGTGAAGTTGGCCCCGAACTGAACCCCGAAGGTAGCGGTGCTGTCGTTGAGCGCAAAAGCGAAAGTTCCGCCCAGATAGGGGCGCTGGGCAAGGCTTTGAGCAAGGAGACCGAAGACGATCAAGACTAGGGGCAACAAGATTTTTTTCATACCAATATTCCTCGGGGCCGGGCCTGAAGTGACGTTGAGGTGGTTGCTGGAGGGTTTTACTCGGGCTTGGACGGTTCCAGGCGAAACTGCTCCATCCAGTCCAAGGCGGCCTCGAGGCTATCGGTCTGGGCCTCCTGACCGCTTTGCACATGACGCACCTGGTAGCGCCGACTGCCACCTGGGAGCAGCCAACAGCGAACCAAGAAAGTGGTTTGCTGCTTGGGCAGGTGTTTGGTTTTGTCCATAAAGCGCTCCTCAGCAGGCTCATGTTGCACATCATCTCCTGGGACACTTATCGGTCACTTACTTGCACTTACTACCTTGCTAAAATGAACTTAGATGTCTTCTCAGCCGCAGTTGCGCATTGGGCTGCTGGGCTCCTTTCGTTTGAGCCTGGACGACCAGACTGTGTCTATCCAGGCCCTGCGTAGGAAGAAAGCCAGTGATGTCATCAAGTTGCTGGCCCTCCAGCCTGGGTTACGTCTTCACCAAGACCAGGTGCTGGACGCACTCTGGCCCGAACTTGATGAGAAGTCGGGCATGAACAACCTGCATCAGAATCTCTATCATGCCCGCCGGATGCTCGAGCCCGGGCTTTCCAAGGGAGTCAGGTCGCGCTTCCTAACCCTCGAGCACGAGGTTCTGGTGCTGTATGCGGGCCCTGTAGAGGTGGATTATCAGGAGTTTCTGAGGTTACAGGCCCAGGCCCGCAGACAGGGCGATCTGGCCCTTTACGAGGCGGCAATAAGGCTTTACCAGGGCGATCTGCTGCCGCAAGACATTTACGAGGATTGGACGGAGCCACAGCGTGACGAGGCTCGCTCGCTGTATCTGTCGACCCTGCTCGAGCTGGCCCAACTACTGGAACAGCGGGGCGATCTGGCCCAGGCCTGCCGCTTCCTGGAGCAGGCCATTGCCAAAGAACCCACCACCGAGGCCGCTCATCTGGCCTTGATACAGATCTACGCACGCACGGGGCAACAGATGGAGGCTATCAGGCAGTTTCAGGCCCTGCGCGAAGCCTTAGTGCGCGAATTGGGTGAAGAGCCCGATGAGCGTACCCGGGCCGTGTATGAACAGGTTTTGCAGCAATTGCCAAGCCCGCCCGAGCTGTCATTACCTGCCGGGCCTGCGCGAGCTCAAGGATGGGTGCCGGTACCGTTATCCCCCTTAATTGGCCGCGAAGCGGCACTGGAAGAAACCCTTCAGTTGCTATCCACCACCCGCTGCTTGACGCTAACAGGAGCAGCCGGTTCGGGGAAAACCCGCCTAGCCCAGGAACTGGCTACCAGAGTCCAGGGCCGGTATACGGGCGGGGTCTGGTGGGTGGAACTCGCAGCCATGAGCGAGGACCAGATGATACTGCCAGCCATCGCCCAGACACTGGGCGTGCACGCCACCTCTCAAACACCCCTAAAGGGTATTATTGAGAGGCTGCGGGGTCATAAAACCTTGCTGATACTGGACAACTGCGAACATCTGATTGACGGCTGTGCCGAGGCTGCCATTCAGCTGCTAAAGTCGTTGCCAGAGTTGCATTTGCTAGCTACCAGCCGTGAACCACTGGGGATCGTGGGGGAGATCGCCTGGGTAGTGGCTCCTCTGGAAGTTCCTGATCCCAAAGCTGATCTCAGCCCCGAGAATCTCAATCGCTTTGAGGCGGTGCAGTTTTTAGTCGAGCGTATTCGACAGTACCGATCTAACTACCGACTAAACATACAGAATGCGGTTCACATAGCACAAATCTGCCGTCGTCTGGAGGGCTTACCGCTGGCTCTGGAATTGGCGGCAACCTGGGTGGGGGTGCTATCCCTGGAACAGATTGTTGCCCGCCTGGACAACAGTCTGCGTCTGCTCACGCGGGGCCAGCGGGGTGGAGAGCGCCACCACCAGACCCTGGAAGCGGCTTTGCAATGGAGTTACAACTTGCTCCAGGAGCCCGAAAAAAATTTATTTGTGCGGCTTGCAGTGTGCGTGGGGAGTTGGTCGCTCGAGGCCGCCGAAATGCTGTGCGCTGATCAAAATTTTGAGATGGGAGAACTGGCTGAGTGCCACGCCCGGTTGGTGCGTACCTCGATGGTGCTGCCGCTCGAGGAGGGTTCTCAGTTGCGCTTTCGTATGCTCGAGCCGATACGCCAGTTTGGCCTGGCCCAGCTCGAGACCCAGGGCCTGACCGAGGCAACCCGAAAACGGCTACTGGAATGGTATCTGGCCGAGGCAACCCGCATTGCCCCCAAGCTGACGGGTGCAGACCAGGCCCAGTGGTATAGCTACCTTTCCGCAGAGTACGAAAACCTCCAGGCTGTTTTATGGTGGAGCCAGCGTGCTGAGATCGAGCTGGGCTTACAGCTCGCAGCGCGTTTGTGGCGTTTCTGGCAGGTAAAGGGTCATGCCCAGGAGATACTTTCCTGGTTCAAAGAGGTGTTGCCTAAAACGTCTCGAGTGTCTCCGGCTATTCTGGCCGAGGCCTACAACGCTGCCGGTATCATGGCGCGTACCTGTGGTCAGTATGCCCTGTCATTTGACTACCTGGGGCAATCCCTGGCCGCTCGAAGAGACCTCGGTGATCGGCGGGGAGAGGCCATCGCGCTGAACAATTTGGCTGTGAGCGCTCGTGACCAGGCAGACTACCCCAGGGTTGAATACTACGCACGCCAGAGTCTGGCCATTGCTCAAGAAGTTGGCGACAGGAATCTGGAGGCCTTGGGTTTAATGAACGTGGGGGTGGCGCTTCGTGGGCAGTCTCAAAATGAAGCTGCTAAAGCCCACTTTCGGCTTAGCTTGGCCATTTTCAGCGGGTTGGGTGAAAAGCGATCAGTAGCCGCACTCCATAACTATCTGGGTAACCTGGCCCAAGAACAGGGCTACTGGCAAGAAGCCCGCCAGCTCTACCAGCAAAGCCTCGAGCTCAATCAGGAATTAGGAGATTTCTGGGGTCTGGGTATTTCTACCCATAATCTGGCTAATCTTTGGTGTGAGCAGCAAGAATATACCAGGGCCTGGGAAATGCTTCTGCAAAGCTTAACTCATTACCGTCGTGCCGGAGTACGACATGGCCTAAATGAGTGCTTTGAAACCCTGGCCAGGATTGCTCATAAGCGGGGGAGGCCCGAGCAAGCAGCCTGGGCCCTTGGGGTACGGGATGAGCTCGAGGCCTCTATTGGGCTGGCTGTTTCGTCAGAGCAACGGAGCCTGCGCGAGCAAACGGTAAAAGAAGTGGTTCTGATCATGGGCCATTCTGCCTTTGAGCGGGCCTACCAGAACGGCCGTAGCACCTCCCTCGAGCACGCCTACCAGGAAATTCTTGCAGGGTTTTCAGAAGTGAGCAATTGAGCTTGCTAGAGTGATATTTGCTTCCAGACCTTCTCCGGCGTGAGGGGCATATCCAGGTGAGCCATGCCTAGCGCATCCAGCACTGCATTGACCACCGCCGGCGTGGCGGCAATGGCCCCGGCCTCGCCCACCCCTTTTACACCCAGGGGATTGGTGGGCGAGGGAGTTTGCTGGCGGTGGGGTTCCATCCAGGGAATCTGATCGGCTTTGGGTAGGGCGTACTCCAGGTAGTTGGCCGTGCGGTTTTGCCCTTCGCTGTCGTAGACGATGCTTTCGTAGAGGGCCTGCCCGATGCCCTGAGCAATGCCCCCGTGCTGCTGCCCTTCGAAGAGCATGGGGTTGATCACCACCCCGCAGTCGTCTACCGCAATGTAGCGAAGAATGCTTATCTGGCCGGTCTCGGGGTCTACCTCGACCACGGCCAGGTGGGCTCCAAAGGGATAGTTGGCCTCCTTCAGGGCAAAGCTGGCGTGTCCCTCCAGCCCTGGCTCCATATCGGGGGGCAGCTTGCGGGGGTTGAGGGCAGCTGCGATGATCTGCTCTAAGCTTACCGATTTATCGGTGCCGCGCACCCCCCAGCCTTGCTCGAGCAGGTCTATATCCTCGGGGGCGGCCTCCAGCAGATGCGCGGCGATTCTTTGCACCTTGGCCCGAACCTCGTCGGCGGCTTTGAGCACCGCCGAACCCCCAACCGAGAGCGTGCGGCTGCCCGCCGTACCCATGCCGTAGGGAATAGCCAGGGTATCGCCCTGCACCACGCTAATGCGCTCTGGTGCGAGGCCCAGCCGCTCGGCCACAATCTGCACAAAGGCGTTCTGGGTGCCCTGGCCGTGGGGGGAGGTGCCGGTAAAAATAACGGCGCTGCCGTCGGAGTTGATGCGTACCCCGCCGGTATCCCAGCCATAGCCAGTAATCTCCACATAGCTGCACAGCCCAAGGCCCAAAAGCCGCCCCTGGCTTCTGGCCTGGGCTTGCTCGGCCCGGAGTTCTGAATAGCGGCTCACCTCGAGCAGCTTCTGCAAAACCTCGGCGTAGGCCCCCGAGTCGTACCTGGCGCCGGTGCGGGTTTTGTAGGGGAAGGGGCCCTGGATGAAGTTTCTGCGGCGAATTTCTGCCGGGTCGAGGCCCAGCTCCCGTGCGCCCATATCCATCAGGCGCTCCAGGTAATAAGTAGCCTCGGGCCGTCCTGCACCTCGGTAGGCCCCAGTAGCGGTGGCGTTGGTGTAAACGCCCAGCACCTCCAGCTCCACTGCCGGGATTTCGTAGGGGCCTTGCAGCATCAGGATGGTGCCGGGGGCATTGCCCAGGGTGGTCTCGAGGGCATAAGCACCCAGGTCGGCCACCACCCGCCCCCGCAGACCCAGTATTTTTCCTTCGGCATCGAAGGCCATCTCGAGCTCGGCCACCTGGGCCCGCCCGTGGATGGTGGCACTGAAGCTTTCGCCGCGCCCTTCCACCCAGCGCACACTTTTGCCCAGGTGTTTGGCCAGGTATGCCACCAGAATTTCCTCGGGATAAACGTTAATCTTGGCCCCAAAGGCTCCACCTACATCGGGGGTAATTATCCGCACCTGGTTCTCGGCCAGCCCCAGCTTTTCCGCAACCGCACTGCGCAGGTCGTGGGGCATCTGGGTGCTCGACCAGACCGTAAGGACCTCGCGGATGCCGTCCCAACTGGCCAGAATGCCCCTAGGTTCCATTGAGCTGGGTGCCACCCGCTGCTGCACCAGCCGCCCACGCACTACCTGATGGGCCTGCGCAAAAGCCTCTGAGACCTGGCCGGCTGAGGTCTTGCGGGCAAGGGCCACATTGCTCTGCAGGTGGGGGTGAATGGCGGGCGCTTGCTCGGCCTGCAGGGGCTCGGGATAAGCCGGAAGAGGCTCGTAGTCCACAAAAATTTGTTGGACAGCATCCTGGGCAACAGCCTCGGAAGTGGCCAGCACCGCCGCTACAGGTTCACCCACATAGCGAACCGTATCCCTTGCCAAAACTGGGTGTGGGGCTACCTTGCTGTCACGTGCTCCCGAGGCCGGGGCAAATATGTGTGGAAGGTCGTTTGAAGTGTAAATGGCAACTACACCCGGTATTTGCAGGGCCTCGGAGGTGTCTATCTGGCCCAAGCGGGCATGGGCGTATGGGCTTCGCACCAGCACCACGTGGAGCAGATTTTCGGTGGTTAAGTCGGCAAGGTATTGTCCCTGACCTTGGATTAGCTTGCCGTCCTCGAGGCGCTTCATGGGTTGGCCAATATAGCGGTTCGACATGCTGCTATGTTACCCACTACATGGGGAGTAATGGGAATCTGCCTTACGCGGGATGCGGCAGGGTGGTTTAGAGCCCAGACCGCGCCTACCGGCTCGAGAACTGGGCCCCCGAGACAAGCCTATGAAAAACCTGTCCAGGGTTGCTTGTAATACCAGATTCGGTTAGTTCGTCACCATTTGGTGACGAACTAACCCGACCGAAGTTATCCGCGTAGCGGAGGGCGATACCGCCCCTTGGAAGTTATCCGCGTAGCGGAGGGCGATAACGCCCCTTGGAAGGGAGACGCTTTCTTCGCCGACCGACAGTGAAGGGCCATCGGCCCCCGGCTAGCGCCGGTACTCAAGGGAGGGGTGTGCTCTAGGATTCAAAAAGACAGCCTCTGGTGTTTTTGATTTTGTAAACTGTCTTTTTGAATCCGGTATAAGCTCTGGAAGGATGCGTATGCTATGGGAACCATGTCCACTCATACCTTCGAGCCCACCCATTACCACCACACCCTTGGCAACCATCCCCCCGTTTTGCGCATTGCACCGGGCGATACCGTGATTACGACCTGTGTGGATGCTGGCGGCCTGGATCGGTATTTGCAGCAGGTTACCCCCAGGGGCAATCCCATGACCGGGCCCTTTTTTGTCGAAGGGGCACAGGTGGGCGATACGCTGGCGGTCAGGCTGGAAAAACTCAGACCCAACCGTACCAGCGGCTGGTCGGGGGTGGTGCTGGCTTCCAATGTGGTCGACCCCGACGATGTGCCCATACTGGCCCAGGCCAGAGGCTCGCAGCGCTGGCTGGATTGGGAGGTTGATTTGCGAGCCAATACTGCTCGCCTGCGTTCGCCTGCAGGGCCGCTAGAGGGTTTCGAGCTGTCCCTGGAACCCATGTTGGGCTGCTTTGGGGTGGCTCCGGGACGCGGTGAGGCCATCTCCACCGCCACCTCGGGGCCACACGGCGGTAACATGGACTACCGGGGTTTTAAGGAAGGCGTCACGGTCTATTTTCCGGTGCTGGTCGAGGGCGCTTTGTTTTTCCTGGGGGATGGACATGCCTTGCAAGGTGATGGCGAAATAGCCGGCACCGGCATCGAAATCTCCATGGATGTGCAGTTTTCAGTAGACCTCATCAAAGGCCAGGCCATCCGATGGCCCAGGGGAGAGAACGCGGCGTATATCTTCACCGTGGGCAACGCCCGGCCCCTCGACCAGTGTGTACAGCACGCCACCAGTGAGATGCTGCGCTGGCTTACTTCGCAATACAGGCTGGATACTCAAAGTGCTTCGCAACTGCTGGGGCAGTGTGTGCGCTACGACCTGGGCAACATCTTCGATCCGGCCTACACCATGATTTGCAAGATGCCCAAAAAGGTGCTGGAGCGCCTTTCGAGCAGCCAATAATCCTATTTGGGCATGGTGCGGCGCAGTAAATCCTGGATAATCTGGGCTACCTGAATGCCCTCGAACTGGGCCTCTTCGGTCAGGAGCAGCCGGTGCGAGAGGGTGGGCATGGCTGCGCTGCGCAGGTCGTCCCAGTCTAAGTGCGCGCGGCCCGAGAGGTAGGCCAGGGCTCTGGCCAGGTTCAGCCAGGCTTTGGCTCCCCGGGGAGAAAGCCCCATGCGAATATGCTTTTCTTCGCTGGCAAGCTGGGCGGTGTTGGCAATGGCCTCGAGCGCAGGCTGGCTCACCACCACCTGCCGCGATTCGGCACGGGCCAGGAGCAAATCCAGCCCGGGCACCGGCTCCGGGTCGGCCGGCTCTTCGGAAAGAATTTTTATCCAGGTGGCCCGGGGGGGTGCCTGCACGGTAATTTTCGACATAAAACGGTCTAACTGCGCCTCCGGAAGGGGGTAGGTGCCCTCGAGTTCCAGGGGGTTCTGCGTGGCCAGCACGATAAAAGGCTCGGGCAGGGCATAGCGGATGCCGCTGACGGTTACGCCGCGCTCCTGCATGGCTTCCAGCAGTGCCGACTGGGTTTTGGGGGTGGCCCGGTTGATCTCGTCGGCCAGCACCACCTGGGCAAAAATGGGCCCCTGGCGAAACACGAACTGCCCGTCTTCCAGAATTTCGGTTCCGGTTACGTCGGCGGGCAGCAGGTCGGGGGTGAACTGGATGCGGCGGTAGGAAAGCCCGCTGGCCTCGGCAAAGGCTTTGGCCAGCAGGGTTTTGCCCAGCCCCGGCAGCCCCTCCAGTAGGGCATGACCGCCCGCCACCGTGGTAGCCAGTAGTTCCTGTATAACCCGCTCCTGCCCAAACAAAACCTGCGAAAGTGCAGTTTGCAGGGCCGAAAGTTGGAATCGAGCCTCACTCACATGCCTATACTACCCGCGGCATCCGGCGCGCGGGCAGGCTCCAATCCGCAATTTAGGTTTTTGGCTTGACCCCAAAGGCTCAGCTAAGGAAAATCGGACTGTGTGGATTCTGGGCATAGACACCTCCTGCGACGATACCGGCGTGGGCCTGGTGCGAGACGGAAGCGTAGTGGTCAACCTGGTGGCCTCGCAAACCCTGCTGCACCAGCGCTATGGGGGGGTGGTGCCCGAGCTGGCCTCCCGCGAACACACCCAGGTGATTGATGGTTTGGTGCAACAAGCACTTCTGGAGGGGGGAATTGAAGTTTCCCAACTCGATTTGGTTGCCGCTACCCGGGGGCCGGGCCTGATAGGGGCCTTATTGGTGGGTTATACCTACGGCAAAGGGCTGGCTTTTGCCCTGGGCAAGCCGTTCGTTGCGGTGCATCACCTCGAGGGCCACATTTATGCAGCGCTGGCCGAACACCCCGAGGTCGAACCCCCATTCCTGGCCCTAATTGCCTCCGGTGGACATACCCACCTGTTCGAAGTGCCCGCCTGGGGAACCTACAGGCTGCTGGGGGCTACCCTGGACGATGCCGCCGGTGAAGCCTTCGACAAGTCGGCCCGGCTGCTCGGCCTGGGCTACCCCGGGGGGCCCGAAATAGAAAGACTGGCCCAACAAGGCGACGCCAGCAGGGTGCCCCTGGGGGTTCCGCTACAGGGCCAGGAAGGCTTTGCCTTCAGTTTCTCGGGCCTGAAGACCGCTGTGGCCAGGGCCCTTGAAAAGGGCTATGCACCGGCCGACATTGCCGCCCGGTTCCAGCAAGTGGCGGTGGAGCATATCGCTCAGGTGGTGACCCGTGCGGCCCTGCACAGCGGCCTCAGAACGCTGCTGGTGACCGGAGGGGTAGCGCAAAATGCAGCGCTTAAAGCCCACTTGCAGGCAGCTGGACTGCGAATTCTGTTCCCACCAAGGGGTCTGGCCACCGACAACGGAGCCATGATTGCCCTGGCGGCCTGGCGTACCCAGGCGCAGAACCCGCAAAACCAGCTCAACCTGCCGGCGGCGGCCTATCTGCCGCTGAGTCGCGCGCCTTGAGCCTTACGCCTTACTTCCGCAAAGCGATCAGCTCGGTAACGTTTTCACCCTCACGGGACTTTTGAATGCTTTTGACCAGCCCCACATTTTCGGCATACCAGCTGGTGCCCTGGCTTTCGAAGTTGAAGGGAATGCTGATGGGGCCAGCGTTGGCCCGCATTCGGGTAGCAAAGGTGGTCTGGAGTTTGTAGGCCGTAAAACGACCCGCAGGGGTGCTGACGTTTTCCAGGGCCACAACCCGGTAGGTGGTCTCGAGGGTTCCGCTAATGTTAAAGCGCAAAGGCCCTTGCTGACCGGTTCCACGTACTTCAATTACCAGCCTCCAGTTATTGCCCACTGCCCAGGTGTCGTAGTCGGGTATGGCGACTCCGGTCACCTTGACCACCTCGAGGTCGTAGCTAACCGGCTGCCCTCCCGCCTCGACCCGGTTGCTCCCACTGCCGCCGAAATCTACTGGGAAGATGCCTTCAAGGGTACAACGGTATTTCAATTCCTCCCTACCACCCGCAGTCTGGCGAACCTGGGTAAAGCTGCCATCGGTGATGCTGGTCTTGCGGATCGAATAGGTGCTACCGCGTTCTCCGGTAACCCGGTACTGCCATTCCCAGCCCGGCCTGGTCGGTGAAAAAGGTTGGTCACAAAGCTGAGCCAGGGCTGGACTGCCCAGCAGAAATAGCATGAACAATACCCGGAACATGTCCAGAGTGTATAAAAAGCTGGTCAGCAAAACGTTAGAATCTGGTTGGGAGCTTTCTGTGGGTATTCCAGGAAAGAACGGTTTCTGGCTTTTCTGTGGTGCTTACGATCAAATCGGTTGAACTCCAAGTGACATTCCGAATAATGTACTTGTTCTGTCTATGACAGAAGATTTCTCACGCCGCATAGCTGGATTCTTGTGAATAACGCTCTAAAGTACCCAAATACCCCATTCATTCTCATTCAGACAGGGTACAATCGCGTTTGGATATGTTGGCCTGGATTAATAAGCTTCTGGATAACAACGAACGCAAGGTGGCCCGCTACTGGAAAGAAGTGGTGGCCCCGGTTAATGCCCTCGAGGACGAAATTTCACGCATCGAGAACCTGGCTGCTGAATACGCCAAACTGCGAGAAGCCTACCAAAACGGCAGCAGCCTCGATGAACTCCTTCCCCGGGCCTTTGCCCTGACCCGCGAAGCCTCCAAACGGTTTTTGGGTTTGCGCCACTACGATGTACAGCTCATCGGGGGCGCGGTCTTGCACGAGGGCAAGATCGCCGAGATGAAGACCGGTGAAGGCAAGACCCTGGTGGCCACTCTGGCGGTGGCCCTGAACGCCATTGCAGGTAAAGGGGTTCACCTGGTGACGGTGAATGACTACCTGGCCCGGCGTGATGCCGAGTGGATGGGGCCCATTTACAAGGGCCTGGGCCTGACGATCGGGGTGGTGCAGAACCACTCGAGCCCCGAGGGGCGACGCCAGGCCTACCTGTGCGACGTAACCTACGTGACCAACAGCGAGCTGGGTTTCGACTACCTGCGCGACAACATGGCGGTGGCCCCGGAGCAACTGGTGCTGCGTCACGACACGCCCCTGCACTACGCCATCATCGACGAAGTGGACTCCATTTTGGTGGACGAAGCCCGCACCCCCCTCATCATCAGCGGGCCGGCGGAAAAAGCCACCGATATGTATTACCGCATGGCCGAAATCGCCCGGAAACTCGAGCGCGGCGAGAAACCGCCTGTCGGAACCAAGGGCGAACCCACCGGCGACTACACCATCGAGGAAAAACAGAAGGCCGTGCACCTCACCCTGCAAGGTATTGCCAAAGCGGAGAAGTTGCTGGGGGTCGAGGGGCTGTTCAATACCGAGCACATGGAACTCGCCCACATGCTCACCCAGGCCATCCGGGCTAAGGAGCTCTACTTTATCGACCGTGAATACATCGTGCAGGAGGGTCAGGTCATCATCGTGGACGAGTTTACCGGTCGCCTTCAGCCGGGTCGTCGCTTTGGCGAGGGGCTGCACCAGGCTATCGAGGCCAAAGAAGGGGTCAAAATCGAGCGCGAGAACCAGACCTTGGCTACCGTCACCTACCAGAACTTCTTCCGCCTTTACGAGAAAACCGCAGGCATGACCGGCACGGCCAAAACTGAGGAAAAGGAGTTTCAGGAAATTTATGCGATGGACGTGGTGAGTATTCCCACCAACCGTCCGGTGATTCGGCAGGACGCACCCGACGTGGTCTACCGCTCGGAAAAGGGCAAATTCTTTGCGGTAGTGGAAGAGATTGCCGAAAAGTACCAGAAAGGCCAGCCAGTGCTGGTCGGCACCATCTCGGTAGAGAAGTCGGAGCGGCTTTCGGCCATGCTCAAAGAGCCCCGCCACTTTTTGCCCCGCCTGGAGGCCCGCGCTCAGCTACTCGCTAAGGCCATCGAGAAGCAAAGCGGCCCCGAGTGGGATAGGCTCAAGAAAGCCCTCGAGCGCCCCGGTGCCCTGCGCGACAGCGAGCTCGAGCAGCACGAGTCCACCATCCCCCCCAAGGGCAATATCCGGGTGGCCTGGGAGTACCTCAAAAAAGCCGTGCACACCCTGGAGCTGATACGCAAAGGCATCCCGCACCAGGTCCTGAACGCCAAGTACCACGAAAAAGAGTCGGAGATCGTGGCGCAGGCCGGTCGGAGCAAGACCATCACCATCTCGACCAACATGGCCGGGCGCGGCACCGACATCAAGCTGGGGGGGAATGCCGAGTACCTGGCGGCCGATTTGCTGCGTAAGGAGGGCCTCGAGCCCCGCTCCGAGTGGCGCATCGAACTCTTCATCAAAAAACTGGTACAGGGGGACGAGGAGGAAGCCCTCAAACTGGCTGCCGAAATCGGCATACGCCAGTCGGTGATTGACGAAATCCGCCGCCTGCGCGATACCTGCGCTGCCGACGAGGTACGGGTCAAGGAACTGGGGGGCCTGCACATCATCGGTACTGAGCGCCACGAGTCCCGCCGCATCGACAACCAGTTGCGGGGACGTTCGGGCCGCCAGGGCGACCCCGGTAGCAGCCGCTTCTACGTCTCTTTCGACGACGACCTCATGCGCTTGTTTGCCTCCGAGCGCATTGTGGGCATGCTCGACCGTATGGGCTTCGACGACTCGGAGCCCATCGAAAATCAGATGGTCACGCGCTCGATTGAACGGGCCCAGAAGCGCGTTGAGGATCGCCACTTTGATACCCGTAAACAACTCCTGCGCCTCGACGAGGTAATGGCCCGCCAGCGCGAGGTGGTCTACGCCCAGCGCCGCAATGTGCTGCTCGGCAGCGACGAGGTGGTGCGCGAGGGGGCCCTGGCCATGATCGAGGATACCGTGGACGGAGTGGCCGCCAACTACCTCAACCCCCAGCAGCACCCCGACGACTGGGATATTGAAGGGCTGCGCTCGAGCCTGGTGGACTACATTCCTGCTCTAAAGGACTTCGACTTCGAGGGCCTGCGCAAGCTCAAGGCCGAAGAGGGCATCGAAAAGTTGGTGGAGGCTGCCCGTAGTGCCTATGAAGCCCGCGAGGCCGAACTCAACCGGCAGGGCCCGGGCTTAATGCGGGCGGTGGAGCGCTTCGTGACCCTACAGGTAGTGGACAACGCCTGGAAAGAACACCTGCACAGCATGGACGTGCTCAAGCAGGGCATTTTCCTGCGTGGCTACGGCCAGCGTGACCCCTTCCAGGAGTATAAGCTCGAGGGCACCCGCTTTTTCAACGAGATGATTGGGGGCATCAAGAGCGAAGTAACCAAGTTCTTGTTCCGCCTCCAGGTCGAGGTTAACCAGCAACCTGTGCCGGCTCCCGTAGCCCAGGGGGTCGAGTACAGCGGTTCCGAGGCCGGTGTAGCTTCCGCTCAGGGCAACCGTGACCCCTTTACTGTGCGCCGTCAGCAAAAAGCAGCCTCGGCCTACTCCGGTCTGAGCCGCGCCGAGCGGCGGCGGCTCGAGCGCGAGGAACGCAAGAAAAGCAAGGGATAGCCCTGCGCTATCTGCTTACGATGTTCGCGCGCAGTAGGTTTGGTTTGGGTCTGGACGTACACTAAAGAAGCATGTTGAGCCGTCGGCGCTTCCTGACCCTGCTTGGCCTTGGGGGGGTAGCTCTTTCAGGCGCGAGCGCGCTGGCGGTTGGCAGCAGCTTCCAGTTTCAGATTAACCGCCATCGCCGGGTCTTGCCCGGACTTGACCGACCTTTGCGGGTGGTTCAGCTGAGCGACCTGCACTATGGTTTCTGGGTACACGCGACCTCGGTGCAGGCCTGGGTACGGGCGGCCAACGCCGAAAAGCCCGACCTGGTGGTCATTACCGGTGACCTGGTCGAGTCCGGGTTGCGCCTGGAATGGCTCAAGGGCTTCTACCGCGCAGCCAGTCCCGACCTGCAGGGTTTGCTGGCGGCCCTGGGCGGGCTGCGGGCCCCGCTGGGGGTGTTTGCCATCTGGGGCAACCACGATAACGGGCTGCCCCAGGTCAAGCGATACCTGGGCGCACAGTTGCCCAAACATGGGGTAGGCGTGCTCACCAACCAGGGTTTGTGGGTGCGCGACGACCTGTACCTGAGTGGGGTAGACGACTACTGGGCCGAGGAAGCCAACCCCAAAGCTTCCCTGGATGGGTATCGGAAGGGCAAGGCCAGTCTGGCTCTGGTTCACAACCCCGATTTTTGGGATTTTTACCAGGATTTGCCGGTTCATCTGTTGCTGAGCGGACATACCCATGGAGGACAGGTTTACCTGCCGGGTATCGGGGCCCCCTGGACCCCCTCGCACTATCAACAGGCCTATCTGGGTGGTTGGTACAGCCCGGGTCTTGGCCCGGCCTCCCCTCCGGTTCCAGGGTTTGTCTCGCGGGGGCTGGGCATGACCGTGCTCCCTCTGCGCATAAACGCCCCAGCCGAACTCGTGGTGTTTGACTTCATTCCCGAAGGCTAGAGCTTTCGGTAGTATAACGGGGTGATTTTCAGCTACACCTTCACCGTCCAGCATTACCGGCGCGCCTTGCGGGGCCTGCAGGCTCCCTTGCGGGTCGCTCATCTTTCCGACCTGCATATCGGGTTTTTCATCCGCCGCGGCTCTGTGAAGCGCTGGGTAGAGGCCACCCTGGCCGAGCACCCCGACCTGATTGTAATTACCGGCGACCTCACCGATTCGGGCCGCCGGCATCAGGTGTTGCCGACCCTCGAGGAACTCGGCAGGCTAAAAGCCCCCCTGGGCACCTGGGCGGTCTGGGGCAACCACGATTACCGTTTTAACGGGTACCAACCCAGGAACTCCCCCCAGGGTGGACTGTCCAAAAGGTCGAATGCAAACCCCCCTCGAGTGCCCATGGTGCCGCCCCTCGAGCTCGAGCAGCACCTCAATCAACAGGGTATTCGTCTACTTCATAACCAGGGGGTTCAACTCAGGGAAGACCTGTATCTGGCCGGGGTGGAAGACTGGTGGCACGGCGAACCCAGTGCAGAACAGGCGCTGGCAAAAAAGCCCGATTCTTCGGCCAGTCTGCTGATCTGCCACAACCCGGACTATCTGTACCAGGTGCCCAGGTCCGTGGACCTTACCCTGTGCGGCCATACCCACGGCGGGCAGGTGGTGCTACCCTGGTATGGCCCTGCCTTCACGTCCTCGAGCTATGGCCAGCAGTTTGCCGGGGGTTGGGTAAACGACCCCGTTCCGGCGTATATTTCCAGGGGCCTGGGTTTGTCCACTGCGCCCATGCGGGTGGCCTGCCCGGCGGAACTGGTCATTCACGATTTTGTGCCCCTAAAAATCGAGTAGCCCTTCTCAACGCACTTTGTAGCCGATGCCCTCCAGAATTTGGCGGGCCTCTTCGCGTTCTTCAGGGGTGGCAAAGCCCATGCGGATGGCCCCCCCTTCGTCGCGGATGGCCAGAACCTCGAAATTTTTGATGTTGACCCCGGCGTTGCCCAGCGCCGTGGAGACCGTAGCAATCTGCCCTGGTTTGTCGGGCACCTGAACCACCAGCTCGTTCATCACCGGTAGCAGGCTGCGCTTGACGATGGGCAGCGAATCGCGGGTGCGTTTGGCCTCCAGGGCGGTCTCTAGCAGGGCTTCAGGGGCCTCGAGCTGGTTTTCCAGCTCCAGCATGACCGCCCGCAGGTCTTCGATGGCCTCGCGCAGGGCCTCTTTGTTGGCCACCACCATGTCCCGGCTCATGCGGGGAGAACCTGAGGCCACCCGGGTCAGGTCGCGAAAGCCGCCTGCGGCCAGGAACATGAGCAGGTCTTGATGCGGGTCCTGCGCAACCAGCCGGTTGAGCCCCACCGCCAGCAGATAGGGCAGGTGCGAGATGCGGGCCACCAGGCGGTCGTGCAACGCAGGGGGGATTTCCAGAGGGTAAGCGCCCAGGTTCTGCACCAGATCGCGCAGTTTGGACAGTGCAGTGGGGTCGGTGTTGCCATGAGGGGTTATGACCCAGACGGCATTCTGCAACAACCCCGCATGGGCTGCCTCAACACCGGCTTTCTCGCTGCCCGCCATCGGGTGCGAACCTACAAAGTTGGGCAGCACGCCCGTAAGGGCCTCCACAACCGGCCCCTTGACGCTGCCCACATCGGTCCAGAGGGTGTGTGGGCCGGAAAAGCGAGCCAGCTTCTGGCCCTCGTTCACCAGTACCCCCACCGGGGCAGCCAGCACACCCAGGTCGAGTTCGCTCACCCAGTCGCCCAGCGAGGCGTGAACTTTGTCCACCACCTGAAGGGCCAGGGCGTCCTCGAGCGCCCCGGGGTCGGGGTCGTAGGCATGAATCTCTTCGGCCAGGAAACGCTCGCGCATTCCCAAAGCCACGCTGCCGCCCAACAAGCCGATGCCAAAAATACCGACTTTGCCAAACAGAGGCTTCATCATAAAAATGTCGCAAGTCCAGGTCTGAGAGCTGGGGGCTATGGGTAATACCGGATTCAAAAAGATAATCATCCAAACCAAAGATCCCCAGAGGCTATCTTTTTGAATCCTAGAGCACTCCCTTCCAAGGGGCGGTATCGCCCTCCGCTACGCGGATAACTTCGGTCGGGTTAGTTCGCCGCCATCCGGCGCCGAACTAACCGAATCTGGTATAAATCGCCATTGGCGGCGGTTCAGGCGGGCTCGAGTTCCTGTGTCAACCGGCGCCCCAGGGCAGGTAGGAGGGCCCTGACCTTGCGCATCATATCGGCGAACTGGCTTTCGGTGAGTTGCTGGGCCGCGTCGGACTGGGCTTTTTCGGGCTCGGGGTGGGTTTCCACAATCAGCCCATCGGCCCCGGCGGCCAGGCCTGCCAGCGCCAGCGAAGTCACCCAGTCTCGCTTGCCGGCTGCGTGGGAGGGGTCTATCCAGACCGGAAGGTGCGTCCAGCTCTTAAGCACCGGCACCGCTGAGACGTCCAGGGTGAAGCGGGTGGACTTCTCGAAGGTGCGGATACCGCGCTCGACCAAGATGAGCTGCATGTTGCCCTGGGCCAGCACGTACTCTGCCGACATCAAGAACTCCTCCAGGGTCATGCTCATGCCTCGCTTGAGCATGACGGCCCGCCCCGACCTGCCCGCCGCTTGCAGCAGGGCGAAGTTTTGCGCGTTGCGGGCGCCAATTTGCAGCACATCGGCATAGGTGGCCACCAGGTCTACCTGCTCCGGCGAAACCACCTCGGTCACGATGGGCAGGCCAGTCTGGCGACGGGCTTCAGCCAGGATTTCCAGCCCTTCTTGGCCCATGCCCTGAAAGCTGTAGGGCGAGGTGCGGGGCTTGAAAGCGCCGCCCCGGAGCATCTGTGCGCCGTGCTTCTTGACATAACGGGCAGCGGTAAGGGTTTGCTCCAGGCTTTCCACCCCGCAGGGCCCGGCGGCTATGAGCACCTCGCCCCCGCCTGTAGCGCCGCTGTTCCAGCGCAAAACTGTGGGCTTGGGCGAGACCTCGAGCGAAGCCAGCTTGTAGGGCTTGGAGATGGGAATCACGTCCTGCACGGCAGAAAGTGCGCGAAAATGATCCAAGAGCTCCGGGGTAGGCCCCTTGCCGATGGCCCCAATCAGGGTGGTGTGCTTGCCCTCAGAGACGTGGGGCCGGTAGCCGACCCGTCGCACTTCTGCCACCACCGACTCGATCTCCTGAGGCCCCGAACCATGTTTCAGAATAATTAGCATTGATTGTCCTCCTTGCACACAAAAAAACTTCCGGGGATTTGGAACTCCCCGGAAGCATGGTGCGCTAAACGCCTACACAGACCCCACGGGGCGAATGGGCCAATAAAAATACCCAAAAAAGCAGGTATTTTGTCTGGCGAAACCCCTCGAGGTCTGCATATGCCGATGAGTGTAATGGGGTTCGCGCAAAACTGTCAATCCTCAGCGCATGGGTGTAATGGCCAGGGTGCAGCGCGAGATGCAGACCAGACGCCCCTCTTGGTCGCGTATTTCGATGCTCCAGACAGCGGTGGTGCGCCCCGAGTGAAGAGGGGTTCCGGTAGCCGTCACCTTGCCGGACTGCATCGAGCGCAGGTGGTTGGCGTTGATTTCCAGCCCGAAGCTGGTGTAGCCCTCCGGTGCAGCCAGGTAGGCCCCAATGCTGGCGACGGTTTCGGCCAATGCCACCGAGGCCCCGCCATGCAGGTAGCCGAAGGGCTGATGCAGCCGGGGGGTCACCTCCATTTCGGCCACCACTTTCTGTGGCGATGCCTCCAGAATCTGAATGCCCAGGGTCTTGACCAGGGTGTCGCGCTCTAACCGGGTGGGGTCTATCTTGCTCATGGCCCTAGCCTACCCAAGAAGCCAAAAACCTGCTACAATAGCTAATCGCCTGGGGGCGTTCTGGTTTCGACAGGGGCTCTTGAAGGCAGTACGGCGTGTCGAGGTAGCCCATGGCCTCGTAAAAATGGGCAAAGCCATAACTGGCAACGCTCGTAGCAACAGCTACGCCCTCGCTGCTTAAGTCAGCGACGTTCTTCAGAAGCCCAGCCGATGGCGTGCTGAACGAACGACCTAAAGTCGGCTAGCTCGAGGCAAGGCGCCGTAGCCAGGAGCGAAATCTACACGGTGCTGGGTTCAGGCCCGCTGTTGGTGGCGCAAGCCTGAGCGACAACCAAACACCAACTACACACGTAGAAGTCTGCTGGATGGGTCTTTGGACAGGGGTTCAACTCCCCTCGCCTCCACCAGAACCGCTCTGCCAACGGCAGGGCGGGTTTTTTTGCCAAGTTATGTTCATGATTGCTGCAACAAACGGGCGTTATATCAAATCCACATGAACCCCTCGCCTTCTCCCCGGAGGGAGATGGCGGCGACACCCCGACCGCGCTATTTACAAACAGCGATAGGAACACGCTTGACTGCACCTGGGGTGTCGCCGGTTGGGGGAGCTTGGGGCGACCCTTAAAGCTAACTGTCCAAGTAAAGTCGGTATTACACTTCCCGATAGCGCATCTGCGGCGCTACTCGCATTTGTCTAACCGCGTACCTCAGATAATGGGTCTGTGTTGATCGGGTTGCGGGGTGCCATCATACTCCTCCTGCTGCTGGCCTTCTGGGGGCCCAGTATTCCCGTGCAGCCGGTTCGGACGGTGGTTCTGCTGGACCAGAGCCCATCGGCACGTGAGGCGGTGTGGAAGGTGGCGCCGCAACTTGTCCTGCCCGGCGCGCAATACATCGCTTTTGCCAGCGGCGCGGTTCAGGTGGCTTCTCCGACCGCGCGCAGGCTCGACTTGGGGGAGGGCACCCAGCTGCGCGAAGCCCTCCGCAAGGCCCAGGAACTGAACCCCGACCGGATTGTGCTGGTATCAGACGGTCTGTTTCAAGATCGGGCTGAGCCCATTGGGATTCCAATTTTTAGCCTCTACCGGCCCCCCAGCCCCAACCTGTCACTGTCGCTGGTGGCTCCCGCCTTACCGAGCAAGGGCGAGACCATCGAGGTGCGGGCGGTGCTGGAGTCAACAGCCAGCCTCAAGGCCAGACTGACCCTGAGTGGGCCCTCGGGGCGACTCGAGCGCGAGTTACAACTGGAGCCCGGACGCAGCAGCGTGGGGTATCGCTTTCGCCTGGACGAGCCCGGTGTGGTAACGGCCCGGCTCGAGAGCACCCTGGGTGTTGAACAGGCCCGGCTCGAGCTCAGCCCCGCAGGCATCACCCGGGTCTGGGTGCTGGGCGACACATCCCTGGCCCGCTACCTCGAGGCCCAGGGCTTTGCGGTCGAAGAGCGTGCGGAAATTACCTTGCCCATCCGGGCCGAGGTGGTGGCCTTAGGGGTTGGGGCGCGGGATTTATCGGCGGCCGAACTCGACGCCCTGCAAACCTTTTTGAATCAGGGGGGCAGCCTGCTCTGGACGGCTACGCCCAGAGGGTTGTTCTTTGGGGGCTGGGAACGCACCAGCCTGGAGGCTAGCCTGCCGGTGGAGCCGGTGGAGGAGCCGGGCGGGGTGGGCCTTGTGCTGGTGCTGGATGTCTCGGGTAGTATGATCGAGGCCGATAAGCTGGGACTGGCGGTGGTGGGTTCGCTCGAGCTCATCCGCTCGGCGCGTCCGCAGGACTACATCGGGGTGGTGGTTTTCTCCGACCGCCCGCGCTGGCTCTTTCGTCCGCGCCCCATGACCGAGCAGGGCCGCAAGGAGGCCGAAAACCTGCTGCTCTCCACCACAGCGGGGGGCGGCACCATGATTCGCCGGGCCTACCTCGAGGCTCTGGACGCCCTGGAAAATGTCCCCACCGATTCCAAACAGGTGATCGCCCTGACCGACGGCCTGGCCGCCGATGTGACCCCCGGCCTGCTGGATGCGGCCCGCGATGCCAGCCCCAAAATCAAGACCAGTACGGTTGCCCTGGGCGCCGATGCCGACCGCCAGTTTTTGCGCGAGCTAGCCCAGGCCGGCGGGGGCACCTTCTGGGACGTGCCCAGCCCGCAGGATCTGCCCCGTTTTTTTCTAGAGGAAGCCCAGCGGGCCTTCCGGCGCGAGGCGCTCGAGGGCCGCTTTCCGGTCTCGGTGCGCCCCCACCCCATCACCCGCACCACCAACCCCCCGGCCCTTTCGGTCATTCTGCCGGCCAAAAGCAAACCCTGGGCCCAGACCCTTGTTGCCTCTGGCGAGTTTGCCGTACTGGCCGTAGGGGAGAGCGGGCGGGGCCGGGTGGCGGCCCTGGCCACCGACCTCTCGCGTTCCTGGCAGGGCTGGCAGGGCACGCCTGCACTGATGGCCGAGCTTGTGCGCTGGCTCTCGCAGACCCCGGCCCGTCCCAGGGCTCAGGCCGTGCGCGAGGCCGATTTTGTGCGGGTCCTGCTGGAAGGCCAGTTTGAACGCCCCAGCATACGGCTGGGCGGCCTGGAGCAAGCCCTGGCCCCCACAGGCCCCCTGCGTTACGAGGCCCGCCTGCCCAGCGAAGCGGCGGGGCAAGCCGTGATTTTTGAAAACGAGCAGCCCCGACTGCGGCTACCACTCCCCACCCTGCCCGAGTGGCGCATGGAGGATGGTCGGGCCAACCTGAAAAGGCTGTCGGAAGCCAGTGGGGGCCGCCTGCTGGACGATGCCTCCGAGTTGAAAAACCTTGTGGCTCGAAAAGCCCAACCCTTGCAATGGCCCCTGATTGCGCTGGCAATTGGTTTGTTTTTGCTCGAGCGTTACCTCGAGCGCAGGCGCGTTGCGGCGGTTTTTGGGTCAAATCTGCCTTGACGAATGCAGGGGTAGCGATAGTGTGAGGAAGATGCGGCGATTTCTCCTGTTGGTTTGGTTGCTGGTAGGGTGCTCTACCCAGAGCTCCCTGGCTCCTGGGCCCGCCCAGAGCATTCCAGGCGAGGTGGTGATGGAGGGCCTCGAGGGCAGCCTGACCCTGCGGGTAGGCTCTAATGTGGCCTGGCGCGTGGATTCACTTGCTACCTGGCTTAACGTGAGCCCCCAGAGCGGCATCGGCCCCCAGGTCGTAAAGCTCCAGGCCGATTTCGAAGGCGAGATTGCTAGCCAGTCTGAGTACAGCAGCAGCCTCAGGGTTACGGGCGATGTAGAGGCTACGGTTGCGGTGCGCCTGCCATTGGTGCGGGTGGTGGGCAAGCTAACCGAAGAGCTGGCCTCGAGCGCCTCGATGGCCGAGTTGGCTAGGCTTGGGGTCCGCGAACCTGCGCCCATGGCGCAACCAGAAACCCAAAGCACCCAGCCCACCGAAGTCCTGGTCAAGTACCGCCGCGATCTGCGAGCGGTGGCCCTGCCCCAGGGGAGCCGGGTGCTCTCGCACGACCAGGTGGGCCGCATTACCAAGCTCTCCACCACCAACCCCGAGGCTTTGCTGCAACGCCTGCGGCTCGACCCCAGCGTAGAGTGGGCCGAGATCAACGGCACCGTCAGTGCCCAGGGCGAGCCCACCGATCAGTTCTACCCCCAGCAGTGGTACCTGCGCAGTACCGGTGCCCGCTTTACCTATCTGCAAACCTACACCACCCCCATCACGGTGGCCGTTGTGGACACCGGGGTGCGCTACGACCACCCCGACCTGGCCGGACGGCTCTGGTTACCGGGCGAGGGCGCCTACGACTTTGTGGGCGACGCCGCCTCTCCCACGGACCCCAACCAGCCCTACGACCCCTGCGCCGATCCGGCCCCCGGTAACCCCGGCGACGCTGACCCTTCCGACCCCTGCGATTTGCTCTCGCGCACCGGCGGCAGCCACGGCACCCACGTGACCGGCATCGTTGTGGCGGGCAGCGGCAATTTCACGCCAGCCTGCCCCACCTGCACCGACTCCGGCATCGTCGGCATGGCCCACAACGCCCCCATCAAGGTGCTGCCGCTGCGGGTGCTGGACTCGATAGGCAACGGTACTTTTGAGGACGTGGCCCTGGCCGTGCGCTACGCTGCCGGTATACCGGTGCAAAAGGCCGGCCAGACCCTGAACAATCCAAGGCCGGCTCAGGTCATCAACCTGTCGCTCGGCTCGACGTCTTTTTCCAACCTAATGTGCGAAGCCGTTGCGGACGCTGCGGCCCGGGGTGTGCTGGTGGTGGCTGCGGCAGGTAATTTCCAGACCCGCAATCCCGGTGCACTGGTCTATCCGGCGGCCTGCCCGGGGGCCATCTCGGTAGGGGCCACCGACCAGTACAACCAGGTGGCCTATTACAGCCAGCAAAATGCGAGCGTGGATGTGGTCGCGCCGGGCGGCAACACCGCCCAGCCCGGCGGTGGGGTTCTCTCGAGCACCTGGAACTATAGCCTGAACCAGCCCAACTACACCTTTTATATGGGTACTTCTCAGGCCACCCCCCAGGTAGCCGCGGCCCTGGCTATGGTTTTGTCGGCCGGAAAGGCCTCGAACGCCACCGAGGCCTGGAACCTGATTCGTTCCCACCTTACCGACTTGGGCCCTCCAGGCCGCGATGATGCCTACGGCCATGGCCTGCTCAATCTGCCCGGGGCCTTTGCCTGGACGCTTCCCAGAGGCGGCTTCCTGGTGAGTTTTATGGGGCCTAGCTCGAGGCAGGTGGTGGTGAGCGATGGGGTTTTCGAGACCTACCTGGTGCCAGGGCGCTACCTGGTGACTGCCTGCCGTGACGACTCGGGCAACAACCTGTGCGATGCAGGGGAGCCAAAACTCGAGCGCACCCTTCAAGTTGGCGCGAGAAGCTCCCTGGACCTGGGCACGATGGTGGTGAGGCCTTAGGCCCATACCAGTGTTGATTGGTATGTTGCAAACCAACTCGCGCAGCTTGCGTGAAGCTATCCGCCGGGCAAAGTGGGGTAGCCCCCCTTGTAGGACAGGCGCCCTTTTCGCCAACCATATGCGTCAAATGCCTTTCATACCAGATTCGGTTGATTCGTGACTGAATGGTAACGAATCAACCCGACCAAAGGGTTTGCTCCAGGATTCAAAAAGAGAACCTGTGGAGTTTTTGTTTTTGTAAACTGTCTTTTTAAATCCGGCATTACTCCCCGCCAAAATACTCCGGTAGCTGGTCGCGGGTAATCAGCACATCGCGGGGTTTGCTGCCCTGGTGCGGCCCCACAATGCCCATGGCCTCGAGGGCATCTACCAGCTTGCCCGCCCGGGCGTGGCCCACCGAAAGGCGACGCTGGAGCCGGCTCACTGAAGCGTAGCCCTCCTCGATCACAATTTCGGCGGCTTTCTTCAAGAGAGGGTCGCCAAAGTCGATATCCCCGGCGTCGCCGCCTCCGCTGCCTCCTAGATTCAAGGGGCCTTCGAAGTCGGAGCCGTACTGCGCCACAAAGACATCCTCGAAGCTCTGCTCACGCAAAAACCCAGCAATGCGGTGAACCTCGGTTTCGGAAAGGAAAGGTCCTTGCAGGCGTACCGGCTTGGGCAGGCCGGGCTGGTGGAAGAGCATATCGCCCTGGCCCACCAGGCGCTCGGCTCCGTAGGTGTCCAGAATGGTGCGCGAGTCGAAGCCAGAAGAGACTGCGAAGGCCATACGGGCCGGGATGTTTACCTTGATCAAGCTGGTCAGGATGTCCACCGAGGGGCGCTGGGTGGCCAGTATCAGATGCATCCCGGTAGCGCGGGCCATCTGGGCCAGGCGCAGAATGGCCTGCTCCACCTCTTTTGGTGCAGTAATCATCAGGTCGGCCAACTCGTCAATCACGATGACCAGGTAGGGCAAGGTGGGGTCGCCGGCGGCCCGCATCTTCTGGTTGAACTGCTCGAGGTTTCGCGCCCCCACCTGGCTCATCATCTTGTAACGCCGCTCCATGTGGGCCACCGCGCCCAGGAGCACCCCGGCGGCATCGGCGGGGTTGGTGACCACCGGGCGCACGAGGTGCGGGATGCCCTCGTAGGGGGTAAGCTCGACCATCTTGGGGTCAATCATCAGAAAGCGCAGCTCGGTGGGGAGATATTTGAACAGCAGACTGGTAATCAGGGTGTTCACCGCCACCGACTTACCCGAGCCAGTGGAGCCAGCGATAAGCAGGTGGGGCATGCGGGCCAGATCCTTCACCCAGACTTCACCGTCGATGCTTTTGCCCAGCACCATGGGCAGGGTGTCCTTGCTGCGGGTAAAAGCGCTGGACTGAATGGCCTCGCTGTAGCGCACCAGTTCACGCTCGGCATTGGGCACCTCGAGGCCAATGACGCTCTTGCCAGGAATGGGCGCCTCGATGCGCACCGAACCTGCCGCCAGGGCTAGGGCCAAGTCGTTGTGGAGGTTTTGCACACGGCTGATTTTTTCGCCGGGGGCGGGCTCGAGTTCAAAGCGGGTAACGGTTGGGCCGCGCGACCAGCTCACCACCCGAGCTTCCACCCCGTGGTGCTGCAGGGTGTTGTTGATGAGCTCGACCTGGCGCTGGGTGATGATTTCCAGGGCCTTGGGGTCGTAGCGCGGCGCTTCGGGTTTGTCGAGCAAATCGAAGCTGGGGAGCTGCAGCGCAGTCGAGGGTTGGGTTGTGGAGCCGGATTGGGGTGCGCTGCTCCGGGCAGGCTTGCCAGTTTTGGGCTTCTCGGGCGGCGGAACTGTTTTGTGAGTGGCCTCCACCTTGTCTGGCTCAGGAAATATAAAATCGAAGTCGAGCAACGGTTCGGTGGGCGGCTTGGCCGTTGCCACCGCAAAAGCAGGGGGTTCGGCCCGCAGGCCCTTCTCGAGCAGGGCCCGCAGCCCCGCCGGGTGGGCTTCTGCCGGAGCCGACTCCACCCACTCGGCCCAGCGCAGCCAGCCGTCCACCCGCTCCTCCAGGCCCAAGGTCAGCTCTTCCGACTCGCGCCAGCTCGCCAGGCGGTGCTGGTGCTCGTCCAGGGCGGCCAGCAAAGCCCGGGCGGTAGGGTTGCTTAGATTTTTTGCAGCAGTCTCGGCCTGGCGAGTAAGGGCCTGGGTTTTGGTCAGCAGGGTGCCGATTTCCAGCACCAGCGCGGCGCGACGCTCCTCGAGGGCCTGGGCCAGGCCGTCGCCCTGGAGGGGAGCTGCCAGGGCAGCCGCCAGTCGCTCGAGGCGCACCGGCAGGGGCCGGGGCTCGGCAGCCAGCTTTCCTGCAAGTTCCTTGGCCCTTTCGCTTCGGAATTCGTCCAGCAGTCTGGCAAATCCTATAATGGCTTCGCCGTCCTGGGGGTTGCGCCGGAAGGCTTTGAGGTCCTGTTGCAGGGTGTATAGAGCCTTGTGCTCGGGGTACCGCTCGGCCAGCGCCTGGGCTTCGTGCAGCAGCCGGGTGGCGGTTTGGGAAAGGGTATAGGCCCGGTACAAACGCTGTGCGGCCAGCACCACCCGTCGGGTGCTTTTACCCAGCAGGAAACCGGGTCGCTGACGCAGGGCCAGGTCGGCGATAAAGCTAAGGGCCAGCATGGGAATCAGCAGGCCGAGGTTACCGAGTTGGCCCGTTAGCAGGGAATGGAGGTTTTGGCCAAGGGCGCCACCCAGCGGTTTGGAGGCATGGGCGACCAGCGGTAAGCTGACCAGACCCCCCGACAGGGCGATGGCAGTTGCCCTGATAAAGCCCCCCAGAGGGCGATCCAACAGCAGCCAGACGCCCAGGAGCGCCAGCGTGGGCGGCACCAGCCAGGCCAGATACCCCAGGTTGCCCCAGAAAAAATTTTGCACCGTGCTGCCCAGCTGTCCGGCCAGGTTGGAGCCAAAATAGATGGCGGCAGCCAGTAGCACCGAGAGCCCCATAACGAGAAGAGAAAAAGCCTCGAGGTCGCGCTTTCGTTCAGTGGGGGACGCTTTTCTTGTTTTATCGCCTTTAGATTTGCCTCTGGCCATCGTTTACGATTCTAACATATCGGCAATTAAACTTGACCCTGACAATAAAGCGGCCTTGTAGAAGTCGATAGTCTATAGTCCATAGTCGATAGCTGATAGCCAAGTGTCGGAGGGGTTCGATGGAAGTGTTGCGGGCTTAGCGGAGTGCTGAAAATCGAATATTTGCCAGGCTGCTTCACGGCAGACAACAGGCGTGGGCGATTTGTTCCCACGCCTGTTGGGGTTTTGACTACTTGGGCAGCGCTCGGATCACCGCGTTGGTAATCTCGAGTTCCTCGGCGGCATAGACCACCAGACCGCTGCTGGCGGCCACTTTCTTGTCCAGCACAATGGCAAAGCCTTGCTGCTGAGCCACCCGGGCAATTACCTGGTCAATTTCTTCGGTGATGGGTTTCAGGACTGCATTGCTGCGCTCGGTCCACTTGCGCCCGGCTTCCTGCAAGCTTTGCGCCAGCACACGGTAATCCTGCTGCTCTTTGGCGGTGGCATTGCCGGCCCGAAGTTTGGCCTCCAGGGGTTGAAGCTGGTCGCGGAGGGGCTTCAGCTCGCGCTCGGCCTGGGTGCGCACATCCTGTACCTTTTTGAAGTCCTTGTGGGCCTGCACCACTTTTTCGGCATCCACATAACCGATGCGGGTAGGGGTCGGGCGGTTCTGCGCGATGAGCGAACCCCCAAACAGCAAACCTGCCAGCATCACTACAAACAACCAGTTTCTGTTCATCTTTCACTCCACTACTTGGGTAAGGCCCGCAAGATGGCCTGGGTAATATCGAGCTCCTGTGCGGCGTAGACCACCAGACCGCTGCTGGCGGCGACTTCCTGATCAAGCACGATAGCAAAACCCTGTTCCTGGGCTACCTTGCTGACGAGTTTGTCGATGTCTTCTGTGATGGGACGCAGGGCTTCGTTCTGCTGGTCGGTCCACTTCTTGCCGGTTTCTTGCAGGCTTTGAGCCAGAATACGGTAATTTTGCTGCTCCTGAGCGGTCGCACTGCCTGCTCGGATTTTGGCTTCCAGGGGCTGAAGCTGGTCGCGGAGGGGCTTGAGTTCAGCCTCGGCTTTAGCCTGGATCTCTTTTATCCTGGCAAACTGGGGATGGGCTTCTACCACGGCCCTGGCATTGAGATAGCCAATTTTGGTAGCCGTAGGTTGGTTTTGTGCCACCAGCAGGCTGCTCAGCAGCAGCCCGGCCAGTATGGGCACAAATAGCGAAAGACGCTTCATACGGGCCATACTGTAAGGGCCGGGCCTTAGCATAGGGTGAGAGCCATGCCACTGGCGCTTTAGGTCAGGCTGGGCTATGGTATCGCCTGTGAGGTCTGTGACCTCAAAATCAGAGGTGTGTGTCATGAAACGTTTACCTGTCTTGATCGTTTTGCTGCTGCTGGTGTTTGCTTCATCCGGTTTTGCCCAACGGGCCTTTCAACTCCGCATCTCAGTACCTGCGCCCAGCCTGGGGTTTGGCCTCGAGGCCAACCTACAACGCGATCTGGTGGCCCTGATTTATGGGGATGTACTGTTCACGGGCCCCCGTTTCCTGATCGGAGGTGAGGTGCTATTCAAGCCCGACCTCGGTCAGTTCGACCGCGACCTGCGCGGTATCAAGCCCTACTTTGGGGGCGGCCTGGGCCTGGGGCTACCCAACGCTAATTTTGCCCTGACCCTGGATGCCGGTATTGAGTTTGCCCTCGACCGCGATACGGGGTTGTTTATTGGTGGACAGAGCATCTTCCCCTTCAACAGCTCACCTTCGGCCCGGCTGTTGTTTGGCGCTACCTTCCGATAAGTCCTGGAATATAGCGGGTTGCACTTTTTGTTAGCGTTATACCGGATTCAAAAAGACAGTTTACAAAACCAAAAAAATGTAGGTTGTCTTTTTGAATCCTAGAGCACCCCCTTCGGTCGGGTTGATTCGTTACCGAACCGAAAGGAATCAACCGAATCTGATACTAGACCCCCTGCCGTGTGCGGGGGGATTTATATCTGTCTATGAATCTGTGCCACAAAAAATGTCGATCGTAGCCCAGCCGATCTGCATTTGTGCAAACTTGAGTGTAACGTTCTGGTCAGGTTTCTTTGAGAAGACCCCAGCTTGTAACCGCCGGATATGAGCCCAGCACCTTCACAAACGAAGCCCGACGTAAGAGCGTCAGCAGGGCCTGAGAGGGGCCAGGGTCTTCGGCGTGGCCCTCGAAGTCGGCATAAAAAATAGGGGAGAAAGGGCGTTCGGGGTCGCGG
Organism: Meiothermus hypogaeus; assembly: GCF_003574035.1. GTDB lineage: Bacteria > Deinococcota > Deinococci > Deinococcales > Thermaceae > Meiothermus > Meiothermus hypogaeus. The sequence continues at coordinate 127,717 of NZ_QWKY01000001.1, read as the reverse complement.
CGGGGACGGGACTCGAGCTTGGTCAGGTTGATGCCCTGGTCGGCGAAAGCCTGCAAGGCAGCCAGCAGTTCGCCGGGCCGGTGGCGGGTGGTAAAGACCACCGAGGTCTTGTAAGGGCCTTCCCGGCGAGGTAGGTCCTCGCGCGAAAGTACAAAGAATCGGGTGTAGTTGCCGCTGAAGTCCTGGATAGCCTCGGCCACAATACTCAGCCCATAGCGCTCGGCAGCGCGGCGGCTGGCTATAGCGGCCAGGCCGGGCTGGGGGTGCTCGGCCAGCTCGCGGGCGGCGCCGGCGGTGTCGTAGACGGGCTCGGCCTCGAGTTTGTACCGGGCAATAAAGCCATCGCACTGGGCCAGGCCCTGCGGATGGCTTTTGACCTTACGGATATCCTCCAGGCGGGTTCCGGGCGGGGCCAGCAAGCAGTGCTCGACCTTCAGCACCAGCTCACCTACCACGTGCAGGTCGGTCTCCAGGAGCAGATCGTAGGTCTGGTTGATGATGCCGGCGGTGGTGTTTTCCACCGGAACCACCCCTAGATCTACCTCGTTGTTGGTCACCGCAGAAAAAACCTGATGAAAGGTGGGCAGCCCGATGGTTTGTGCGCCTGGAAAAGCTCGCAATGAGGCTTCCTCACTGTAGGCTCCCTCAGTTCCCTGGAAGGCAATACGCATCACGCGGCCCAGTATAAGTTTTTCTGGTTTTCTCAGGTAGTCCAGCAAAAAATCCAGACCAGCCCAACTTCGATACGGCATAATGGTAAAGCGTGTTGAGATTGGAACCCATTAATGACCCCGTGGCCTGGAATCAAATGGTTGCTTCAATGCCCATCACCAGTGCCTTGCAGTCCTGGGGCTGGGGTGAGGTCAAGAAGCTCTCCGGCTGGCAGCCGGAGCGCGTTGCGGCCTACCAGAACGACGAGTTAATTGCAGCCATACAACTTTTCCGCCGTAGTTTTGTGGGCCCTATCTCGATGCTTTATGCCTCCCGCGGCCCCGCACTGCGCGATATCCGAGATTTGCCCAGGGTTGTAGAGGCGCTCAAACAACAGGCTGGAGGTGCGGTCTACCTGAAGCTCGAGCCTGAAACCGGCCAGCCTGCGCTGCAATCTGCCCCAGAATTTCCCCAAATGCAACTGGAGGAAACCATCCAGCCCGAGTACACCATCTGGCTCGACCTGACGCTGGGGCGCGAGGGACTTCTGGCCAACATGGAAAACATGCACCGCCGCAATACCAGGCTCGCCGAGAAACGTGTGGTAACGACCATAGAAGGTATGGAAGCTTTTGAGGAGTTCTGGCGGCTTTTTGAAGAGACCAACCGACGGGCCAGGCTATTGCAGCACGCCAAATACTATTACCAAATGGTACTCAAGGAGATGAATCAACCGCTGGGGCAGGCCTTCATCTCGATTGCGCGCCTGGACGGCAAGGCGCTGGCGGCGGGTCTGTTTGTGGCTTTTGCTGGCAAAATAGACTACCTCTACGGCGGTAGTAGCCGCGAGAACTCCAATGCCAAAGCGCCCAACGGCATGCACTGGGGCGCCATCAACTGGGGAATTGAAAACGGCTGCCGCATCTACGACCTGTGGGGCGTACCCCGTCAAACCGAGGGCAGCCATGCGGCTGGGATTGACGCTTTCAAGGAAGGCTTTGGTGGTCAACGGGTGCGCTTCCCGGCTTACGATGTCAGCCTCTCACCGCTTTACGGTGTAATCAAGAAAGCCCTGCGGCTTCGCAAGAACTGGGTCAACTACCGCACCCGCGGCACCACACGGGATGTCTTGTAAGCTGGCTTGAATCGAATCATCTGGATTTACCTTCCTTATTCCTCAACACGTGAAATGAGCGGGGTGTGTGAGAGGAAGCCAGGTATTCTGGGTAAAGATGGAGCAAAGCTGCCACTCATGCGATATTCAAACTAACCCAACGGCCTTTAGCCCTCAGTTCACGCTTCTTAGCGACCTTGCTTCTACCCTCTAGCCGTGGTTCGACCTGCACTCATCGCTCTGGTTGTGATCGGCGCGCTCTCGCTTTTTTTGGTGAGCCGTCCGGTTCCAACACCCCCTACCCCCAACCGTGGGGTGAAACTCGAGAACGTCCGCCTGACCCTTTACCCCGAACAAGACCCCAAGGCCCGCTGGGAGTTCGCTGCCGCCCAGGTCGAGCAAGACCCCGGCTCCCGCGAGGCCAAGGTGACCGGGTTGCAGTCGGGGCAGCGTTTTGTAGAAAACCGGCTGGATATGCGGCTTTCTGCCCCAGAAGTGACCATCGACCGGGCCGATAACTTAAGGCTGCCCTACGCCCGGGTGGAAATCCTGAAGGGGTGCTATACGGTCAACCTGGGCAAACCAGGCGAAGTGCCGGTCACGATTGACCAGCGCGAGGGGTTCCGTGCGCCCAGCGTCTTCATCACCGCGCCCAGCCTGGAAGTGCAGGGTAAGGACTTCAAAAGCGATTTTGGTATCGAAAACCCCAGTTGGCGCGACCCCATCGAGAAGTTCATCTCCGGTGGGGAACAACCGCCCTGCCCTATCGAAGGGGGTAGCTCATGAAACGTCTGGCATGGCTTCTTTTTCTCCTTACTTTGGCTGTACTGGCCCAGAGTAAAGAACAGCGCATCATAACCATAGAGGCTCCTGGTGGGCAGCGCTCGGGCAACCTGCGCAACGGCCCCTGGGTCTACGAGGCGGGCAAGCCCGGAGGGGTGATAGGGAAGGTAAAAGACCTGGAAATCAACGCTACCCGTGCTACGTTAGAGGCGCCCCAGGGCAAAACCATGCAAGAGGCAGAGGGGGAGCGGGTGGCCTCCTTTGAGGGGAGTGTGGTGGTCAAGCGCGACCGCATGACGGCCAGCGGGCCCAAGCTGGTCTACCGCGAATCCAGCGGACGCGGTACCCTGGACGGTAACGCTCGCATGCGCCAGGAACCCAGGGACAAAAACAGCGACCCGGTGGAAGTCACCGCCCCCCGCATGACCTTCGAGGTGGACACCAACATCTCTACTAGCGAGGGCGGCGTGATTCTCAAGAACGGCCGCCAGGAGGGGCGCTCGGAAGGAGTGTATTACGAGGAAGACCGCGGGCTGGCCGTCTTCAACGATGCCAGGGAGGTGGTGCTGCTGCGCAAGCGCGAAGGCAAGGGTGACCTGGTGATTCGGGCTAAGGAAATCCGCAGCTTGACCGACGAAAAACGCTTGCTGGCCACCGGCGGGGTTACCCTGGTCGATGGCGACATCACCACCACCGGGGCCAGCCTGGTCTACAACGACAACACCGGCGAGGCCACCATTGTGGCCGGTCGGGTGGGCAACCAGAACGTGCCGGCCCGCAGCGTCAATGCGAAGGAAAAAGCCACCCTATCGGGCAACTCGCTTCTGCACAACGTCAACCGCTCCCAGGTGCGGGTGCTGGCCCAGGCACCCCGGCTTCCCGTGAACGACTTTCGCAAGCTAAGCGAGCAATAATAAGAACCATGCGCTGGCCCTGGCTGCTATCAGGACTGTTGCTGCTGATAGCTCTGGCCCAGCAAGACCCCGAGCCGGCCTTTCAAACCACCGCCGAAATTGAACGGCGCGGTAAGAAGATTGTGGTGGTCAAGACCGGGCCCGACAACCCTCCGGCCATCATCGAGTTGCGCGACCTGTATGGAGGGGTTATTGCTGCGCTGGATGCCGAAAAGAAGAGCCTGCGGGTAGGCGAGCAGGTTTTTACGACCGATAAGCTGACCCGCTTCTGGCACGAAGGAAAAGCGGTGCAGTTTAGCGACCTGAAGGTAGGGCAGCAGGTGCGCCTCGAGGCCGCCGAGCAAAACGACGGAAGCCTAAAGGCTTTCGACGTTCAGGTTGGAGCCAAGCGTGAAGGCCCCTCCCTGAGCCGCTCGCTTTTTGCCGACCCCCCGCCTTTTCGGGTGCAAATTACCTTTGGCGAAGATGCCCGGGCTTTTGGGGCTATTGCCCGTGTGGAACAAGTGCGCGAGGTCAACGACTACGTCTTCATGACCGGGGGCACCGCCCGGTACATCGAAGAAGAGGACCGCCTCGAGCTCGAGCTTAAACCCGCCCCCAGGGCGGTAGAGGTTCAGCAGGGCAAGAGCAAGGCCTGGGGCAGCCGCCTCGACTACGACAACGAGAGCGGCAATGCGCGAGTGACCGGGCCCATCGAACTCGAGCGCACCGGAGAAAAGCCCCTGCAAGGTAGTGCCGAACGCATGGTGTACAACGTAGACGATGAAATCTTGCACCTGTTTGGCTCCATCAAGCTGGTGCAGGATGGCCGCACCTCCACCGCCGAAAGCGCTGTGGTGCGCGAGAAAGACAAGGTAGCCTACCTGTTCGGCAGCAAGGAAAAACCCGTGCGCAGCCAGAACAAAGACGGCTTTGTAGAGGGAACCCGGGTGCTTTATAACCTGGATACCAGCGATGTGGTGGTGCTGGAAGGGGTCAAGGGGGAGTTTCAAGACCCCTAGTCCACCTGGCCAGGAAACCTCGCCCCTACCAGCTCCTTCCCTGCACCACCGAGAGGCCCCCCGAGGCTGCCCAGAGCAGGCCCGACCGCGCCCGCCCTCAAGGGCTGTACTTGCGTAGGAAGGCGTCCGTACTGCCCAGATGGGCCTGGCCGGGCAGGGCGCCCCCGACCCGCCCCGCCACCAGGACGTTCCCCTGGCCGTCCACTGCCAGGGCATTGGCTTCGTCAAAGTCGCTGGTGCCGAACTGCCTTGTCCAGATGGGGTTGCCGTTCGGGTCGTACTTGCGCAGGAAGGCGTCGGAATCGCCCAGATAGGTCTGGCCGGGCAGGGCGCCCGCGACATCCCCCGCCACCAGGACGTTCCCCTGGCCGTCCACCGCCAGGGCAGAGACTGTCTCTGCGCTATCGGTGCCAAACTGCCTTGTCCAGATGGGGTTGCCGTTCGGGTCGTACTTGCGCAGGAAGGCGTCCGTAACGCCCAGATGGGTCTGGCCGGGCAGGGCGCCCGCGACCCACCCCGCCACCAGGACGTTCCCCTGGCCGTCCACTGCCAGGGCATTGGCTTCGTCGCGGTCGCCGGTGCCAAACTGCCTTGTCCAGATGGGGTTGCCGTTCGGGTCGTACTTGCGCAGGAAGGCGTCGAAAAAGCCCAGATGGGTCTGGCCGGGCAGGGCGCCCGCGACATCCCCCGCCACCAGGACGTTCCCCTGGCCGTCCACCGCCAGGGCAGAGACTGTCTCTGCGCTATCGGTGCCAAACTGCCTTGTCCAGATGGGGTTGCCGTTCGGGTCGTACTTGCGCAGGAAGGCGTCCGTAACGCCCAGATGGGTCTGGCCGGGCAGGGCGCCCGCGACCCACCCCGCCACCAGGACGTTCCCCTGGCCGTCCACTGCCAGGGCATTGGCTTCGTCGCGGTCGCCGGTGCCAAACTGCCTTGTCCAGATGGGGTTGCCGTTCGGGTCGTACTTGCGCAGGAAGGCGTCGAAAAAGCCCAGATGGGTCTGGCCGGGCAGGGCGCCCGCGACATCCCCCGCCACCAGGACGTTCCCCTGGCCGTCCACCGCCAGGGCAGAGACTGTCTCTGCGCTATCGGTGCCAAACTGCCTTGTCCAGATGGGGTTGCCGTTCGGGTCGTACTTGCGCAGGAAGGCGTCACTTTTTCCTAGATGGGTCTGGCCGGGCAGGGCGCCAGTGACCCACCCCGCCACCAGGACGTTCCCCTGGCCGTCCACCGCCAGGGCAGAGGCTGCTTCATCGCCGCTGGTGCCGAACTGCCTTGTCCATATGGGGTTGCCGTTCGGGTCGTACTTGCGCAGGAAGGCGTCGGAATTGCCCAGATGGATCTGGCCGGGCAGGGCGCCCTCGACCTGCCCCGCCACCAGGACGTTCCCCTGGCCGTCCACTGCCAGGGCATTGGCTTCGTCAAAGCCGCCGGTGCCGAACTGCCTTGTCCAGATGGGGTTGCCGTTCGGGTCGTACTTGCGCAGGAAGGCGTCCGTACGGCCCAGAGGGGCCTGGCCGGGCAGGGCGTTCACGACCTCCCCCGCCACCAGGACGTTCCCCTGGCTGTCCACCGCCAGGGCAGAGGCTTTGTCTAAGCGGTCGGTCCCAAACTGCCTTGTCCAGAGCAGCGTTCCCGTAGGAAGGGCCACCCGCAGGGTGAGCGCGGTGGTCTGCACCTGGCCGTCGCTTTCGGCCTGGAGGGTGAGGTTGTAGGTGCCCGGGGCCACCCCGGTATCTACCCCCAGCACAAGCCCCTGGGTGATGGGGCTACTGCTGGCCACCTGCAGGCGGGTAACGGCGAAGCCCACCCCCGCCGGGGCGCCCACCAGCCGCAGGGTTACCGCACCGGTAAACCCGCCCCGGGGCTCCAGGGTCAGGGTGAAGGCGGTGTCGCCGCCCGGCGGAAGGGTCAGGGTGCTGGGGCTCAGGCGGATGCTGAAGCCCGGGCCCTGGGCCTGGGCAATTCCCAGCAGGAGCAGGATAGCAACCCATTTCATCTTGCTTGACATGGTATCTCAACCCCCGTCTAGCGCACCAGCCCCATCAGGGCACCTCCACCCGCGCGGCCCTGTCGGGACAGACCCCGGTCCGAACGGGCTCGAGGCAGCGCGTAACCCTCACCACACCCCGGACTTGCCCTACACTGGTAGACGTGCGAAACCTGGTGCAGGTCCTGGTAGCGGTGGGGTTTATCGGCGCGTTGGCTTTTTTCTTCCTCTTTTACCCCACCCAGACTGTAGAAGTCCTGATCTGGACTTCGGGCGAGAAGCAGAATGTGCTCAAGCCAGCCCTGGAGGAATTCAACAAGCAGGGTAAAACCGTGTTGATTGGTTCTCGCCGCTACACCGTGCAGGCCAAAAGCGTCACGGTCAACTCTGGTGAGATGTACACCCACCTGGTGCGCAAACTCAACCAGGGGGTGGCCTTCCCGGAGCGCACCGCTGGCGCACCCACGGTGGTCTCGCCCTCCACTTCGGATTGGCTGGCCCAGGTGAACCTGGATGCGGGCCGCGAGGTCTTCAACTTCGCCGAGATGACCGCCATTGTGCGCACGCCGGTAGTGATCTTTACCTTTCGCGAGATGGCGGAGTGCCTGGGCTGGCCGGCCAAACCCATCGGCTGGTCGGACATCATCGCTCTCAAGGAAAGCTCACAAGGCTGGGCCACCTGCCCTGCGGCAAAAGCCGAGTGGGGACGCAAGCCCAGGGTAGCCTTTACCGACCCGGCGGTAAGCTCCACGGCCCGTTCAACCTTGCAACTTTTGTACCAGGCAGCCGCCGGAAAGTCGGGGTCGAGCCTCACCCTGGAAGACGTGCGCTCGGCCAAGACACAAAACTATGTGCGGCGCTTCCAGGCCACGGTAGACCATTATTATCCCGAAACCCTCAAGCTCCAGACCAAGATCTTCCAGGGGCCACGCTTTGTACATTTTGCCCCACTGGAGGAGTACAACCTGCCCTGGCTTTATCAGGGGCGGGTAAACGCCGAGAGTGTGCCGGGCGGCCAGGTGGTACAGCGGCCCATCACCGAAGCTGGCTACGAAGTAGTGGCGCTCTACCCCAAAGAGGGTACGGTCTGGCACGACAATCCTTTTGCTGTTCCAAACGCCGAATGGGTCACGCCACAACAGCGGGCTGCGGCCCAGGTGGTCAAGGAATATCTCCTGAGTGAGCCGGTGCAGAAGCAGTTTGTGGCCTGGGGGTTCCGCCCGGGTTCGAACCTGCCTTTTGCCGATGCGCTGGGCGCCGCCCTCGGTATCAACCCCAACGAGCCTAAAAAGCTGCTCGGAAGGCTGAATCCCGAGGTGGCCAGGGCTATTCAGAACAGCTGGGAGGACGTTAAGAAGCCCGGCGTGGCCGTCCTGGTGCTGGATACGTCAGGCTCGATGTCGGGTGAGCGCATTCAACAGGCCAAAGAAGGCGCCAAACGTTTTCTGGATCGAGCGGCGCCCGGCACCCATGTGGGGCTGGTTACCTTTGCCAGCAGCGTGCAGGTGCGGGTTCCTATTGGTCCGCTGAACAAGACCCGGTTTGCCATTGTGGAGGCCATAGATTCCCTCACGGCCAGGGGCAACACTGCTATGTACGAAGCCATCAAGCGGGGCTTGGAACTGGCCGATAGCTACGAAGGGGTCTCGAGGGAGGCCATCCGGGGGGTGGTGCTGCTTTCCGATGGCATCGCCAATACCGGTTCTGTGGGCATTTCCGGCCTGCTCAAGCTGACCGACCGCCAGGAGCGGGAGGTTCGGCTCGAGTTCCCCGAGAGTGCTCAACTGCGAAATATCGTAGCCTCGGGTCTGGCCTTTACCCCTCAGAACACCGTGCACGTTTTTAGCGTCGGCATCGGTGAAGCCGACTGGGAGGCTTTGCGTCTGGTGGCTGAGGGAACGGGCGGGGTGGTGGTACGCAGCGACGAAAATGGCCTGGGGCCGGTGCTCGAGCGTTTTTCCAAGTATTTCTAGGGGTGATTTGGGTCAAAGCGAGCTTGAGCAACACAGTCGCGTAGCCTTCGTTCGTGGCGTCCGGCATGACTATAGAAAAATTTGTTCCAGGCGAAATTTTTCAGTTAATGCTCGAGCAGAAAACCAATGGAGGACGTTTAGGTCACCATAAGTTGTGTAAATGCTGTGTAAGTCGATGTTTACTTGTCACAACTGGCCGCCAATGCCCTATGGTAAGTTTGACAAGGCTTGATTAATAACGATTAATTAAGCTGCATTTGCGTCACTGAACGGGGTGGCCAGTTCGCAATGCGCTCTCAAGAAAGTCGAGGAGCGCCTGTGTTTTTTTGTTTGGTGGAAGCCCTAATCCCAGGAGGTATCGTGGTGATCAACACTCACGTTAAGAACCTAGAGCAAATTAACACCTTCTCATCGAGTCGCGATGAAAGCCTACAGCCCAGTGTATTGGCTGGACAGCCCGGGCGCTGTGAGGAGGGGTAGATGATTGGCAAGACGCTGCGAGGTCTGAGCATATTGGCAGTTGGGGCTATTTTTTCCCTAGCTGGAGTCGCCCAAGCACAAATTCCCAGCCGCATTATTGTCAACCCCAGTTTTGAGATTCCGAACATTTCTACAGCGGGTGTCTGCACCACATCTGGGGGAACCCTTCAGCGCTATCTACCGGACAGCAGCTACACGGGCACCAACGAGGCCAACAAGGTACGGGGCTGGCGCACCACCGATGACCTTTACAACAGCACGGGCTTCAACTGTCCCACCTTCACCCTGCCTTATCGCCCGGTCGAGTATTTTCGCACCCCCCAGCGCGGTAGCGCTGCCGATGGACAGCAGTGGGCCGAGCTCAATGCTGAGAACCCACGGCGGCTTTACCAGAACGTATGCTTGGTGGCGGGCGAGTCGGTCCCCTATACCTTTAGCCACCGGGCACGCTTCGATGCCGGAATCGAGACGGCCAGAGCAGCGATCTATGGTGCTGACGGCGTCACGCTGATCAGCGCAGGGGCCGATTTCACCGCGACCTCCATTGATACCTGGGATAACCGCTCGGGTGTGTTGACCAACACCGGCCCCAGCGGGATCTACCAGTACGGCTTTGAAGCCCGGATTGGGGCCGGGGGTACGGCGGGCGTCATCGGCAGTGGCCGGGCCAACGAAGGCAACTTCCTGGACAACATTCGCATTACCCTGCGCCCCCTGGCCGATGTGAACCGCTTCGTCAATGCCTCGGGCGCCACCCTTACCAGCGTAGGGGAATCGGCGGGAACGGTTTTCCTGGAAGTGATTGTCAACGGTACGGTCACGGCCCCCGCCACCATCACCCTCACCCGCAGCGGGGCGGCCAGTACCGCCGATTTCAGCATCGGCACCCCCAACCGGGGTAGCGCCAGCGCCAATGCCAACGGTGACATCAGTCTGAGCATTCCGGCAGGGGAGTATGACCCCAACGCCAGCACCGGTTCGCAGATCGGGGCCATTCGCATTCCCATTACCATCACCGGCGATAGCCTGGTGGAGGGGGGAGAACCTCTAACCTATGCCATCACGGCGGTTAGCAATCCAGGTGCACCGGCCGGAACCGATCTGGTCACCAACATCAACGGCCAGAGCGCCAAGTGCACCACGGCAGTGGGTAGCACCACCCTAACCATTCAGGATGAGGCCGACCTGGCCATAGAGAAAACCGGGCCGGCCAGCGTGAATCAAGGCGATAGCGTCACGTACTCCATCAAGGTCTGGAACCGTGGCCCCACATCTGTGGCCAGCGCAAACTTCAGCGACAACGTGCCCGCCACCCTGACGGGCGTGACCTGGACGTGCACGGCCAGCGGTTCGGCGCTCTGCGGGGCTTCCTCCGGATCAGGTAACAACATCAGCGTGACCACCGGGGCGCTGCCTGTGAACACCGCGGCCTCGAGCCCCACCTCGGGAAGCTACCTGACCTTTACCGTGACCGGCACGGCTGCCAATGCGGGTTCGCTGCCCAACACCGCCAGCATTGCCCCGCCGGTGGGGGTTATTGATCCAACCGGTGGCAACAACAGCTCGACGACCACCGCCCAGGTCTTGCCACCCCCACCCAGCATCTCTGGCACGGTCTACAACGACAACAATGGCAACAGCAGCCTCGATAGCGGCGAGCCCCGCCTGGCCAATGTGCTGGTCGAGCTCCTGAGCGGAAGCACGGTGATCGCTACCCAGAGCACCGATGCCGCCGGCAACTATACCTTTACGGGCATTGCCCCCGGCACCTATACGGTGCGGGTCAGCACCACCGACCCCGACCTGCCGCCGGGCTCGAGCCTTACCACCCCCAATAACCTCTCGGTCACGGTGCCTTCGGGCAGCGCAGTAACGGGCCGGAACTTCGGCTTCCGCCGTTCGGCCCTGGACGTGATCAAGTCGGCGGGCGCGGCCCAGCAGATCAATGCCACCACCTACGTGGTGCCCTACACCATCGTGGTGGGCAACACCGGCCAGTTGGCCCTGCCCAACGTGCAGGTTACGGAAAACCTGAGCCAGACCTTCCCCGGTAGCTCGTCCATCGCCATTGTGGCTGGCTCCCTAAGCGCCACGGCAGGTGGGGGTGCTACCTGCACCCTCAACAACGCCTTCAACGGTACCAGCGATACCCGCTTGCTGAGCGGCTCCAACACCCTGAATGCGGGCCAGAGCTGCACAATTAGCTTCTCGGTACGGGTGGCCTACGCCAGCGCAGGTGCGGTGCCCAGCGTGCCGCAGAACAATACCGCCTACGGCTCGAGCCGCACTACCGGGCCCAACCCGGGCTATACCTTCCCTGGCGGGGTGCCCACCCCACCCACTGGGGCCATTGCCACCGACGCCAGTACCAACACCACGAACCCGGCCACCCCGGCAGGCTTGCCCAGTACCCCAGGCGGCGACAGCCCCAGCGCTACGCCGGTCTCGCTGACCCCCAACCCCGGCAGCATCCAGGGTACGCTTTACAACGACCTGAACAACAACGGCAGCTTTGACCCCACCTCTGACCCTCGCCTGCCAGCCAACATCGAGGTGCAACTGCTGGACAGCGGTGGCAACATAATTGCCACCACCCAGACCGATGCCGATGGCAACTATACCTTTGCCAGTGTCAGCCCTGGCAGCTACAGTGTGCGGGTAGTCTCGAGCGACCCGCAGGTGCCCCCTGGACTCGCGCCTAGCGCGCCCGCAACCGGTTCGGCGCCTGTCACAGTGACTGCGGGCACGCCCTCCACCCAGAACTTTGGCTTCCAGAAAGTGGCAGTCGACGTGATTAAGTCGGCGGGTACGCCGGTGCAGATTGACCCCACCACCTACGAGGTGCCCTACGCAGTGGTGGTGGGCAATACCGGAAATGTGGCGGCGCCCAACGTTCAGGTTTCGGAAAACCTGAGTCGCACCTTTAGCGCGGGCAGCCCTGCCATCAGCCTGGTGGGTACCCCGGCCCTTACCGTGACGCCCTCTTCGGGGGCTACCTGCACCGCCAACCCTGGCTTCAACGGCACTACGGTCTTTGGCCTGCTGGCCGGAACCGACGACCTCGCCCCCGGCCAGAGCTGCACCATCAGCTTCCGGGTGCGGCTGGTTTACCCGAGCACCGCGGCTATTCCCAGCGCCCCCCAGAACAACCAGGTCTACGCCACGAGCCTGCCCGGCAGCGGTCCCAACACCGGCCACACCTTCCCCGGTGGGGTGCCCACGCCTCCTCCGGGTTCCCTGGCCACCGATACCAGCAGCAACACCACCCACCCCGCCAGCCCGTCTGGCTTGCCAAGCAGCCCGGGCGGCGACACCCCCGGCAATACCCCGGTGACCTTCCCCAACCCCGGCAGCATCTCGGGTACGCTCTACCTTGACCAGAACAACAACGGGAGTTTCGATTCTGGCACCGACCCGCGCCTGCCCAACGTGTCGGTGGAGCTGGTAGACAACAGCGGTAACGTGGTTGCCACCACGCAGTCCGACAGCAGCGGCAACTATACCTTCACCAGCGTGACCCCCGGCAGCTATACCGTGCGGGTGGTTGCCAGCGATCCCGATCTGGGCGGAGCTACCCCCAGCGCACCGGCCAGTGGAGCCCTGAGCGTGACGGTGAGCCCCGGCGCAGCCAGCAACAACCAGAACTTCGGTTTCAGCCGCACCGGGCTGGATGTGCTTAAGTCGGCAGGCCCGCCCACCCAGGTGGATGCCCGCACCTTTACCGTGCCCTACACGGTGGTAGCCGGGAATACCGGTACGCTGCCGCTGCCCAACGTGCAACTGACCGAGAACCTAGCCCAGACCTATGCCGACAATGCACCTACCATTACCGTTGTTTCCGGGCCGACCAAGACCACAGGGGCTGCGCCCTGCACCATCAACCCGGCCTTCAACGGCACCACCGATACCCGGCTTTTGACCGGCAGCGATACCTTCCAGGGCGGTCAAAACTGTACCCTGAGCTTTACCGTGCAGGTACAGTACCCCGACGCGGCCTCGGTACCCAGCACGCCGCAGAACAACTCGGTGTACGGCTCGAGCACCCCATCGGGCCCCAACCCCGGTCATAGCTTCCCGGGCGGCACCCCCACCCCACCGCCAGGCGCTACCGCCGCGGATACCAGCAGCAACACCACCCACCCCGCCAGCCCCGGTGCCCTCCCTGGTACGCCGAACGGGGACACCCCCAGCGCTACCCCGGTCAGCCTGGTGACCAACCTGGGCAGCATCTCCGGCACGCTCTACAACGACCTGAATGGCAACAAGAGCTTCGACGGCACCCCCGCCGATAGTCGCCTGGGGGCCGGTATCACCGTTGAACTGGTAGACGGCAGCGGCAACGTGGTGGCCTCCACCACCACCGATGCCAGCGGGAACTACAGCTTCAATGCGGTCCCGCCGGGCACCTACACCCTTCGTGTACCGACTGGGGCAGGTAATCCGGCCCTGGGCACCCTCCAACCCGTAGCCCCCGCCAGTGCGCAGATTACCGGGGTAACTATCGCCCCCGGTACGGTCAGCAACAACCGCAACTTTGGCTTCAACAACCCGCCGGTGGCTGCGAACGACAGCGCTACCACCCCCTTCAACACGCCCGTTACCTTCAGTGCGGTGGGCAACGACACCGACCCCGATGGGTTTGTTGACCCCAGCACCCTGGATCTTGACCCCAGCACACCGGGCGATCAGAAAACTCGAGCCATACCCGGCCAGGGCACCTTTACGGTGGACAGTAGCGGCAACGTGACCTTTACCCCGGAGCCCACCTTCAGCGGTACGGCCACCATCCCCTATACCCTGCGCGACAACACCGGCAATCTTTCGAATCAGGCCAACCTTTCAGTCACAGTTCAGCCGCCGCAACCGCCGGTAGCCGTCAACGACGACTCGAGCACCTTACCCAACACCCCGGTCACTATAGATCCCAAAATCAACGACACCACACCCAACCGGGGCGCCAGCATCGTGCCGGCTTCAGTGGTCTTCCCGGCATCCGGGCAGCCTGCTGGCAGCACCCGCTCGCCGGATGGCAAGACCCTTACTGTACCGGGCGAAGGCACCTACACCATCAACCCCGATGGCACCGTAACCTTTACCCCTCTGCTCACCTTCGTCGGGCCGGCAACTCCGGTCACCTATACTTTCCAGGACAGCACCGGCCAGACCTCCAATCCGGCTACCATTAGCATTGATGTAAGCAGCCCGGCGGCGCTGGACGACACAGCCACCACCCCCTTCAACACCCCGGTCACCCTCGATCCCAAAACCAACGACCTGGTAGCCTCGGGGCGCAGCCTGGTGCCTGGTTCGGTGGTCTTCCCGGCCTCCGGGCAGCCTGCTGGCAGCACCCGCTCGCCGGATGGCAAGACCCTCACGGTACCGGGCGAGGGCACCTACACCATCCAGCCCGATGGCACGGTCAGTTTCACCCCGGCTCCCACCTTTAGCGGTATCACCACCCCTGTGCAGTACACCATTACCGATAACACCGGCGCGGTTTCCAACCCGGCCAGCATTCGCGTGACAGTGGGGCCTCCCGCCGTTCCGGTAGCCACCCCAGACACAGCCACCACTCCCTTCGGGACGCCAGTTACCCTAAACCCACCCGCCAACGACACCGCCGGCCCCGGCACTACGCTGGTACCCGGCTCGATTGACCTTGACCCCAGCACGCCAGGCCAGCAGACCACCCGTACCGTACCGGGCCAGGGCCGTTTCGATCTGAACCCCACCACCGGCCAGGTCACCTTTACCCCCGACCCCGGCTTTGCTGGAACGGTGCAGATTCCCTATACCATTCAGGACAATCTGGGGCAGACCTCGGCGCCCAGCACCCTGACCGTAAATGTCACCCCGCCGCCCGCACCCGTAGCGCGCGACGACGCCAAAGCAGGCGACTTCAACCAGCCGGTGGTGGTACCGGCCCTGTTGAACGACACTGCCAGCCCCGGCACCACCCTGGTGCCTGGCTCAATTGACCTTGACCCCAGTACCCCCGGGCAAGAGACCACCCGCACCATCCCCGGCAAGGGCACCTTCACGCTGCAGCCTGACGGCACGGTGCGCTTCGACCCGGTGCCGGGCTTTGAAGGTACAGCGGTGGTGCCCTACACCATCCGGGACAACCTGGGCCAGACCTCCAACCCTGCCAATATCGCCGTCACGATTCGCCCGCGCCCAGCTCCGCCGATGGCAGTGGACGACCAGGCCTCCACCCCCAGGGGCACGCCGGTCACGCTAAACGCTGCCGCCAACGATACGGCCAATCTGCCCAACGTGATTGACCCTGGCTCCATTGACCTTGACCCCAGCACGCCAGGCCAGCAGACCTCCCTTAACGTACCGGGACGTGGCACCTTTGAGGCCCGCCCCGACGGTACGGTGATCTTCACTCCGGAGCCGGGCTTTGTCGGCGTGGTGACCATCCCCTACACCATCAACGACCAGGACAACGACCCCAATACCGCGCCCCAGACCTCCAACCGGGCCAACCTGACCGTCACCGTAAGCGAACTGCCGGCGGCAGTTGACGACCGCGCCCAGACCCCGGTGAATACCCCGGTCAACGTGCCGGTTGCGGCCAACGACGTAACCAACCCCGGCCAGACCATCGTGCCCAGCACCATTGACCTCGACCCCGATACCCCCGGCCAGCAGACCACCCGCACCGTGCCGGGGCAGGGTACGTTCGCGCTACAGCCCGATGGCAGCGTGCGCTTCACCCCCGAGCCGGGCTTTGTGGGTACCGCTACCACGCCCTACACCGTGCAGGACAGCGCAGGGGTACGTACCAATCCGGCCAACCTGATCATCACCGTTACCCCACCGCCCCCCACCGCTGCCGACGATCAGGCCCGCACCCCCTTCCGAACCCCGGTTACGCTGTACCCCAGCACCAACGACACACCGGGCGCGGGCGGGCAGTTGGTACCCAGCACCGTTGACCTTGACCCCAGCACGCCGGGCCAACAAACTGAACGGGTGGTGCCGGGCAAGGGCCGCTTCGTGCTCCTACCGGCCACCAACCTGAGCAATGAGTCGGTACAGTTTATCCCAGAAGAGGGTTTCACCGGCACGGTTAGCATTCCCTACACCATTCGGGACAACTTCGGCCAGACCTCGAGCCCGGCCAGCCTGACCGTTACGGTAGACCCGCCCACCGCGCCCATCGCCAACAACGACCTGGCCAGCACCAAGCGGGACACCCCGGTCACCCTGACCCCGGCGGCCAACGACACCCCTGGCCTGGGCACCGTGCTCGACCCCCGCACCATTGACCTGGACCCCAGCACCCCAGGGCAGCAGACCCGCTTTGAAGTGCCTGGACAAGGGGTTTTCGAACTTCAACCCGATGGCAATGTGCTATTCACCCCGGCGCCGGGCTTCACCGGCACGGTACAGGCGCCCTATACCATTCAGGACCAATCCGGCCAGACCTCCAACAGCGCCCGCCTGGTGGTGACGGTCAACCCGCTCCCGGCGGCCAGCAACGACAGCGCCAACACCCCCTTCAATACCCCGGTCACGCTGAACCCGCTCAACAACGACACCCCCAGCGACGGCGCAACCCTCGACCCCAGTACCCTCGACCTCGACCCCCTGACCCCAGGGGTGCAGGAGAGCTTCACCGTGTCGGGTAAAGGCACCTTCAGCCGCAACCCCGATGGCAGCGTGACCTTTACGCCCGCGCCGGGCTTCACCGGCACCGTGACCATTCCCTACACGGTTCAGGACACCAGCGGCAGCACCACCAACACCGCCAACATTGCTATTACGGTGCGGGCCCCTGCCGTACCGGTGGCCCGTGACGACAGCGCTACCACGCCCTACAACACGCCGGTCACGCTGAACCCCATTGCCAACGATACCCCCGGCGCGGGTGCAACCCTGGATCCCAGCACCCTCGACCTCGACCCGGCCACCCCCGGCGTCCAGAACCAGGTAATCGTGCCGGGCAAGGGTACCTTTGTGCGAAACCCCGACGGCAGTGTGACCTTTACCCCAGTCGAGGGCTTCACCGGCACGGTGGAGGTGCCCTATACCATTCGCGACAACGCTGGACAGGAGTCCAACCCCGCCACCATCCGGGTAGAGGTGCGGGGCCCCAACCTGGTGCTGGAGAAAACTGCCGTGCAGGGGGTGGCCCGTATTGGGGGAAGCCTCGAGTACATCCTCAAGGCCACCAACCAGGGTTCGGGCGCTTCTATGCGACAGGTCACCCTGAGCGACCTCTTGCCGGTGGGGCTGGAGTACCGCCCGGGCAGCTCGAGCCTCAACGGCGCAGCTTTCCCCGACCCACAGATCACCAACGAAGGAGGCCGCCAGCGGCTGGTCTGGGTAGTGGGCGAGCTGGCGCCCGGCCAGTCGGCCAGCCTGCGCTTTGCCACTACCGTGACGGCAGCCGCCCCAACCAGCGGCCAGCTGGTCAACGCTGCCGAGGCCAGCGCCCTAGTTGGTAGCTCGCTCAACCCGGTGCGGGTCAACTCCAACGTGGCCACAGCCACCGTGCGAATCGAGGCCGGCGTCTTCAGCGACAAGGGCACCATTCTGGGCCGGGTTTACTTCGACAAGAACAACGACAACAACTACACCGCCGGGGTGGATGAACCCTTGCAAGGGGTGCGGGTCTACCTCTCCGATGGGCGCTACGCCGTTACCGACGAGCAGGGCCGCTATAGCCTGACCGAAGTGCTGTCGGGCCTGAACACCCTGCGGGTAGACCGCCTGACCGTGCCGTACGTGCCCAAGGCCGTACCGGATGACCGGGGCCTGCGTGGCACCCGCCAGGTGCGGGTGGAGGGTGGTGGGCTCTACACCGAGGACTTCCTCTTCGAGAACCCCAGCAGCCAGACTGCCGTCACCCGCTCGACCCGCCTGACGGTGAATGGGCAGCGCCTGGAGAAGACCCTTACGCAGGTCTCGAGCAACACCTACACCGTCACCCTGACCCTGACCCTGAACAAGGCCGTCAACAACGTGCGTATTTCCGATCCGCTTCCCGCCGGTGGCAGCCGTGGAGCCATCACCGCGCCAAACCTGCAACCCAGCGTCCAGGGCAGTGAAATTCGCTTGGGCAACGTGCAACCTGGAACCTACACCCTGACCTACACCCTGAGCGGCAACATTCCCATAGACCGCCTGATTACCGACCCCGACCTGCTCTGGGAGGAGGTACGCTGATGAAAAGGCCAGTATTCTTCTCCATTCATACAGGTTTACGGGCAGAAGTCCCTCCCGATGGGAATCTAGCTTTAGTGAATGCCATGCAAAGCCACATCAAACTGGTACTGATTGCGCTGATGACCCTGCTCCCCTGGGTGGCAGCCCAGCCCGTTGCGCTGCCGCAGTCGAGCATCAACCTGCCGCTCTCGAGCGTGGGCAGCGAGGTGGGCTGGGACCAGCGGGCCGGAGGCCAGGACGACTACCGCCTGGCCGTCTTCGAACGGGCTGCGGGCCAGCCCTTGCGGGTGGAGCTCTTTAGCCCCGACATCAACTTGAACGATTACCGCAACAAGCGCGACGTGCAGAACTACTACGGCGACGAAATCTATGCCCCCAACGTCAAAATGCGGTCTGACTTCAAGCTGCTGGGCCGGGGCACGTCTGCATTGCTGGCGGAGCGGAGCTACGGCAACGCCGAAACCCACCGCTACGATACCCTCTTCGAGGGCACCCTGGGGCAGGGCTACTACGCTCTGCCTGTGCGCACCTTCGGCAACGGCAAGAACGCCTTTGGCTTCCGCTTGAGCCCCGGCATTGCAGTGGAGGCCAGCCAGTTT
This sequence comes from Meiothermus hypogaeus, assembly GCF_003574035.1. Classification (GTDB taxonomy): domain Bacteria; phylum Deinococcota; class Deinococci; order Deinococcales; family Thermaceae; genus Meiothermus; species Meiothermus hypogaeus. The sequence continues at coordinate 109,032 of NZ_QWKY01000001.1, read as the reverse complement.
ACCGTGGTAACGCGGGGGCAGTTTGGCCGCGACCAGGTTGCGGCCCGCCTGACCCTGGGGCAAGCGGCGGTCGGCAAGGTATTCCGTATCGAAAACTTCGACGCCGACGGCCCCCAGGAGATGCGCATCTTCGTGCGCTTTCCCAACGGGCAGCGCCGCGAGCTCACCAGTTCGGGTGATGTGCAGTGGGCCCGCAACGAGTTCCGTGTGACCCCCGAGCTGCGGGGCGAGTGGGCTATCCTGGTGCGGATTCTGCCCACCACAAGACAGTTCTCCAACTCGGTCAAGTTTCGCCTGCGCCTGGACAACCAACCGTACTATGCCCGCGTGCCGGCTGAACCCGGCCCGGTCCTGCCTCGCGTCGAGCCGCCACCCCCACCGCCGCCGGCCCCCACGATAGACCTGGCAGTAAGCAAGAGCGTGAACGTACCCCGTGCCAACCCTGGGGACGCTGTCAGGTATACCCTGACGGTGATCAACAACGGCCCCGATGCCGCCACCAGCGTGACCCTGGCCGATGCCCTCCCCAGTGGACTGGGGGAGGCTCGCAGCGAAGGGGCCCGCCAGGAGGGCAGTACCCTGATCTGGAACCTGGGCCGTCTGGGGCCTGGGGAGCGCCGAACGGTGCAAGTAGAAGCCATCGCAGAGAGCCTGGGCACCTGGGTCAATACCGCCGAAGTACGGGGTGCCGAGGAAGATACCGCCCCTGAGAACAACCGTGCCCAGGCCCGCCTGGAAGTGGTGCCCCCGCCTCCGCCTCCGCGCCAGCCGGAAGTGGAGCTGGCCCTTACCAAGACGGTGCAACCCGCCCGCCTCGAGCTCGGGCAAAACGCCACCTACACCCTGACCGTCCGCAACAACGGCCCCGATGGAGCCACCGGAGTGGTGCTCACGGATCGGCTGCCGGTGGGGCTCGAGTTCGTTTCGGCCACGCCTGCGCCGGTGCGGGAAGGCAACACCCTGACCTGGAACCTGGGCAGCCTGGCGAACGGGGAAAGCAAGAGCTTTAGCGTGGTGGTGCGGGGCCAGGTAGCGGGTCAGCGCACCAACCAGGCCAGCGTTCGCTCGAGCGAGCGTGACCGTGACCCCGCCAACAACCAGGCCCAGGTCTCCCTGGAAGTGTCGCCACCGCCTCCACCCCCACCTCCCCCTCCGCCGCCGGAGCCCAGGGCCGATCTGTCCATCAGCAAGACCGTGAGCCCCGCGCAGGCCAACGCAGGCGACCGGGTGACCTACACCCTGACCCTGGTCAACAACGGCCCCGATACGGCCAGCAATGTCGTCCTGACCGATACCCTGCCCGCAGGCCTGGCCAGCATCACCGCCGAGGGTGCCACCCAGCAGGACAATACCCTGACCTGGACGGTGGGCAGCCTGCCTAGTGGGGCCCGCCGCACCTTCACCGTGCAGGCCACCGCCACCCAGGCCGGAACCCTGGTCAACAGCGCCGAGGTGCGCCTGCGCGAGACCGACCCCGACCCTGCTAACAACCGGGCCCAGGCCCGCTTGAGCGTGGCCCAGCCGCCCGCGCCTCCGCCGCCGGTGGTGCGCGAGCTGGTGCGGGAGCGCGAGTCGGAAGTGACCCTGGCGGCCCGGCTGGCCTCAGCCCCGGCTGCGGGTGTGGTAATCCTCTCAGACCGGCTACCCCAGGGCGCACGCTACGTGCTGGGCAGCAGCCGCTTGTTGCGGGGTGCGCCTGGGGGCGATGTGGAGCAGTCCGTGCTGGCCAACCCCACCCGCGAGAACGCCGACCCCCTGGCGGACCCGCTCGTCTCGGGCGACCGGCTGTTCTGGGTGTTGCCTGGGCCGTTGCGGACAAACTACGTGCTGGGCTACCGGGTGAGCCATACGGGGGCGCTCGAGTTCCCCCAGGATCGCCTGGGCGTGATTCTGCAAACCCCAGAAACCCGCTCGGCAGGTAAACCCCGTACCCCCCAGGGCCAGCCCTTCCTCGGCAGTCTGGGCGATGTCCGGGTGGTGGTGGGTGAGCCGGGTCTGCTGCAGGCGCTCACCCAAGCTCAGCCCATTCAGCGGAGTGACCTGGCCGACTTCAGCCTGGTGCAGGGGGGTGGCGCACCGGCCACGGTTCAGATCTACCCCAGCCGCCCCCTTACCACCGATCGCGCCGACCAGCCCGAACTCATCATTCTGCTGCGGGATGCCCAGGACAACCCCGCCAATGTGGGCTACGTGACGGTCAATGTCCGGCCTGAACCGGAAGAGCCTGATGCCGAGCCCGGCGTGCCCGGCTACCAGGTGCGGGTGGTGAACGGCGAGGCCCGCCTCGCCCTCTCCAACCTGGGCACCCGTCTGCAAGGCGGCAGCCCGGATGCGGTCGAAGTAGAGGTGATGGCGGGTGAGGTTCGCCGCCAGGCCCGCTTCCCGGTAGAGGCCGCCCTGCCGCGCCCGCTCATCGTTTCCGGTGCGCTGGGAGTGCAGGCCAACCTGAACGGCAATGGCTTCAGCCTCGAGACCAGCCTGCGGGCCTTTGGGCGTGGAACCGCGCTGGGTGAGGGTCTTTTCACCGGTGCGCTCAACACCGGCAGCAACTTCTCGGTTGAAAACGGCTTCCTGTTCAAGGACGTGAACCTCCTACCCCCCGCCAACCCCTACCAGCGCTTCCCGCTTTTGGGCGACAGCTCGCAGATTGGCACCGACGTCAACTCCGCCGACAGCGTCTTCTTGCGCTTCGAGGTGGGGAAGAGCTACCTGCAATACGGCCAGCTCAGCACCGACTTCCAGGGCCTCCTGACCGGCTATAACGTAGGCTACAACGGCCTCAAGGGGGTGCTGCGTCAAGGCGACTTCAGTCTGAATGCCTTTGCGGCGCTGGTACCCAATGCCAACCGCCGCGAGGTGATTCCGGGTGACGGCACCAGCTTCTACCGCCTGGGTCTGCTGCCCAGCGAGCGTCCGGTGGTACCGAGCAGCGAGCAGGTGGTGCGGGTGGTGCGCAATCGCACCAACCCCAACCTGGTCCTGAGCCGCACCATCCTGCTGCGAAACGCCGACTATGACATAGACTATAGCGCAGGCATTCTGCAACTGCGGGCCCCCCTCCAGCCCACCGACCTGAACGGTAATTCGCAAAGCCTCGAGGTTGCCTATGCCGTCACTACGCCCAGCGGCATCGTGCGCGAGCTGCGCGGCGGGGTGCAAGCGGGTCTCGAGACCGAAAGCTTCGGCATCCGGGCCACCCTGCTCTCACTCGATAGCAGCGTCTCGAGCCTGGCCGGGCTGGGCTTGCGGCTGGGGGGCGAGGGCGCCCGCCTAGAAGCCGAGCTGGCCGCGCCTTTGAACAGCCTGGGCCAGGTAGCTGGCGCCCTGAAGTTTGGCCTCAAGAACGCTAATTTCGATCTGGAAGGCCGCTACCAGGATGTACCGCTGGGCTTCCAGGATCCTCGTGGAACGCCAAATGCCGCTCGAGACCTCACGCTGGGTGGTGCGGCCCGCTTTGGCCTGCTGGGCCTCTCCGGACGCTATAGCCTGAACCAGGACTATACCGCCGGTACCACCACCCAACAATTGAGCGGCGAAGCCAGGGTGGGCGGCGAGAACCTGGCCCTATTGCTGGGTGCTGGGGCCAGCTTTGGCCTGGACCCGCAGTCCATCAACAACTTCCAGACCGTAACCGCCTTCCTCTCGCTTGGGGCAGAGGCCAGGGCCGGGCGCTTTGGCATTTCGCTGCGGCAACTGGTGGGCCTGGGCAATACCCCTGGAGCTACCGACCTCAGCCTGGATTATGCACTGACCCAAAACTTCGGTTTACGCCTGCAAAATCGCCTCACCTACGCCGCCACGGGCCTGCGCCTGACCGGGGCGCTGGGGGTGCGGGGTAGCTTTGCCAACGACGAACTGCTGCGTACACTGCTTGGTAACACACCCGAGGCCCCCGACCCCGAAGCCCGCGTGCTCGGCTCCACCAACATCTCGGCGACCTACGAGATGTCCAACCTGGACGGTGAGGCCGGACGCACCCGACTGGGCCTGGATACTACCTTCCCCCTCACCAAAGAGCTTCAGTTGGGTGTGGGCACCAACGTTACCATTGCCGACAACGCCCAGGGCGGGGCCAGTGCGGGCCTTGGGCTCCGCTACAACGGCGAAAACCTGCAAGCCAGCGCCCGTGCAGAATTCTCGGGTCAGGCCAGCACCCCGGGCATCAAGCAGGTCTACGAGTTTGGCCTGATCTATAAGCCCAGCAGCGACCTGATCCTCTCGCCCCAGGCCGCCTACGTGCGCGAGGCCAGCGGCACCGACGGCAGCCGCTTTAGCCTGGCCGGAGCTTACCGGGGTGACCGCCTGAGCCTCCTGACCCAGAACGTGCTGAAGGGCGGCTTCTACCGCGACGCCGAGGGCATACTCTTCGAAGGCGAGGTGCGCGGGGGCTACCAGGCCGACGAGCGCTGGTTCCTTCGCCTGGGTACTGCCTACCGCTTGAGCGACACGAGCATCTTCACCGGCCAGGTGGGCGGCGGCCTGACCTACTTCCTCACCGACACCTTTGGGCTGGGGGCCAGTGCCAGCTACCTGTTCCAGCCCGCAACCCGCTCCGGCCAGCTTTCGCTGGGTGTGGAGGCCAGCCTACGGGTAGCCACCGGCCTGACCTTCTCGGTAGGGGCTAACCTGCTGGGCACCGAGACCAGCCTGGGCGGTTTCCAGAGCCTGTCGGGGCTGTATCTACGTCTGGACTGGCTCTTCGACGAGACCCTTTTCGGGGCACCTGCCCGATAACCCCGTGTGTATGGGCTGTAGCCTTTCTTGAAGATAATCTGCCTCCGGGCGCAAGGGTCTTGACCCGTCCCCAAGGGAATCTGCCCCCATACCAGGCCGAGCCTGCTTCGGCCTGGTATTTTTTAGCGTATGACCCAGCACCCCCGGAGGTGATTTGCTAGGCTGTACCTATGCTTTGGCGAGTGTTGAGAGCAGGGGGCCAGCCCCCGGCGATCTGGATTCTGTTGCTGGGTCTTGGGGTAGTGGCCGCCTTGCTCTTCGTACAGGCCCTCGAGCCCTACCGCACGGCCTGGCCGGTGCCCCTGTTCATTACTTTGCTGGCCTGGCTGGCCATGAGCGCGACCCAGCTCGAGCACCGTCTGGCCCCAGCCATAGAGGACGACCCCCTGATGAAGAAAGCCCTGGAGCGTCGCAATGCACTGGCTCGAGAGATTGGCCTGCTCGAGGCCCCCAGTTTCCGGCGACAGGTAGAAGATGTCTTGCAGCAGGTAGACCAGGACATCCTACCCGAGTTTGAGCGTCGCCTGGCCCGCTACCGCATCCTGGAATCTTCGCTGGCCGACCAGCGCAAGGGCCGGGGACCCCTGGTGGGGGCCAGCCCCGCTACCCTCAAAAACTTGCAACAGCTTTCTGCGGCCCAGCAAGAAGCCCTGCAAGGGCTGCTCACCAAGCTTTCCGATATGGTCGCCAACCTGATAGGCCTGTCGCACAGTACCGAAGATCCCGAGACCCTACGCCGTGCCCGCTCACTGGCCGAGGATATGGCAACCTACTGGGAAGCTAGCGCCGAGGTTTTCAAAGATACCAATCCTGCCCCACGTTCCAAATAGCCTTGTGACACTCAACGCACAGTCGCATAAGCATCTGTATACCCCCATTTTTCCGTATGTGATGGTCTCTTGGCCCCCTCCCTACACTGCAGGAGCGGAACAATAGAGCGCTCTTCATATAGAAGAAGCCTCCCGAGAATCAAGAATCCTCCATCCCAGACAGAACAGTTGCCGCCCGGAAACTCGAAACCCAAGCACCCGTGGGCCGGGCCCGCCTCACGCTGGGGTGCGCAACATGCGTCTGGGCGCAGACGCATTCTCGTTTTCACGGGCGGCAACGTCTGTGAAGAGCGCGATAGAAGCTTTCGTTGGTGAAACCGCAGGGGATCCGAATATAGCTCATTGATACAGCCCTTCAAAGGGGCCGCTATTGAATCTAACTGTACGGGCATCTATGCGACGATATACTTAATCCGTGATGCCCGCCATCAGGAGCCCTAGCTTTTCCTCAGTGGCCTCGCTGGCTTTGAGTTCACCCATGATGCGACCCTCAAACATGACCAGAATACGGTCGGACAGCGAGCGTACCTCGTTTAGGTCGGCAGAGACCAGCAGTACGGCCATGCCCGCATCCCTAGCCTTGACTATATTTTCGTGGATGAACTCAATCGCACCAATGTCCACCCCACGGGTAGGCTGGGCGGCCACCAGCACCCGTGGCTTGCGGCTTAATTCGCGTCCCACGATTATTTTTTGAGCATTGCCACCCGAGTAACGGCGGGCGGCCAGCTCGGTGCTTCGGGGGCGTACATCAAACTGCTCCACAATTTCGCGACCTTCCTGTTCAATGATGTCAGCATCAATGAAACCTAAAAAGCCTGCGTTGGGCCTCCTGTAGTGGTCGCCCAAAATCAGGTTCTCGCGGGTAGTAAAGTCCAGCACCAGACCCCTGGAGTTGCGGTCTTCGGGGATGTGCGATACGCCCCATTCACGCACGACTCGAGCGTTTGGCCGGAGGGTTTGCCCTTCGTACTCGATGGTGCCCTCATAAGGCCTCAAGCCCGTGATGGCCTCCACCAACTCGGTCTGGCCGTTGCCCTCCACACCTGCAATGCCCACGATCTCGCCTGCCCGTACCTCAAACGAGACCCCATTAAGGCGGTGCTTTTTGTCTTTGCCCGGGATAGTCAGGTTGGAAACTTTCAGTACCGCCTCGCCGGGCTGGGCCTCGGTTTTGTCCACCGACAAAATCACCTCGCGCCCCACCATCATGCGGGCCAGTTGGGCCACATTGGTTTCGGGTGTGCTAACCGTACCGACTACCTTGCCATCCCGAATGACGGTCACACGGTTGGATAGCTTGATGACCTCGGCCAGCTTGTGGCTGATAAAAATGACGGCGTTGCCCTGGTCCACGAAGCGGCGTAAGAAGTCAAAAAGCTCGTCGGCTTCCTGGGGTGTAAGCACGGCCGTAGGTTCGTCCAGAATAAGGATTTTGGCCTTGCGGTATAGCGCTTTGAGAATTTCTACCCGCTGCTGCAAGCCCACCGGCAGCTCCTCAACCGGGGTATCGAGAGGCAGGTCGAACTCGAGGTCTTGCATCAAGCTTTCGACCTCAGCTCGGGCCTGGGCCAGGTTAAGCTGGGCCCCCTGGGTAGGTTCGGATCCTAGAATCACGTTTTCCAGCACGGTAAAAGGGTCTACCAGCATGAAGTGTTGGTGCACCATCCCAATACCCTGTGCAATGGCATCGCCCGGTTCGCTGATGTTCACCTTGTGGCCATTAACCCAGATTTCGCCCTGATCGGGTTTGACCAGGCCGTACACAATCTTCATCAGGGTGGACTTTCCCGCCCCATTTTCCCCCACCACCGCCAGTACCTCGCCCCAGCGCACATCCAGCGAGATATGGTCGTTGGCCAGCACCAGGGGGTAGCGTTTGGTGATGTTTTTGAGCTCGAGGGCCACCGCACCCTTTTTTTGCGGTTTGGGGTCGGAGACGGTATTGTTCATGCCCCTCATCATACAGTCAAGCCTTACGCTGTCACAGCCGTAGGCCAGTAATACCGGATTCAAAAAGACAGTTTACAAAAGCAAAAACACCAGAGGCTGTCTTTTTGAATCCTAGAGCACTCCCTTCGGTCGGGTTAGTTCGTCACCAAAGGGTGACGAACTAACCGAATCTGGTATAAATCAAAAGATTCAGGGCGTTGAAAAACGCCCAGGGAGAACCCCTGGGCGCTATCTAGAGCCAGATTAGCGTTTGTCCGGCACCTTAATGGCACCAGAGATGATCTGGCTGCGCAACACGGCCAGGCGGTTGATAACCGCTTGAGGAATCAGGGCGCGGTTGTAGTCGTCGAGGGCGTAACCTACGCCGTTGTTGTTCAGGCCGAACTCGCGTACGCCACCCTTGAAGGTGTTTTCCTTCACGGACTTGATTACGTCATAGGTGGCCACATCCACCCGCTTGAGCATGGAGGTGAGCACATGGTTAAGGGTGCGGGGGTTGTTATCGGTGTCGCCCAGGTAGTTCTGGTTGGCATCTACCCCAATCATGAACATGGGGCGGGTGGTGGCAGCGGGGCAAGACTGATTGTAGGCGGCGTAGCGGGGCACTGCCGAGCCATTGTTGGAGATGAAACGCACCCCGGAGGGCAGCTCGTTTTGCTTCAAGCAACGTTGCTGCTTCACAAAGTCCAGCACGCCCAGGCCCGAAGCCCCAGCAGCGGCGTAGATAATGTCGGCGCCCTGCTTGGACTGAGCGGTGGCGATTTCCTTGGCCTTACCGGGGTCGTTCCAGGCGGCGGGGGTGGTGCCCACATAGTTGATGAGCACGCGGGGGTTGGCGATGTTGCGCTCGCGCATACCCGCAATGGCCCCGGCGCGGTAGCCCTGCTCAAACTTGTGGATGAGCGGGATGTCCATGCCACCCACAAAGCCCACCACACCGGTGTTGGTGGTGCGGCCTGCAATGTAGCCTACCAGGTAGCTGCCTTCGTGCTCGCGGAAGACCAGACCAACCGCGTTGTCGCACTTGCCTTCGCAGGGCACTGAGTCAATCACCGCGAACTTGATGTCCTTGAATTCCTGGGCGTTGCGGGTGATGGAGGGCTCATTGGCGAAGCCGACCCCCACGATCAGGTCGAAGCCTTCCTCGGCAAAACGGCGGATGCCCTGGCCTACCTGGCCCGGATCGCCGGGCTCAAAGTCAAAGACCTTGACGCCTAGCTCACGGGCAGCCCGCTGGGCGCCCTCGAAGGTAGATTGGTTGAAGCTGCGATCGTTTTTGCCACCTGCGTCGAAAGCCATGCCAACGCGCACTTCCTGGGCCAGCCCCAGCCCCAATGCGGTAGCCATGGCAACACCGAGCACTACGAGTTTCTTCATGCGATTCGCCTCCATCTACTTGTGAACATCACAAGTTCCGAACTGGCTGTTAGCCGAAGCGCATTATAGAGCAGAATTCATGAGGCTTGAAAGGGGCTTGACAAAAGAAAGAAGCATGCCTCTGGCGTTTTGAGACTGGCGACGGGGCCGATTTGAAATTGCTTTGAGTTAAGATGGTAGCATCGCGTTATGTCTACGCCTAAACAGCGAGTTCAGGAACTACGGGAACAAATTCGCTACCACAACTATCGCTATTTTGTCTTAGACGACCCGGTTATTTCCGATGCCGAGTACGATCGCTTGATGCGCGAACTCAAGGCGTTGGAGGAAGCGCACCCCGAGCTGGTTACGCCAGACTCGCCTACGCAAACCGTGGGTGCCCAGCTCTACGAGACCACTTTCGAAGCCGTGCCCCATCCAAGCCGCATGTTCTCGCTGGGCAATGCCTTTAGTCGCGAGGACATCGAAAATTTTGAGTCCAGCATTAACCGTGCTCTGGGCGCTGAAGAGCCGCGTGAATATGTGCTGGAGTATAAAATTGATGGTTTGTCGGTCAATCTGATATACCGCGATGGCGTGCTGCGGCGGGGCCTGACCCGGGGTGACGGCACGGTGGGGGAGGACATTACCCCCAACCTGCTCACTATTGACGATGTGCCGCACCGGCTGCAGGAGCCCTTGAGTCTTGAGGTGCGCGGTGAAATCTATCTGCCCATTCAGGCCTTTCTGGAGCTGAACGCCAGGTTAGAAGAGGAGGGAGCGGCACCCTTCAAGAATCCCCGCAACGCTGCAGCCGGTAGCTTACGGCAAAAAGACCCCAGGGTAAGTGCCAGCCGGGGCTTGCGCGGCCTGTTTTACGGTGTGGGAAGGCCTGAAGCTTTTGGCGTGGCTACCCAGGTCGAGTTGCTGAAGAAGCTAGGGGAACTGGGGTTTTCGATAGAGCCACATTACCGCGTGGTACATGGTGTGGAGGGCGTTGAGGAGGGGTATCGGGCTATGCTGGCCCATCGTCGAGCGCTTGCTTTTGAAGCCGATGGGGTGACGGTTAAACTCAACAACCTGGCCCTCTGGTCAGAACTCGGTTACACTGCCAAGACCCCCCGCTTTGCCATTGCGTACAAGTTTCCTGCCGAAGAAAAGCCCACGAGGGTATTGAATGTGGTGTTTCAGGTTGGGCGTACCGGACGGGTCACGCCGGTGGCCGAACTCGAGCCCATCACGTTGGATGGTTCCACCGTCAGCCGGGTTACCCTGCACAACGAAAGCTACGTGCAGGAGCTGGATTTGAAGATTGGCGACACGGTACTGGTGCATAAGTCCGGCGGAGTGATTCCCGAGGTGCTGCGTGTTTTGACCGATGCACCCAGAGGCCACAAGCCCGTAGAATGGCCCCACCGTTGCCCGGAATGCCATACCGAGCTCGTACTGTCGGGCAAGATTCATCTCTGCCCTAACCCCTTGTGTCCAGCTAAAGCCTTTGAGTCTATCCGTCACTTTGCCAGCCGCCGGGCCATGGACATTCAGGGGCTAGGAGAAAAACTCATCGAGCAGCTTCTGGAGGCTGGTTTGGTCAAGGACGCCTCCGACCTCTACCAGCTCCGTAAAGAGGACGTAGCGGCCCTCGAGCGCATGGCGGAGAAAAGTGCCCAGAACCTGATCGAGCAGATAGAAAGCAGCAAAAGTCGCGGCCTCGAGCGGCTTTTATTCGCCCTGGGCATTCCCCAGGTGGGCGAGGTCACCGCCAGGGTCCTGGCCAAGCGCTTTGGTCATCTGGATAACATTCTCTCAGCTACGGTGGAGGAACTCGACGCCGTGCCGGACATTGCCGAAGTCACCGCCCAGGCCATCCACAAGGCCCTTGCCAAACCCGAGATGCGGCGTTTTATAGAGCGCCTGCGGGCCGCCGGTGTTAGTTTTGAGGCCAGAGAGAGACAAAAAAGCAACGCCCTAGAGGGGCTGACCTTTGTACTTACCGGTGAGTTATCCCGCCCTCGGGATGAGGTGGCGCGGGAGCTCGAGGCCCTGGGGGCCAAAGTATCCGGCTCGGTCAGCAAGAAAACCAGTTACGTGGTCGCGGGGCCGGGTGCGGGCTCAAAACTAACCAAAGCTCGGGAATTGGGGATTCCCGTACTGGACGAGAATGACCTGACCGATCTACTGCAAAGAACCCGAAGCGATTGAAGCTTTGAACCCTCTGTCATGCATGCGTGTAACTCGTTTACTTGCAGAGGTCGTTACGACAAATGTCCAGTACGGCCCAGTCGCGGCCTGGCTGATTGCGCACCACCAGCTTCACAAAAACGCTACCACCTTCGCTCCAGTAGCGGTCCCCAGGGCTGGCATCGAATTCGGCCCGGGAAGCTGCACGCGCTAGTTTGTTGCGATTGTCAATCCAGTAGTCGCGGTAGATGAAGGGTTCCCCAGCATAGGGTATAGCCAGGGTAATGAAGTCTCCCGGCGCACTATCATCAAAACGCAGCTTGAGCTTGTCGGGTACGGCTCCTGTCACACCCAGGGTATAGGAGCGGCCCTTGATCACGCTTGCGCCAAATTGCAGGTTATCGCCGCCTCTGGGCGTTCCCCACATGCGGAAGACTGGGTTGCTGCCATCGTTGCGGGTCAGCGAGACTGGGGCGATATTGCCCCCGCTTTCGTTGTAGATGTAAAGCCGCCCATAGCTGTAGTTGCAGATGCCCGCATTCCACTCGGCCCGCAATGTGCAGTTGGTGTCGAGCAGGAAGGGATTGTTGAAAACGATGGCACGACCCGGGCTCCCACTAACCGAGCCATCAACATCCACAAAAACCCCGCCCCGGTAGCCATCGGCGTTGTCGTCTTTGGCAACTTCGTCGGGGGTGGGCTCTGGTCTGGGAGGAAGGTAGACCGGCTTGGCGTTATCGAAACTTGCTCCCTGCGCAAAATTGCGGCTATCAATGGCAAAAGCGGTAAAGCGCAGGTAGCTCATGGCCGCGGCCTCGCGCGTGGCGGTCTGGCCACCCTGGGCATTCTGGATTTGCAGGGGTTGGAAGTTGACAAACTGCACGTTGCGGAAGCCAATCTTGCCGTCGTAGAACTCAAAACCCCGGATGGGAAAGTTATCCTGGATGGGGCCGCCGTTGCTGGCTGCCCAGGGTCTGGGCAGGCTGCGACCATCTACCCCACGAAACTCCCAACTTTCGGCGAAGCCCCGGTTGGCACTGTCGCCCACTATTAACGAGTCTTCCAGGGTACTCTCCGAGGAGGCGAAGGTCACCCCAATGGCATTGTCGGCCAGCTTAGCTCCGGTCAGCTTGTGGTGGATTCCCCGGAGCCAGGCGGCATTGCCCCGGTTCTTGTAGGCGGTGAAGTTCTTGAACTCGGCCAAAACGGGCGGGTTCTTGACGTCGTCGTACTGGTTCTGGCCGTCGGCGGGGTTGGTGCGGGGGTTGTAATAGGTGGGCTCAGATTCCAGGGTGTTCTTGTTTGGGCCGCGGTCTACCATCAGCCCGTCCCAGTTGGAGTGGGCGACATTGCCCGAGAACTCGCCGAGTGGGGTGCGGCGGGGCCAGATGGTAGTGGTGGCTGAAGGGCCGGTGGGGTTTTCGGGCAGGGCATACCAGAAGCCGGTGTGGTGCGAACCTGCGGCCACATTGTTGCGCACGATGTTGTCGGGGTGACTGATCCAGAAGGTGGCGGGGTTGATGTCGGTGGGAATGATCGGGCGTTCGCCCTGCTGGCTGTTGGGCCGCCGGGTCAGAATGCCCAGGTTGTTCTCGAGCAAGTTTTTGCTTTCGGCGGCGTCCTCGAGGAAATAACAGTGCCCCACGGTGTTGTAAGCCACGTTGCCCACCACTTCCACCCGGCTGGTGCCGTGAATGGTGACACAACGGTTGAAACTCTGGTGGATGGAAGACTGCTTTAGGTACTGCCCCGGAGCGTCGCCCATCAGGTGCCAGTGGATGGGATAGCGGGCCAGTGTGTTGCGCTGGCCCATGCGCAGCAGCTCCACACCGGAAACACGCAGGGTGCCCCCCTGCATGGACATAATGTGACCTCCAAAACCGCTCTGGCTCGAGGCCTCGTCCCCCTGGATGGTGATGTTGCGGCTCAGCAAGCCCACCTCCCCGCGCTGATCCACCCCATAGGTAATCTCGCCAAAATGGGGGTATCGGAGGGCTGAGTCGAGGGTGATGGTGTTGCCAGCAATGGCGGTGATGGTTCTGACTTCGGCCTGTTCGGGGTTGAAATCGGTGGAGGCCAGCACGATGCGGTCTCCTACCCGCCACCCACTGGGATCCAGCACGGTTATGCCATTAGAACCGGCAGCCACGCTCTCGCTCAGTTTGGTCCAGCCATTGCGGGGCTCCCCGTGCAAATCCAGCACGCCCCCCTTCATCACGCCAATCACCTTGCTGCCCATGCCCATGATGTTTTCGTTGGGGTTGTTACCGGTTAAGGTCAGGACGGCTCGGTTGCGAAATGGCTGGCTTGGGGTGCCGATCTCGAGCTTTCCATGCACCATAATCCAGTCGGCACTGAGCTGTAAATCCTTGTTGTCAAACCGCAATATGCCGTAGACGTTAAGCCCCTTGAGCGCCGGCGGGTTGACATCCAGCGTCACGGCCAGGTCGGCGGGGATGTTCACCACCTCACCCTCACGGGGCACCTGTCCAGCGGGCCAGATTTTGGGATCCGACCATAGCCCCGACCGGGTGGGATTGGCTCCTTCATCTTGCGGTGAACATGCTGTAGCACTCAGCAAGATTGTCAGCCAAAGCCAGTGTTTCACGGGTTCCTCCAGGAGCGGGTTATCGCGAAGAAGTGCTGATACAGCAGTAACATTCTAGACCGATGGTATGACAAATAGTGGTTGTAGTCCACTCGTTTGGCACTCATTAAGACGGGGTTTAGTCGCTTACCGCCAGTATGAGAATCTTAGTGGTTTCTCAAGAGAGCAGTTTCGGCTTTCGCGGCCCTGGCCATGGAAAAAGCGGGTCGGCTCCAGCCACCTTATACCAGTTCTTTTGGGGCGAGGCCAATAAAGGAGAATGATGCCAGGCGACTTCAAAGGTTGATTGCTCGTGTATTTCTCTATTTAGACCTTGACACTAACGCCTGGTACTCGGTCAACCCCCAAAATGCCTTGCGCATTTGACAGCTCAAGGCTTACCTAGACAAAGCCTCGAGTCCACTCTATACTCATAAACTGCTGGTGCCGAGGAGTAGCGCAGCCTGGTAGCGCACCTGCTTCGGGAGCAGGGGGTCGCTGGTTCGAATCCAGTCTCCTCGACCAACGGACCCCACGATTCGTGGGGTTTTTTTCGGCATACCTTCTAAAGCTCTTCTCACGGGCTTCAAATAACGATTTGTGAAACTCAGATCTGCTATAAACTGCCATCAGGCAGAAGCTCCTGAAATGCAGCAGGGCCAACGCCAGGCCATGGCCCCCAGTAAAACAGATAAGTCATGAAACGTTTGCTCGTCTTTTTATTGGTCCTCACCACGTTCGGTCTGGTGGCGGGTCAGTCGAGCGTTTATCGCCTGCGGGTGGTTTCCTGGAGTTGTAAAGCGTTTGCTCGAGGGGTACTGGTGCAGGGTACGGTCAAGAATATTAGCTCCCGGCCTTTGCAGGACCTGAGGGCGAGTGTACGGGTGATTGGGCCTGGGCTTCGCATGGCCAGCAATTCCACTGCGTTGCAAGATCGCAACTTAATGCCTGGAGAGGTAGCCCCTTTTGAGGTGCGGATTCGTACTGGTTTTGACTCGGTCAATCGGTGTGAGTTGTGGTTTCGCAACCCTCGAGTGGTGCAAATTGCTTCTCTGGTTCCCAGCCCCCGCTGAGTATTTCCAAGGAATGACCGACCCTGCAACCAGCTCGGCCTACATGGAGGTGTTGTATCTGTGAGGCCGCCGATGGGTAGATGGGCCTTACGGCCTTTACATCCTCATAGAATCAGCCTGGAGGTGGACAGGAAGTATCGGATATGGGGCCTGGTTTTGGGAGTAACGTCGGTTCTTTGGTAGCATTGCGGTATGAACAAAGCTGTTATTTTTATTGGGTTGATGTTGTCTACGGGACTGGGTCAGGCGCAGGGTACGGTCTACAAGCTTCGGGTCAGCGAGTGGAGTTGCGCCCTCAACGCCAGCGGTGCGATGGTAGCACGAGGTACGGTGGTCAATCAGTCGGGGCAAACCCTGAACAATATCCGAATCAACCTGCGCATAACCGACAAGGAGGTTACCACGGTGAATGGGGTGCCCAATCGCCGGGTTTATGGCACTAATTCAGCCCCCATCGCGGTGCGCAGCCTGGCCAACGGGGCCAGCAGCCGTTTTGAAGTACAGGTCAAGCCCAGTCAAACGCGCAATGTGCAATGCCAGATCTGGTTCCGTAGCCCGGACATGGTGCAGATTCCGACTCGGGTTCCCGGGCAGTGATCCTGAGGGTGCTACGGTGCTGCGAATTCTGGGCGGAACGGCCAAAGGGGTCGCGCTAAAAGTACCGCAATCGGCGCGACCGAGTCCGGTACGGCTGCGCAAGGCCCTTTTTGACTATTTGCGTTTTCGCTATCCACGCAGGGGTAGCTTTCTGGATTTGTATGCGGGCAGTGGCGCGATTGGGCTCGAGGCCGCCTCGGAGGGTTTTGAAACCACCTTGGTGGAAAAAGATCGCCAGGCCATTCAGTGCCTGCGTGAGAATGCTACTAAAGCCCGCCTAAAGGTTCGGATTGAAGGTAAGGCCGTGGAGGATTATTTGCTGGAAGCGAAAAGGCGGGGTTTGCGCTTTACCGTGGCCTTCATGGCCCCGCCCTACCCCCACAATCTGGTGCAGGATTTTGAGCGTTTGCTCGAGGCTGAAATTGTCGAAGCGGGCGGTCTTTATATTTTGCAGCACCCCACCGAACTGACCCTGCCAATGGGGGAGCGTAGAGAGTATGGCTTCAATACCATCAGTATCATTGAAGCCAGAACGGTTGCAGATGCAATACAATCCACCACTCAGAAATAAATCCGTGCGTGGGGGTTTGGCGGTCTTTCAGTCGCCGGGCCAAGTACAATATGATGGGCATTATCCTGCAATAGACTTGTTTTAGAGAAACCCAGGCTCCGACCCCGAATCCCCTTACGCTAGGTGTGTTTGACGCTTTGCGCCCCGTTATGTGAAGATACTCCGCGAAAGCGAGGCTTTATGCATGTGGTTTATCCGGGGAGTTTTGACCCTTTGCACAACGGCCACTTCGATGTGATTCAGCGGGCCTCGAAGCATTTTGCCAGGGTAACCGTAGCAGTGCTCGAGAACCCCTCCAAACGCGGACTATGGCTTTTTACCCCACAAGAGCGGGTCGAGATTATCCGCCAGGCGGTAGCCAGTGCCCGCATGACCAATGTGGAAGTGGATACCTTTAGTGGCCTGTTGGTAGATTACATGAAGCGGATTAACTCCAAAGTGATTGTCAAAGGATTGCGGGCGGTGTCCGATTACGAAAACGAACTGCAAATGGCCCACCTCAACCGCCAATACGGCAATCATCCCGAGACTTTGTTCATTATGGCGGCTACCCGCTGGTCATTTGTTTCTTCCACCATGATCAAGGAAATCGCCCGCTATGGGGGGGATGTGTCCAAGTTGGTACCGGCGGCTACTGTTGAGGCGCTTCGGGCCAAGCTCAACTCGGTAGAGAGGTAAACCGTGCAAACACATAAAAGCAAATATGGTAGTACCTTGGAGATTGGCCACATTATCGGTGGTGAGGAAGTCTTCGATGGCAGGCAGCTCGAGCGCCACAACCCTGCCGACCGGGCCGACCTTACAGCGCGCTTTCCCGAAGCTTCCAAAGAAACTGTGCGAAAAGCTGCGCTAGCGGCCCAAAAAGCTTTCCAGGAGTGGTCGCGCACGCCTGCACCTGTTCGTGGGGGGGTTCTAATGAACCTGGCTGGGGTGCTGACCCGTGAAAAAGACACCCTGGTGCGGCTGATGGTGCGCGAGGTGGGTAAGACCTTCAAAGAGGCCGGTGGCGATGTGCAAGAGGCCATTGATACGGCCATCTTCTTTGCCTCGGAAGGGCGCAGGCTCTACGGCCAGACGGTGCCCAGCGAGATGAAGAACAAAGAACTTTTTACCTTCCGCAGGCCCATTGGCGTGGTGGGTATGATCACGGCAGGCAACTTTCCCATTGCTGTACCCTCCTGGAAGCTAATTCCGGCTATCTTGACCGGCAACACCGTGGTCTGGAAGCCCTCCGACGACTCTCCCGCACTTTCCTATGTCTTTGTCAAGCTCTTCGAGGAAGCCGGACTGCCGCCTGGGGTCATCAATGTGGTGTTTGGCGAGGGCAAGGGATCTACGGGGCAGTGGCTGGTCGAACTGATGGACGAGGGCTTGCTCAACAAATTCGCCTTTACCGGCAGTACGGCGGTGGGGCGCTGGATTGGGGAGGTGGCGGGCCGCAACCTTCTGCGCCCGACGCTGGAACTTGGCGGTAAAAACCCCCTGGTGGTGCTACGTGACAGCGACCTCGAGCTAGCCGTAGAGGGGGCCTGGTGGAGCGCTTTTGCCACCGGCGGTCAACGCTGCACCAGCGCAGGCAACATCATTGTAGATGCGC
The DNA here is from genome assembly GCF_003574035.1 of Meiothermus hypogaeus. Lineage (GTDB taxonomy): Bacteria > Deinococcota > Deinococci > Deinococcales > Thermaceae > Meiothermus > Meiothermus hypogaeus. Next base: position 91,553 of record NZ_QWKY01000001.1, on the reverse strand, counting down.
CCATCTATGACGAGTTCAAAAAGCGCTTCCTGGAAAAGACCGAGGCGACGGTGGTGGGCAATCCCCTCGAGTTCCCCGAGGTGACCTATGGCCCCTTCATGAACACGCGCCTCTTTGAGCGCTGGATCGAACACTATTCCTGGGGTCGGCAGGATGGGGCCACACTCCTCTTTGGCAAGGCCCGTATTACCGGTTCCAACCCCTATCCCCGCTTTAAGGGCGACCCCGATGCTGGTACCTTCGGCTGGCCTACGGTGTGGGAGGCCCGGCCCGGCATGAAGCAGTTTGAGCAGGAGATCTTTGGCCCTACCATCAACCTGGTGCGGGTAGAAGGGCTGGACGAAGCCATCCAGGCCGCCAATGCCCACCCTTACGGCCTTTCCAGTGCGGTCTATACCAACCGCCGCGACTGGGCCTACCGCTTCAAAAATGAAATCAAGGCCGGTATGACCAGCATCAACAACTCCACCGTGGGCGCCGAGGCCCACCTGCCTTTTGGTGGGGTGAAGGCAAGTGGGAATGGAGCCCGTGAAAGCGGTATTTGGGTCATTGAGGAGTACACCTACTGGCAGGCCGTCAATGAAGAGTATTCGGGTAAACTCCAACTCGCCCAGATGGACACAGCCTATACCCAGCCCCAGGCCCCAACTGATTGGGCCAAGTTGCTGGAAGGCTAGCGGAAAGGCAGAAAGCAAAGGTTTGAGGCCCACTGTGAGTTTCTCAAAACGCTCAAGGGCTTGGTTTAAATCGGTTGTGCGAAACCATGCCTCGCCCGCACTGTCTTAGCTTTGTGCTACCTTCACCCGACTATCACCCTTCCAGGCTTAACATGAAGCCGGAGGTACACGTATGCGTAACTGGATTGCACTGATGCTTGTTGGAATTACCCTCCTGGTGGCCTGTGGCCCTACGGTGCGGGCCGACCCTGGCGAGGTGGTCTACGAAGTGGGTAGTGGTTTTCCCCTTGGAAGTGTACAGGCTGTAGGGGCCGGGCATCCGATCATCGTACGGCTATCCCAATCGGTAGCCTCCTACTATGCCCTGGAAGCCCGTCCGCTTCCAGGCTATGGGCGCTGGGTACAGCGTTTGGGAACGGGTTCTACGGCCATATATGTCTCCCAACGGCTCAATGCCCAGGGACAACCGGAAGCAACCATCGAGATGCGGTGGACGTTTGCAGTTCGGGCCGATGGCTTTGGCTCGGTTCGCCTGGAAACCCTGGCTTCAGAACAGATAGACGTGGGTTTGGTAGAGGGCCCGGCTTTTGCCAGGCTCGATCGTGATTTTCGCCGGGTGGCCAGCGCTCGGTAGGGGCGCTGGGCCTATTTGCGCAGTCGCAAGCGGTGGGTGAGCTGGGCGTATTCCTCGGGAGTATGGGCGGCGCAGAACCGGTCCAGATAGGGCAGGGCGGTCTTCATGCAGTTGGCGTGGGGGTTGTAGCCTTGGTTCTTTAGCAAAGGGTTCAGCCAGATCAGGGCTGCGCTGCGCTGGTGTATTTGTCGCAGCGCATAGTCCAGTACTTCCGGTGCTCCTGTGTCCAGGCCGTCGCTGGCAATGATCACGATGCTGTCGCCCCGGATCAGGCCCCCGTACTTTTGCTCCAGATAGAGCAGGTTCTCCCCGATTTGGGTTCCACCCCCCCAGGCCTGACCCAACCGGCTGAGCCTAGGGCGTTCGGAAAGGCTTCCCGCTTTCTCGAGTTCACGGGTAATGCGCTTCAGACCTGTTGAAAAGACAAATACCTCGACCCGGTTACAGCGCGTGCGCAGGGCAAAGGCAAATTGCAATAGCCGGTCGGAGTAGGATTGCATCGAGCGGCTTCCGTCTAGCACAAACAAAAAGCGAGGCTGGCGCTTGGGGTGGTGCTGCCAGGCGGGATAAAGCGGCTCACCCCCGGTGTGCAGGGCTTTTCTCAGGGTGCGTCGAAAGTGGAAACGAGTGCCCTTGGGTGTGCTAACCCAACGGCGGCTACGACCCAGCCTGACCTGATTAACCAGTTGCGTCGCAGCATGGAGCATGGCATCCAGGTCCTGCTGGAGAATCTCGACCTCCGGCGTCTCGCTCCCTCCGGTGCGACTAAACATGGCCTTGAGTAGAGGGGCGGCCCAGTCGTTGGTATAGGACTCTTCAGCCAACCTGGCCTTGCCCTGCGCCAGTGGGCTTCTTGGGTCGAGAAGGGTCTCGGAGGGGTTGTTGCGGGCGGGCTGGCTTTTCTGGCCGGTCTCGCCCTGGTTGCCGGGGCTTGCCTTGTGGGCATTGGGCTGGGCCTCGATTCGTTTGCGGCCGGGCAGAAAAAACTGAAAAAAAAGGTCGTCAAAGACCCGTTCTTGCTCGAGGTTGCTACAAAAAACCAGTTTCAAAGCCAGCCTAACTTCCTGGAGGCTGCCCAGCTGAACGGCTTCTAGCGCCAGCAGGGCATCCTCTACTTCTCCAGGGCCAAGGTTGAACCGCTGGGTGGTGTGCCGCAGGTGTTCGGCAAAGGCAATCAGGTTCTCGGGCAGATTACCATACGGAAACCGCTGAGATTCGATAGTGCTGGACATCGATTTAACCTGATCTCAAGCTTCTGAGCAGCCAGAAGGGCATCTTTGATGAACCACGATGCTCCTGGGCCTAAGCCACCAGTTCGGCAATGCGCTGTTTGTGGGCCTCCACCAGGGTCAGGTCGTCCTTATCCTTTAGAATCACACCCCAGGTTTGCTCCAAAACCCCCATATCCAGCGCTTCCTGGTGCAACGATACAAGGGCCTCTGCCCAGTCCAGGCTCTCGGCCACGCCGGGGGCTTTGTTCAGGGGAAGTTCGCGCAGGTGCGCTACCACCGTGGCGATTTTCTGGGCCAACCGCACGTTGATACCCGGCAGCTTGGTGCAGATGATTTCGACTTCTTTCTCGAAGCTAGGGTAGTTTTGCCACAGGTACAAGCACCGCCGCCTCAGGGCATCTGACAACTCTCGAGTACGGTTAGAAGTAAGAATCACGTAGGGGCGGTGGGTGGCTCTTACGGTACCCAGCTCGGGGATGGTGACCTGAAACTCGGCCAGAAGCTCCAGCAAAAAAGCCTCAAACTCTTCGTCGGTGCGGTCAATTTCGTCAATCAGGAGCACCGGAGGCTTGTCCTGTGAGATGGCCTCCAGCAACGGGCGCCGCAGCAGGTAGGCCTCGCTAAAAATCTCGGCCTCGCGCTGGGCTATGCTTGAGCCGCTGTTCTCGGTCAGGCGAATGTGCAGCATCTGCTTGGGATAGTTCCACTCGTAGAGGGCTTGAGCGGTGTCCAGCCCTTCGTAACACTGCAAGCGAATAAGTCTGGTATCCAGCACCTCGGCCAGGGTTTTGGCCACCTGGGTTTTGCCGACCCCGGCGGGACCTTCGACGAGCAAAGGTTTGCGCAGTGCCATTACCAACCGCAAAGCAGTGGCCATGGGCAGGTCGGCGATGTAGTTCCGCTCGTGTAGAACGGCCTGGATGCCCTCGACGGTGGTAAGCAGGGGGTTAATTTCGGCCTGGCTCATGCCTTGCCTTTCAGATATTTGTCGGGATTCTTGAGGAACTTGGCCCGGCAGTTGGGGCAGCTGAAGTAGTAGGTCTGGCCCTGGTATTCTGCGCTGACCGCTTTGGCGATTTCCAACAATTCGCCACTGGTTGGGTCTATGGCCGTTCCGGGCGGCAGGGGAGTGGGGGAGGGGGGAGTGGCCGACACCTCAGCCGCGACCGACACCACCTGCTGTATCTCCCTCATGACGGTTGGGTCGTTTTGGGGCGAGAAGGGCATGGGCTGGCTCGAGGTCTGGGTGCTGGCAGGAATTTTTTCCTTTGCAACCCCGGCGCTATCGGCCCACTCCTTGCCGCTTTTGTGCAGGATAATTTCGGCCAGGATCGAGATGGCTACCTCGTCGCGCCCACGTCCGCCCAGGTCGAGTCCGGCGGGGTATTTGAGTCCTGGCAAGGCGGTTTTGGAGACGCCCAGAATCTCGAGGTTATCCAGCACCGTAGCACCGCGCTTGCGGCTGGCTACCAGGCCCAGGTAGGCGGGCTGGGGCATCCACCTGGCAATGAGGGCCAGTGCGTCTTCGTCGTAGTGACCCTGCGAGGCCACCACGATGCTGGTTTTGGCAGGGTTCTGGTTGGATAGCCAGCCCTCCAGCTCGCGCCAGTCCAGCACCTGGATGTCGGACTCGAGGCTCACCCCGGCCAGCTCTGGCATATCGCAGGCCAGTGTGACTTTGTAGTTCATCCGTGCCGCAATATGCGCTGTCGTGAGGGCGATTTGTGAGCCGCCCACTACCAGCAGGCTGGCCTTGGCAACGAGGGGTTCAATGTACACATCCACCGCGCCCTCACTGGAGCAAGTCATCGGGATGATGACCTCATCGGCGTGTTCAAGCACCACCTGAGCGGCGGCCTCTGGGGTGATTTTGACCAGACGTGGTTTGCCCAGCCGCAAGACCTCGAGGGCCTGCTTACGCACAATTTCTCTAGAGCAAGATCCACCCACATACCCCTCAAAGCGCCCATCCTCGAAAATCAGGGCTTTATCGCCGAGGTGGGAGGAAACCGGGGCCTGCCGCGAAACCACCGTGGCCAGGGCAAAAGTCTCGCCCTTGCGCCTTAGTTCAGCGATTTTGCCGTAGATGTCCATTTGCTTTACAGCGTAAAACGAGCAGGCTCAATGAAATCTTTCGCTGGCCACAAATGCGTCGTTTCAGGTCAGATTAGTCCTGAGTCTGGCGTATCGTTGAAATCAGATTTGTCTTGAGCCAGGCGTATTGTGGAAAGCGGCTAAACCTCGCTCATCTTTTTGCTCATGTTGGCAAACACGGTCTCGATAAGCCGCTTGGCCTGGGCGTCGAGCACCCGTCCGCCCACGGTGGCTGCTGGCCCGCTGACGGTTGCCTGACCTTGCCAGTCCAGGAGGGTGGTTTGGTCATCTTGTCCCAGGATGTCAGCGCTGGCGGTCAGGTCTACTGCACTGCCCAGGCCACCGCCACGAATGCGTACCATCACTTTATTTTCTTCAGGATGGGGGTCAAGTTCGATGTTGAACTTGAAAGAACCCCGCACAGGCCCTACGGCTACGCCTACCGTAGCCACCATATTTCTTTCGTCCTTGAACTCTACTGCCTTCAAGTCAGGCAAGCAGGAGGCAACTTTGTTGGGATCCTGGATAAAGCTCCAGACCTTCTCGGGATTGGCTTGAACATTCTCTTGACCGCTGTACTCGAGTTTCATGCGCTAACCTCACGGATAGCCTATAGCTGATAGCCAACGGCAAAACCAATCTGGGTCGCTATTAGCCATGAGCTATAGGCTATTGACATTCCTTACTAGAACGAATCCACCCCGGCCTGCCGCAGCACCTTCCAAACCTTTTCGCGGGTGATGGGCATGTCAATATGCCGCACGCCCAGGTGGGCCAAAGCATCTACCACCGCGTTCACAAAGGCTGCTGGGCTTCCGACCGTGGGTGACTCGCCCACGCCTTTGGCCCCGATGGGATGGTGGGGGCTGGGGGTGACGGTGTGGCCGGTCTCCCATTTGGGGGTCTCGAGCGCGGTGGGCAGCAGGTAGTCGGTAAAGTTCGAGGAGAGGTTGTTGCCCTGCTCGTCGAAAGCGATTTCCTGCATGAAGGCCATGGCAAAGCCCTCGGTCAGGCCGCCATGTACCTGCCCTTCCACAATCATGGGGTTGATGATGGTGCCGCAGTCGTCAATGGCCACAAAGCGACGCACCTTGACCTCGCCGGTGCCCTTGTCTATATCCACCACACAGATGTAGGCCCCGTGGGGGAAGGTCAGGTTGGGGGGGTCGTAGTAGTAGGTGGTCTCGAGACCCGGCTCCATGCCGGGGGGCAGGTTGGTGTAGGCCGCGAAGGCCACCTCGTTCATGGTCACGCTCTTGCCCGGTACGCCCTTGACCACAAACTTCTTGTCCACCCACTCCACATCGTTCTCGCCCACCTCCAGCAGGTGCGCGGCAATCTTTTTAGCCTTCTCGCGGATGCGTCTTGCGCCGAGCGCCATGGCGCCTCCTGCGGTGGGGGTGGAGCGGCTGGCATACGTGCCCAGGCCGTAGGGGGCGGTGTCGGTATCGCCCTCTTCCACGATGATTTTGTCCACATCCAGACCCAGCTCCTCAGAGACAATCTGCGCCCAGGTGGTTTCGTGGCCCTGGCCCTGGTGGCGAGTACCGGCCCGCACGATGGCCGAGCCCGAGGGGTGCACCCGGATTTCAGCCCCGTCGAACATCTTGATGCCCAGGATGTCGAAGTCCTTGGAGGGCCCAGCGCCCACAATCTCGGTGAAGGTGGAGATGCCAATGCCCATCAGCTCGCCTCTTGCCCTTTTCTCGGCCTGTTCCTTGCGCAGCTCGGCGTAGCCAATGCGCTCGAGGGCGACCTTGAGGGTTTTCTCGTAGTCGCCCGAGTCGTAGGTCCAGCCCAGGGCCGAGGGGTAGGGGAACTGGGAAGGCTGAATAAAGTTTTTGAGGCGCAGCTCGGCGGGATCCATCTTCAGCTCGTGGGCCAGCACGTCCATGCTGCGCTCGATCAGGTAGCTGGCCTCGGTCACGCGGAAGGAGCAGCGGTAGGCCACTCCGCCCGGGGCCTTATTGGTATATACCGCCTCGACCTGAGCGTAAGCCTTCTGGAAATCATAGGAGCCGGTGCAGATGGAGAAGAGGCCCGCCGGATACTTGCTGGGGTCGGCGGCGGCGTCGAAGGCCCCGTGGTCGGCCAGGGTGTAGACCTTCATGGCCGTGACCTTGCCTTCCTTTGTTGCTCCAATCTCGATATCCATGTGGAAGTCGCGGGCAAAGCCGGTGGTGGTGAGGTTTTCTGTGCGGGTCTCGACCCATTTCACCGGCGCTCCCAGCACGATGCTGCCCACGATGGCGCACACGTAGCCGGGGTAAACGGGTACCTTGTTGCCGAACCCACCCCCAATATCCGGCGAGATGACCCGGATGTTGTTTTCGGGAATGCCAGTCACCAGCGAGAGCACCGTGCGAATGGCGTGGGGAGCTTGGCTGGTCATGTAGACCGTGAGCCGCCCGGTGGCCTTGTTCATGTCGCCGATGCAGCCACAGGGCTCGAGGGGGGCCGGGTGGCTGCGGGGATAGACCATGTGCTGCTTGATGCGGACTTCAGACTGGGCCAGGGCTTTTTCGGTCTCGTCTTTGGAGCCCACATCCCAGGTCCAGATGTGGTTGTCGTGACGGCGGGGGCCATGCGCGCCCGTCATATTGCCCTTGATATCCTCGCGCAAGACCGGGGCATCGGGGGCGGTGGCCTTGAAGGGGTCTACCACCACCGGCAAGGGTTCGTACTCGACCTGTACAGCGGCGGCCCCGTCGGCGGCGGCCTGGCGGCTCTCGGCAAAGACCGCTGCGACTTCCTGGTACTGGTAGAGCACCTTACCATCGGCCAGCACCATCTGTTTGTCGCCAGCCAGGGTTGGTATCCAGGCCAGGCCAGCGCCGGCCAGTTCTTTGGAAGTGATGACCGCTTTGACCCCTGGAATCTTGAGAGCTTCAGAGGTGTCAATGTTTAGAATCTTGGCGTGGGCATAGGGGCTATGTACAAGGGCCATGTGCAACATGCCGGGCAGATTGATGTCGTCGAGGTAGTTGCCCTTGCCCACGATGAAGCGCGGGTCTTCCTTGCGTTTGATGGCCTTGCCGAGCCCCTGGATACCCTTGGGCTCGAGGTTCGCGGATTCAACTGCCATTGGTGCTCCTTTCAGTTGCCTGGGTAGCAAAAGACCGATAACTTACTGCTCGTTTGGATTAATCGTCTGCTGCTGCGCCTGCGGGTTGTTGCAACATCTGAGCAGCCTGTTGAACGGCTTTAACGATGTTCTGGTAGCCCGTGCAACGGCAGAGGTTGCCAGAGAGCCCAAAGCGAATCTCTTCTTCCGTGGGGTTGGGATTGTGTTGCAGTAAAACGTGGGCCGACATGATCATGCCGGGGGTGCAGTAGCCGCATTGCAAACCGTGCTGATCGTAAAAGGCTTGCTGCAGCGGGTGTAGCTTTCCACCCTGGGCCATGCCTTCAATGGTGGTGATTTCATGGCCCTCGGCCATTACCGCAAACATGGTGCAGCTCTTAACCGCCGTTTTGCCGTCCAGCACCACTGTACACACCCCGCAAGACGAGCTATCGCAGCCGATGTGGGTGCCGGTAAGCCCTGCATCGCGGATGGCATGAACCAGAAGGGTGCGGGGTTCTACATTGAGCTTCTTTTCAGCGCCATTGATTTTCAGGGTGATTTCCATGGTTTCTCCCTTGGGTTATCAGGCCACTACCACATTCAAGCGCCGCAGGGCCTTGATCAGGCCCCGGCCCACCAGTACCCGGGCCATGTCTTTCTTGTACTCCGCAGAGCCCCGTGCGTCGGGGTTGGGGTCGGCGATTTTGCGGGCCTCCTCGGCAGCAGCCCGGATCAGCTCGAGTGAAGGCTTCTGGCCGCGCAACAGGTTTTCACCTTCAACTACCCGAAGCGCCATATGGGCTACCGCCGTGATGCCGATACCGGCCTCTTTGATGGTTCCATCTGGGTTGAGCTCGATTTGCACGGCGGCGGCGGCGGTGGCGTAATCGCCTACCTTACGCTCAATTTTTTCGTAGGCGCCCGAGGTGAGGGAATTTGGGACTGGAAAGCGCGCTTCTACTGCCATTTCCCCTTCGCCGATGGAGGTAGCGAAGCTGTCCACTAAAAATTGGTCAATGGCTTCGACTCGAGGCCCATTTTTGCCTTGAATGACCATTTGCGCGCGGGCCGCAATGGCAGCAGCGGCCCAGTCTCCAGAGGGGTCGTTATGGCATAACGACCCCACCACCGTACCCCGGAAACGCACGATGGGGTCGGCCACGACCCTGGAAACATCGCTGATTAGATGATACTTGCTTTGTATTTCTTCGTTGAACTCCACATCGGTATCGCGTACCAGTGCACCCATGCGGAGCATCCCGTTTTCTTCGTGCATATACCCCAGGTTGGGGAGCTTGTTTATATCCACCAGCACGGAGGGTTGGGCCAGGCGATAGCGCATGGCCGGGATAAGACTTTGCCCCCCGGCCAGCACTCTGGCGTCGTAGCCATGTTCAGCCAGGTGGCTGATGGCCTCCTCGAGGGACATCGGGCGCTTGTACTCAAAGGCCGCAGGTATCATGTTGTCCAACCTCCCTTTGGTTTTTTGCTTTCTCAAGCATGGCTAATCTAAAACCTTGCAGTCAGATTGAGCATGCTGGAGATTACAGTTTGAACCTGACGACAGGCTTCGACCAGGCAAGGGGTCTTCTTGTGGGAGGGGCCTTGCGGATTCTGAAAGGTCAATATCCGCAGGTTGCAGAGCCTTGGCAGTGCTATTTTGGTTTGTGGATCGCCTGAAAGTTTTTACGGGAAGCCTAACCTTTTTTAGCCAGACCTACGCAACATACCCCGACCACTTTCTCGGCGAATACCCCGTCTATGTCACCGATCGACGCAATTGTGCTCTCTGCCGGTAGAGCCTCGAGGTTTGGGGTTCCCAAGTTCCTGCTACCCGCCGGGCAGGGCCATATCCTGTTGACTCGAGTTCTGGAGCATGCCCTGCGCGTTGCCGATGGGCGCATCGCGGTGGTTTTGGGGCGTGAAGCCAGGGTTGCTCGGTTTGCATTGCAGCGGTGGCTGGCAACACAGCCGGGTGACCTTGCCTCGAGGGTTTTCGCCGTCCTCAACCGTCACTACCGATACGGCCAGAGCACCTCGCTCAAAGCGGGTATGCGGGCACTCGCTGACGCCCAAGGGGTTCTGGTGTTTCTGGCCGACATGCCCGCACAGGAACCGGAAAAACTCACACAGCTCAAGCGGGCCATCCACCACCGCGACCCGCAAAAGCTCGCGGTGGTGGCCAGTGAGCAGGGCCAGATGCGCCCACCCGTTTTTTTGTCCAGGCAGCTATTTCCTGAAGTTCTAAAACTCAAAGGCGATCAAGGTGCCCGGGCAGTTTTGAATGCTCATCAGGAAAAGATAGAACGGGTGGAGTGGGGCTCCGGGCCCTGGTTTTTTGATATTGATGACTGGCAGACCTACCGGGAGTTGGCCTGGAAACTGGGCTGGGCCAACGAATTGTTTGTGTCCATATCCCGTGAGAGAATTTCTACCTCGGCAATACAAGCACGGGTGGATGCGGCCCTGGCTTCAGAAACAGCGCCCTGGCTTGCGCCTGGGTTGCTGTTGTTGGCCGCGAAAAGTGAAGCCCGCTGGCTCGAGCTGTCCCTAAGTTATCGAGGTGTGCGGGGGGTCATTCTGGGACCTGCCCAAACACCCGCTGCTTACCTGGAACTTGTTCGCTGGGCCAGCCTGGCGGCCCTGGCAGAAAATAAATAAGTGCAGGGTTGCCAATACCCTGCAGAAGGGTTTTGTTGAAGCCTATTTGTAGCGCAAGCCGGGCCATTACAAACCGGAAGAACATTTATCACAGCCAGCCAGTGCTTCAGGTCGTAGACTGGGCCTTAGGAAAGACATGGTGCATAAGGTGAATAAACACGGCCCCACCTGGGTACGCCAACCCAAGGTTTATTTGAGCCTTGACAACCTCCATCAAGGATTAGCATAGAGGCCGTGGTGGTGCAGCGCGATACCGACCCAACAAAAGCCGTTTCGATGTCTGCGCTGTCAAGCATCGAATCTTTGCTACGAGAATCCGAGGCGTGTCTGGCCCAGGCACCCCAGGAAGCATCTCGTTTGGCTCAGGAAGCCAGAACCCTGGCTCAGGCGCATCAGGCGCTATCGCTCGAGGTTCAAGCTGCTTTTACCCTGGCCAGGGCTCTTCTTTCGCTGGGACAACTGGGCGAGGCTGTCCAGATGGCCCAGGCAGGTGTAGAGCTGGCATCCACATTCGATGAATCCACCCTCAGGCTCGAGGGTTTGCGGCTACTCGCCACCATTTTGCGAGAGCAGGGCGACCTCAACCAGGCCTCGAGCTACCTCGAAGAGGCCGCTTTGTTGGCCCAGCAAGCCAATCTACCCGCCGCCGAGGCCGACTGCCTCAACCAGCAGGCCGGAATCCATCACTCCAAGGCCGAGTATGCCCAGGCTCTGGACAAGCTCACTAAAGCCCTCACGCTCGTGCGAATCCAGGGCAATCGAGTTGCCGAGGCCAATGTCCTCAACAATATCGGAATCCTGCGCACCGAACTGGGGCAGTATCCGCTGGCCCTCGAGGCGTTTCTGGAGGCCTATCAACTGTATCGCCACGAAGAGCATAGCCCTCGCAACCGGGCGGGCAACCTGGCTTCCATTGGCAATCTCTACATGGAAATGGGGAATTTCGAACAGGCCGACCGATACTACGAGCTGGCCCTGGCTGAGATCCGCCGCACCCAGGAGAGATTTATCGAATTGCAGATTTTGCAGCTAATCGCGGAATTGGCCTTCAAGCGCCAGGATTACCCAAGGGCCAGGGATACGTACCATGGTGTGGTAGTAGCCAGCAGAGAGTTGGGGCTGGAACGGATTTTGCTTACCTCATTAGAAGGGCTGGCCAAGGCGCAGATGGCGCTGGGTGAGCCCCAGGTTGCCACCCAGACGCTATTGGAAGTGCTGGAACTGGCCCGCTCTAAAGGCTGGCGTGCCACCGTTCTGGACGTACTGCTCAGCCTGGGGGAGGCCTCTATCGAACTAAAGGATCTACACCAGGCACAGGTGTACGGGTTGGAAGCCCTGGAACTCTCACGCCAGGCCGAGCGTAAACGCAGCACCTACCTGGCTCACCGCCTGCTGGCACGGGTGCACCGTGCAAGCGGGGAATATCTCCAGGCCATCGAACACCTGGAGGAGTACCATCGCCTCGAGCGGGAAGTCTTCAACGAAGAAAGCGAGCGTCAGCGCCAGACCTTGATGAACCAACTCGAGCTCGAGCGGGTGCGTAACGAGGCGGAAAACTTGCGGCTGAGAACCGAACTCGAGCGCCAAGCTCGCGAGGAGGCCCAGGCCAAGGTCTTCCAGCGCACCCAGGAGCTCGAGTTTGCCCAGCTCGAAATAGTTTCCCGCCTGGCCCTGGCCGCTGAGTTCCGCGATGATGCCACCGGCGAGCACACCTACCGGGTAGGCCGCAACGCGGCCATGATTGCCAAGGAACTCGGCTGGCCCCAGCACGAAGTCGAAACCCTGCGCTTGGCTGCGCGCTTGCACGATGTGGGCAAAATTGGAATCCCGGACGCGATTTTGCTAAAGCGGGATCGACTCACGGTAGGTGAGTACGAGCTGATGAAAGATCACACCACTATTGGCGCGCGTATCCTGTCTGGGGGACGCTCCAAAATTCTCAGGCTGGCGGAAGAAATTGCGCTGTCGCACCACGAACACTTTGATGGCAGCGGCTATCCCCGTGGGTTGGCAGGGGATAGCATTCCCATGTCCGGGCGTATCGTGGCGGTGGCTGACGTGCTGGATGCCCTTACCCACGAGCGCCCCTATAAGCGGGCCTGGTCGGTGGCTGAAGCGCTGGCGGAAATCAAGCGTCAGAGCGGACGGCAATTCGATCCGACCGTGGTCGAGGCATGCCTGGCGGTCTTTGCAGAAGTCACCGTCGATGTGGAAGAGCATATGCAGCGCCTGGACTCCGACCTTTCGCTCTCGGTGCAGCTGGAGAAAGCCCAGCTGGGCTGGGCGGACGAGGAAATCGAGCTGCTCAAGCAAAACTTCGAGCAGTTGCTGGCTGAGCGCACCCGCGAACTCGAGCAAGCTCGCCGTGAGGCCCAGGTGCTGGCCCGACGCATGGAGCTGATGGCGCATACCGACGTACTGACCGGTCTGGGCAACCGCCGTGCCTTTGAGTCTGACCTCGAGAGTGAGGTAGCACGTGCGCAGCGGGTCGGTTACTCGCTCAGTGTGCTGGCCCTGGATGTCGATACCCTCAAGCAGCTCAACGACACCGAAGGCCACGAACGCGGGGACGCCCTGCTGCGCACCTTTGCCCAGGCCATGCAAGAGTGCTTTTTCGAGCTGGGGCGAGTGTATCGAATCGGCGGGGACGAATATGCTGCCATTCTGCCCTATGTAGATGCACGCCACCAGGCCAAGATTCTGGGCCGGATTGAAACGGCTATACTCAATACCAAAAGCCAGGGTTTCCCAACGGCCAGCGTCAGCTCCGGTATGGCTTCCATGCCCGATGAGGCTACCTCTGATGGCGACCTGGTACGGCTTTCTGACCAGCGCATGTACCAGGATAAGCTCGAGCGCCGCAGGGCCCGTGAAGCTAAACCTGATCGTCCGCACGACTAAAGCGAAGGGGTTGACAGAGCTTCCCCACCTCTCTAAACTCACTTTTATCCGCGCCGGGGCGCGGCCACAAACAAGCAAGTTCTTTTATCCAGAGCGGCGGAGGGAATCGGCCCAGTGAAGTCGCAGCAACCCACAAAATAGCTTTTGTTCATCGCCAAAAGCTATTTTGCAAGGTGCTAATTCCGGCTCGACTGCTGAATGTTGTAGGCACACAACGTTCAAGACTTGGCATAGTCTGGCAGTCGGGAAAGATAAGAGAAGGGAATGCACGCATCGTGACCCCCTTCCAGCCATAAAAGAACGCCTGGTAGGGGGTTTTGCTATAGCAAAACTCCTACCGAAAGCGCCCCAATCTCATCGCGGTAGGAGAGCTTTATGTCGCAAAAACACCGTTTCGAGACCCTTCAGCTCCACGCTGGCTACAGCCCCGACCCCACCACCGGTGCCCGCCAGGTGCCCATCTACGCCACCACGTCCTATCAGTTCAAGGATGCCGACCATGCCGCCCGGCTTTTTGGCTTGCAGGAGTTCGGCAATATCTACACCCGCATCATGAACCCCACCACCGATGTGCTGGAAAAGCGCATTGCAGCGCTGGAGGGGGGGGTAGCAGCCCTGGCCACCAGCTCAGGCCATGCGGCGCAGTTTTTGGCCATCACCAACATCGCCCAGGCGGGTGACAACTTTGTCTCCACCCCCAACCTGTATGGGGGCAGCATCAACCAGTTCAAGGTCACCCTGCCCCGCCTGGGAATTGAGAGCCGCTTTACCGACAGCGCCGAGAGCGTGGAGGATTTTATTCGACTCTCGGACGACAAAACCCGCTTCTGGTACCTGGAGTCGCTGGGCAACCCGGCCCTCAACATCCCCGACTTCGAGCTGATTGCCCAGGCTGCTCAGGAGCGTGGAATCGCCCTATTTGTGGACAACACCTTTGGGCATGGGGGTTACCTTTTCCGCCCCCTTGAGTGGGGGGCCAATGTCGTGACCCACTCCGGCACCAAATGGATTGGGGGGCATGGGGCGGCCATTGCGGGCCTGATTGTGGATGGCGGCAACTTCAACTGGGACAATGGGCGGTATCCACTGATCACCGAGCCGCAACCGGGCTACCACGGCCTCGAGTTGCACAAGGCCCTGGGGAACCTGGCCTTCATTATCAAAGCCCGCGTAGACGGCCTGCGCGACCAGGGGCAGTGCCTGGGCCCCTTTGAGGCTTTCTTGTTGCTGCTGGGCCTCGAGACCCTCTCGCTGCGCTCTGAGCGCCACGTAGAAAACACCCTGGCCCTGGCTCACTGGTTGCGCGAGCAAGACGAGGTAGCCTGGGTCAACTACCCCGGCTTAGACGACCACCCCAGCCATGCCAAGGCCCAAAAGTACTTCAAGGGAAGGCCAGGGTCGGTGCTGACGTTTGGTCTCAAAGGCGGCTATGAGGCGGCCAAAAACTTCATCAATCGGCTTGAGCTGGTTTCGCACCTCGCTAATGTTGGCGATACCCGTACCCTGGCCATTCACCCGGCTTCCACCACCCACTCCCAGCTATCGCCGGAAGAGCAAGTCCGCGCCGGGGTCAATCCGGAGCTGGTGCGCATCAGCGTGGGACTGGAAGCCATTGAAGATATTCAGGCCGACCTCAAACAAGCCCTGCGCTCAAAGGTAGGCGTTTGATGCGTTCTAGCAGTGCGCTGCAGGGTTTGTGGAGAGGAAGACTGCCATGACCGACTTGCTGGTACAAGAGGCCTGGGGCGACCACGAGGCCTTGCTGATCAAGCCACCCAAGAGTCGGGGCCGGGTGCTCCCACCGGTGCCGGCTCAGGCCCTGGTTGCGGGTGGTTTTCGCCTCGAGTACGGCGGAGCCCTGCCGGAGTTGCGCATGCGCTACGAAACCTACGGACAACTCAACCTTGACCGCAGCAACGCGGTGCTGGTGTTTCATGCCTGGACGGGCTCGGCGCATCTGGCCGGCACCTACACCAAGGAGACCCTCAGCAGTCTGCCCAGGCTTGACCAGGCCTTTGGGCCCGATGGTTGGTGGGACGAGTTGGCGGGGCCAGGTCGAATGCTCGATACCGAGAAGTATTTTGTGATTTGCGCCAACCATATTGGCAGTTGTTACGGCTCTACCGGCCCGCTTTCGCTTAATCCAGCCACAGGTCGCCCTTATGGCCCCGATTTTCCTAAACTCACCGTGCGCGACCTGGCCCGCGCCCAGGCCAAGCTTCTGGACTTCCTGGGCATCGAAAAGGTCACCCTGCTGGGGGGTAGCTTGGGCGGTATGGTGGCTCTCGAGTTTGCCCTTCTGTATCCACATCGGGTCAATAAACTGGTGGTTCTGGCGGCCCCTCCCGTGCATAGCCCTTGGGCCCGAGCCTTCAATCGGCTCTCGAGGGAGGCGGTGCTTATCGACCCTGGCTACCAGGGGGGGCACTACACCGAGCAGCCACTGGGTTTGCAGCTGGGTAGGGCCCTGGCCATGCTTTCCTTCCGTTCACCCGACTCCTTCCGGCTGCGCTGGCAGCATCACCCCGAGCGTGGCGAAAGCTACGTGCTGTACCAGGGGGAGAAGTTTGCCAGGCGGTTCGATGCGAATGCCTATCTGGTGCTTTCCGAGGTTATGGACACCCACGATGTGGGCCGGGGGCGGGGTGGGGTCGAGGCGGCTCTGAAGCAGCTTCGGGGTACCCCAAGCTTGTTTGTGGGCATTAACTCCGACGTCCTCTACACTGCCCAGGAGGTTCGGGAGATGGCTGCTTTGAGTGGAGGCATCTACCGCGAGATTCACAGCCCTCATGGTCACGACGCCTTTCTAATTGAAACCGACCAGGTTGAGCGCATTCTGGGCGATTTCCTATAAACAGAGGCCTGTTGGATAAAAAACCGCTGGGGCTTTCCAAGCCTCCGGATGCCCACATCGTCTCATCACAGTGATACCGGATTCGAAAAGACAGTTTGCAAAAACAAAAACCTCAATATATTGTCTTTTTGAATCCTAGAGCACACCCTTCCAAGGGGCGGTATCGCCCTCCGCTACGCGGATAACTTCCAAGGGGCGGTATCGCCCTCCGCTACGCGGATAACTTCGGCCCGGTTGATTCGTTATCGTTCGGTAACGAATCAACCAAATCTGGTATGAGTGCGCCTATCCTTGGGGCCATACGTACTCCTCAAATATCTCATCTTGTGCTACTATTTTTGCACAGCAGCTTGAAGACTCAGGGTGCTTGTTGCATTTATGTGCGCTAATGTGCTAGCATTATTTTTGTGTTTTGTGGCCTGCACCCCTGGTGTGTTCCACAAAAAGCGTAAGAATCAGCCGCCGCAGGGAACTTTTTCGCCTGCGGAAGAACCCTGTTAGCTTACGAAAACCCCCCACAAGGCCCAGAGCAAGCTGTATCCGTGCCCTAAAGTGCGGAGAAGAGCCACGGGTTAAGAGGTGTTTTGATGAAGATAGAGCGGTTCGGCAAGATTACAGAAGTTATTCCCTTCCCACCCCTCACCGAAATCCAGGTTGATTCCTTCACCAAAGCCTTACAGGCCCATGTTCCCGCCTCCAAGCGGGAAGCCATTGGTCTACAAGCCGCCTTCAAGGAGACCTTCCCCATCGAAGAAGGGGAGAAGGGGCGGGGTCTGGTGCTGGATTTCCTCGAGTACCGACTGGGCGACCCGCCTTTCAATCAGGATGAGTGCCGGGAGAAAGACCTAACCTATCAAGCACCGCTGTACGCCAAGTTGCTGCTGGTGCACAAGGACACCGGTTTGCTCAAAGAAGACGAGGTTTTCCTGGGCGACCTTCCCCTCATGACCGAAGATGGCTCGTTTATCGTCAATGGGGCAGATCGGGTGATCGTTTCGCAGATTCACCGCTCTCCAGGGGTATACTTCACCGCCGACCAGGCCCGCCCTGGTAAATATGTGGCCTCGGTCATTCCCTTGCCCAAGCGTGGCCCCTGGATCGACCTCGAGTTCGAGCAGTCTGGCGTGGTGGTGATGAAGGTCAACAAAAAGAAGTTCCCGCTGGCACTTCTTCTAAAGGTTTTGGGCTTCACCGCCGAAACCCTCAGCAAGGAACTCTCGGCCTACCCCGACCTGCTTCCAGGTCTACTGGAAGCCCAGTACCGGGGCAACAAAGCCCTCGAGATGGGCGTGGACGAAGCGCTGCTCAAACTCTTCACCGAGCTGCGCCCCGGTGACCCGCCCAAGCGCGACAAGGCCATCACCTACTTGCACTCGCTGCTCTCTGACCCGCGCCGCTACGACCTGGGGGAGGCAGGCAAGTACAAGGCCCAGCAAAAACTGGGCATCAAGCTCTCGGGCCGCATGCTCATCAAGTTTGAGAACGGCGAGTTCAAGGACGAAGGCCTGCTGCCAGTGCTCAAATACCTCTTTGCCCTGCAAAGCGGTGAACCCGGCTACGAAGCCGACGACATTGACCACCTGGGCAACCGTCGCATTCGCACTGTGGGCGAGCTTTTGGCCGACCAGTTCCGGGTAGGTCTTTCTCGCCTGGCCCGCGGCGTGCGCGAGCGTATGCTCCTCGGTACACCCGAAAGCGCCACCCCGGCCAAGCTGGTCAATAACCGCCCTCTGGTAGCCGCCATTCGCGAGTTCTTTGGGCGCAGCCAACTGAGTCAGTTCAAAGATCAGACCAACCCCCTCTCGGAATTGCGCCATAAGCGTCGTATTTCAGCGCTGGGCCCGGGTGGTCTGACCCGGGAGCGGGCGGGTTTCGATGTGCGCGACGTGCACCGCACTCACTATGGGCGCATCTGCCCCATCGAGACGCCTGAGGGTGCCAACATCGGCCTGATCTCCTCGCTGGCTTCGTTTGGTCGTATCAACGATCTGGGCTTCATCCTGACCCCCTACCGCAAGGTGGAAAACGGCAGGGTGACCGACAAGGTCGATTTCATGACTGCCACCGAGGAAGACCGCTTTGCCATTGCCCAGGCCAACACCCCACTCAAACCCGATGGGCATTTCGATACCCAGCAGGTGGTGGTGCGCAAGAAAGGCGAGCCCATTGTGATGCGTCCTGAAGACGTCGAATACATGGACGTTTCGCCCAAGCAGATTTTCTCGGTCAACACCAACCTGATTCCCTTCCTCGAGCACGACGACGCCAACCGCGCCCTGATGGGCTCCAACATGCAAGCCCAGGCGGTGCCCCTGCTGCGGGCTCAAAGCCCGGTGGTTATGACCGGCGTGGAAGAGCGGGTGGTGCACGACTCCCTGACCTCGCTTTACTCCCATGTGGATGGCGTGGTGGAGTATGTGGATGGCTCCAAAATCCATATCCGGGGGGACGATAAGGGCCTCTACGAGTTCAACCTGCGCCGTTTCACCCGCTCCAACCAGGGAACCGCCCTTGACCAACGTCCCCGGGTCTCCAAGGGGCAGAAGGTCAAAAAAGGTGACCTCCTCGCCGACGGCCCCGCCTCCGACGAAGGACGGCTGGCTCTGGGACAAAATGTACTCCTGGCCATCATGCCCTTCGATGGCTACAACTACGAGGACGCCATTGTTATCTCCGAAGACCTTCTGCGCCGCGACTTCTACACCTCGGTGCACATCGAGCGCTACGAGATTGAGGCCCGCGACACCAAGCTAGGCCCCGAGCGTGTCACCCGGGACATTCCCAACCTTTCCGAAGCTGCCTTGCGCGACCTCGACGAAGACGGGGTGGTGCGGATTGGCGCTGAGGTCAAGGCCGGTGACATTCTGGTGGGCCGTACGAGCTTCAAGGGTGAGACCGAGCCCACCCCCGAAGAGCGGCTTTTGCGCAGTATCTTCGGTGAAAAGGCCCGCGACGTCAAGGATACTTCCCTGCGGGTGCCTCCCGGCGAGGGGGGCATTGTGGTGCGCACCCTGCGCTTGCGTCGGGGCGACCCTGGTGTGGAGCTTAAGCCCGGCGTGCGGGAGGTAGTACGGGTGTATGTGGCCCAGAAGCGTAAGCTGCAAGTGGGCGATAAGCTGGCCAACCGCCACGGCAACAAGGGCGTAGTTTCCAAGATTCTGCCCCCCGAAGACATGCCGCACATGCCCGATGGTACCCCGGTGGACATCGTGCTCAACCCACTAGGCGTTCCCAGCCGCATGAACCTGGGGCAGATTCTGGAAACGCACCTGGGATTGGCCGGCTATGAACTTGGCCTCAAGTTTATTACGCCGGTATTTGACGGCATTGCCGAAAGTGAAATTAAAGAGATGCTGGGTAAGGCCTTCGACAAGAAGTGGGAGGCTCGTACCAAAGCCGGTTTTGGCCTTGACAACCGCGAGCGTGAAGTGCTGGCCAGAGCCGCCAAGCTGGGTCTTGTGGACGGTACGAAAGACCCCGCCGAACAGTTACGCGAAGTGGCTCAACAGGGCAAGAGCGTGCTGTATGACGGACGTACCGGTGAGCCCATCGAAAGCCCCATTGTGGTGGGGGTGATGTACATCATGAAGCTCTACCACATGGTCGAGGACAAGATGCATGCCCGCTCTACAGGCCCTTACTCCCTCATTACCCAGCAGCCCCTGGGCGGCAAGGCGCAGTTCGGGGGTCAGCGCTTTGGCGAGATGGAGGTGTGGGCGCTAGAAGCCTACGGTGCGGCGCACACGCTGCAAGAAATCCTTACCATCAAGTCTGACGATATTGAGGGTCGCAACGCTGCGTATGAGGCCGTGGTCAAAGGTGAAGATGTGCCCGAGGCCAGCGTACCGGAAAGCTTCAGGGTACTGGTGAAGGAATTGCAGTCGCTGGGCCTGGATGTCGAGACCTACGACGAGAATGCCAGGAATCTCGACATCTTTGAAGGGTTGGCTAGCCGCCGATGATGATGTGGTTCACAAGCCAGCAACTACCACTGGGCCTATGACTTGAGACACAAGTTCACGGAGTGAACGATGATTAAACGAGAAGTTCGCAAAGTAAGAATCGGACTGGCCTCCCCCGATAAGATTCGGAGCTGGAGCTATGGCGAGGTTGAGAAACCCGAGACCATCAACTACCGCACCCTGAAACCCGAACGCGATGGGCTTTTTGATGAGCGCATCTTCGGGCCGCAGAAAGACTACGAGTGCGCTTGCGGCAAGTACAAGCGCCAGCGCTTCGAGGGCAAGGTGTGTGAGCGCTGTGGGGTAGAGGTCACCAAGAGCATTGTGCGGCGTTACCGCATGGGGCACGTGGAGCTGGCGACCCCGGTCGCGCACATCTGGTATGTAAAAGATGTGCCCTCCAAGATTGGCACCCTCCTCGACCTGTCGGCTCAGGAACTCGAGCAAGTCCTGTACTTTGCCAAGTACATCACCATAGACCCCAAAGGGGCCATGCTGGGCGGTGTGCCGGTGCAGAAGCGCCAGCTCCTCACCGACGACGAGTACCGTGAGCTGCGCTTTGGCAAGCAAGAGACCTACACCATTCCGGCCGGGGTGGAGACCTTTGTTAAGGACGGTGAAGAGGTCAAAAAAGGCCAGGAGCTGGCACCGGGGGTGGTGAGCAAGATGGATGGGCTGGTGCTTTTCCGCTTCCCCCGTCGCATCCGGGTCGAGTACGCCGATAAAGAACGGGCCCGACTGACCCTCCCCAAAGCTGCCTGGATCGAGCAGGATAAGTACAAGCCGGGCGAACCCTTGGCCGAGCTCGAGGCCTCCTACCAGATCACCACCGAGGACTCTGGGGTGGTGGATGTGGAAGAGCTGGGCGATGGGGCCCTGGTCAAAATCCTGGACCCCGACACCAGCACGGTCAGCGCCATTTACCTGATTCCTGTGGGAATGCACCTCAAGGTAGGCCAGGGTGAGCTGGTGGGCAACGGCGACGTGCTGGCCCAGGGCAAGGGCCAGCTCAAGATGCCCAAGGGTCTCAAAGTGGAAAAGCTCGAGGCCGAAGCTGCCAAGAAGGAAGTGCACCTGAGCTTTACCCTCGAGCGCCCTCGTGTGGCCGACTATCCCCTCCAGCCCCACATGCACGTGCTGGCCGGCGAAGGTATGCAGGTGCGCAAGGGTGATAAACTGGTGGGCGCAATCGAGCCCGAAGAAGAGGTCCACGCCGAGGCCGATGGAGTGGTGCACCTGCACGAGCCGGCCTCCATTGTGGTGATGAAGGCCAAGCTTTACCCCTTCGAGGACGATGTGGACGTGACCAACGGCGACCGGGTCTCGCCCGGCGACGCCCTGGCCGACGGCGGCAAGGTGACCTCGGAAATTTATGGCCGGGTGGAGGTGGACTTCATTCGCATGGCCGTGCGGGTCATCGAGTCCTACGACATCGATGCCAAAATGGGGGCCCAGGCTATTCAGGAACTGCTCAAGGACATTGACTTGAGCGTGCTCGAGGCCGAACTAGTAGAAGAGATGAAGCACCCCAGCCGCGCCCGTCGGGCCAAAGCCCGCAAGCGGCTCGAGGTGGTGCGGGCCTTCCGCGACTCCGGCAACCGCCCCGAGTGGATGGTGCTGGAGGCGGTGCCGGTGCTGCCCCCCGACCTGCGCCCCATGGTGCAGGTGGACGGAGGGCGCTTCGCGACCAGCGACCTCAACGACCTCTACCGTCGCCTGATCAACCGCAACAACCGTCTGCGCAAACTGCTGTCGCAAGGCGCGCCCGAGATGATCATCCGCAACGAGAAGCGCATGCTGCAAGAAGCAGTGGATGCCCTGTTGGACAACGGGCGGCGCGGCACCCCGGTCACCAACCCCGGCTCCGACCGGGCCCTGCGCTCGCTCACCGACATTCTCTCGGGCAAGCAAGGCCGCTTCCGCCAGAACCTGCTGGGCAAGCGAGTGGACTACTCGGGCCGCTCGGTGATTGTGGTGGGGCCGCAGCTCAAGCTGCACCAGTGCGGCCTGCCCAAGCGCATGGCCCTGGAGCTCTTCAAGCCCTTTTTGCTCAAGAAAATGGAGGAGAAGGGCATCGCCAACAACGTCAAGAGCGCCCGCAAGATGCTGGAGCGCTCCCGCGACATCAAGGACGAGGTATGGGATGCCCTGGAAGAGGTCATCCACGGCAAGGTGGTGCTTTTGAACCGGGCGCCCACCCTGCACCGCTTGGGCATTCAGGCCTTCCAGCCGGTGCTGGTCGAGGGTCAGTCCATCCAGCTTCACCCCCTGGTCTGCGAGGCTTTCAACGCCGACTTCGACGGTGACCAGATGGCCGTACACGTGCCACTCTCGAGCTATGCCCAGGCCGAGGCCCGCATCCAGATGCTCTCGGCCCACAACATCCTCTCGCCGGCCTCGGGTGAACCCGTAGCCAAGCCGGCCCGCGACATCATCCTGGGCCTGTACTACATCACCCAGCTCCGTCGCGAGAAGAAGGGCCAGGGCCTGGAGTTCAAGACCATTGAAGAGGCCCTGCAAGCCTATGAGGAAGGCAAGGTGGCCTTGAACGCCAAAATTAAGGTGGCGGGCAAAGAAACCAGTGTGGGTCGCCTTAAGTACGTCTTTAGCAGCGTGGATGAAGCCCTCCTGGCCGTGCAGAGCGGTGTGGTGGATCATCAGGACGTGGTCACGGTGCGCCTGGGTAATCGACTCCTGGAAACCTCACCGGGACGCATGCTCTTCTTGCGCATTGTCAGCGAGGCAGTTGAAGACACGGCGGCTGCGGAGGAGCTGGTGAACCTCGAGGTTGCCCAGGAGAAGAACTCGCTCAAAGACCTGGTCTACAAGAGCTTCCTGGTGCTCGGGGTGGAAAAGACCGCCAAGCTCCTGGACGCGCTCAAGTACTACGGCTTCGTGCTCTCGACCACATCGGGTATCACCATTGGCATCGACGATGCGGTGATTCCGGTTGAGAAAAAGCAGTTCTTGCAGGAAGCCGATGCCAAGCTGGCCCAAATTGAACAGGCTTTCGAACTGGGCTTGATGACCGAGGAAGAGCGCTTCCAGCAGATTCTGCAGCTCTGGAGCCAGACCACCGAGAAAGTCACCAATGCAGTCTTCAAGAACTTCGAGGAAAACTACCCCTTCAACCCGCTCTACGTCATGAGCCAGTCGGGGGCCCGCGGTAACCCTCAGCAAATTCGCCAGATTTCCGGCATGCGTGGCCTTATGGCCAAGCCTTCGGGCGAGACTTACCCGGTGCCGGTGAAGGCGTCCTTCCGCGAGGGTCTAACGGTGCTGGAGTACTTCATCTCGACCCACGGGGCCCGCAAGGGTGGTGCAGACACCGCCCTGCGTACTGCCGACTCGGGCTACCTGACCCGCAAGCTGCACGACGTGGCCCACGAGGTGATTGTGCGGGAAGCCGACTGCGGCACGCCCGACTACATCTCGGTGCCGCTTTTGCAGTTCGACGAGGCCTTCCGCAACAAGCGGCTGCGCAAAAAGAGCGACATCGAGTCGGGGTTGTATGGCCGTACGGTGGCCCGCGAGTTTGAAATCAAGGGCAAGGTGTTTGCCGAAGGGCACCAGCTGAGCCTCGAGGATGTAAACCTCATCGTCAAGGCCGCCGAGGAGCGCCTGATTGAAGAAGTGCCCGTTCGTTCGCCCCTGACCTGCCGCACCCGCTACGGGGTCTGCCAGCACTGCTATGGCTGGGATCTGTCGGCGGCTAAGCTGGTCTCCATCGGCGAAAGCGTGGGGGTGGTGGCCGCCGAGTCCATCGGGGAGCCCGGTACCCAGCTCACCATGCGTACCTTCCACACCGGTGGGGTGGCCACCGGCACCGACATTACCCAGGGCTTGCCGCGCGTAATCGAGCTCTTCGAAGCCCGGCGCCCCAAGGTTAAGGCGGTGATTGCCGAGATCGACGGCACCATTCACATCGAAGAGCACGAGGACAAAATCAGCATCTTTGTCAGCAGCGAGGGCTTTTCCAAGGAGTACAAAGTACCCAAGGAAGCGCGTATTACCGTCAAGGAAGGCGAGACGGTGGAAGCCGGACAGCCCTTGACCCGTGGGGCCATTGACCCCCACCAGCTGCTGGAAGCCAAAGGCCCCGAGGCGGTAGAGCGCTACCTGACCGACGAAATCCAGCGCGTATACCGGGCCCAGGGGGTGAAGCTGCACGACAAGCACATCGAGACCATCGTGCGACAGATGCTCAAGTACGTAGAGATTACCGACCCCGGCGATAGCCGCTACCTCGAGGGTCAGGTGATCGAGAAGTGGGATGTGGAATCGGCCAACGAAGCACTAATGGCCGAGGGCAAAACCCCCGCGAGCTGGAAGCCCATGTTGATGGGCGTAACCAAGAGCGCCCTCTCGACCAAGAGCTGGCTCTCGGCGGCCAGCTTCCAGCACACCACCCACGTGTTGACCGAAGCAGCCATTGCCGGCAAACTCGACGAGCTGATTGGCCTCAAGGAAAACGTGATTCTGGGTAAGCTGATTCCCGCCGGTACCGGCTCCGACTTTGTGCGCGATACCCAGGTGGTAGACCAGAAGA
This sequence comes from Meiothermus hypogaeus, assembly GCF_003574035.1. GTDB lineage: Bacteria > Deinococcota > Deinococci > Deinococcales > Thermaceae > Meiothermus > Meiothermus hypogaeus. The sequence continues at coordinate 66,922 of NZ_QWKY01000001.1, read as the reverse complement.
CCCTGAGGCGCCTCGAGGAGGCCCGCCGCGAGGCCGAGCAAGTGCCGGTTGGGTCGCGGCGCCCGGGTGTGCGTCCCGAACAACCCGCTCGCGAGGCCTAGACTGAGCTCGAGGTACAGGCTGTAGGTGTTGGCCTACAGCCTATAACCTGTAGCCTTTGGGATAGCCAATAGCGGCCTCCAAAAAGAACGCCAACTCCAATGCCAGATTCGCTTGATTCATTACCGTTCGGTAACGAATCAACATGGCCGAAGTTATCCGCGTAGCGGAGGGCGATACCGCCCCTTGGAAGTTATCCGCGTAGCGGAGGGCGATACCGCCCCTTGGAAGGGAGACGATTTTCTCGCCGACCGTTCGGGAGGGTGTGCTCTGGGATTCAAAAAAGACAACCTATAGTTTTAGTGGTTTTGTAAACTGTCTTTTTTGAATCTGGTATAAATTCATGCCATCGGGCAGATTGCTTATGAAGGCCAGACTCTACCTCGTTTTTCAGCAGATTGGTGCCGATTTATTCTCGGCCGGACTGGCCTCGGCCACTTCGGGGAACTACTCGGTGCGGGAAGGCAATGGGCTCTGGATTACCCGCTCAGGCGCGCAGAAAGCCCATCTGACCCCCGACGACCTGATGTTTCTGCCTCTCGAGCCGGACCCTGAGCGAGACCAGGGCGCCTCGGTGGAGCGGGTGATACACCGGGCCATCTACCGGCAATCCGACGCAACAGCGGTGGTGCATGCCCATCCCCGCCATGCGATTGCGCTGTCGTTTCACCTCGAGTCCATCCAACCCATTGACCTCGAGGGCCTGTACTACTTTGACCAGATTCCGGTGGTCGCCCCCAAAACCGCCTCGGGAACCCAGGAAGCCGCCGAAGCTGTGGCCCTGGCGCTAAAAGAACACCCTGCTTGTGTGATTCGTGGGCATGGGGCCTTTGTCAAAAGCAGCCTGGAAAACTCCGATAAAGCTCTCCTGCAAGCCTACTCGCTTATGACCAGCCTCGAGGAAGCCTGCGAGGTGCTTTTTTTGGAACGTTTATGGCGAGGAAATGCCGGCCGAGCTTCCTCGTAGCAAGCGTCTCGAGGAAGCCTGCGAGGTGCTTTTTTTGGAACGTTTATGGCGAGGAAATGTCGGCCGAGCTTCCTCGTAGCAAGCGTCTCGAGGAAGCCTGCGAGGTGCTGTTTTTGGAACGTTTATGGCAAGGAAATGCCGGCCGAGCTTCCTCGAAATAAGCGTATTGAGCGCATCATAAGCGCTCTCCTGCTTGAGACTTGCAAATGAAAGGGTACAGTAGAAGCAGATGAAAGTACTTTTTGTGGAGGGTAAAAACCTCGATGTGCTGCGAGGTTTGGCGCGGCAATTTCCCCATCCCTACCGGCTTTTGTACCGTGCGGAACAGGAACTCTATCTACTCGAGGTCTGGGCCCATACCCCTGAGATGGAGCGCGCTGCGGCCGGGCTGGAGGGTTTTCGCAGCTGGAGTTTTGAGTTGCTCGAGGAGGGGAGTCGGCAACCGGGATAGTGGGGGCTTTTAGTCATTGGCTCTAAGCCGGTAAGGAACCTTATGCGCGAAGAAATAGATTTGATTGCTGTGGACGATGGGGTGGAGGTCTACCTCGAGGACACCGGCCCCCTGGATGCCCCGGCCATAGTGGTACTGCATGGGGGGCCTGGGGGAAGCAGTTATACCCTGCGCGAGGGGCTGGAGGAATACCTGGAAGGCTTCCGGGTGCTCTACCTTGATCAGCGGGGGGGAGGCCGCAGCCCCGCGCTCCCGGAAGAACCGGGCCTTTTTACCATTGATGCACTGGTCGGCGACCTTTTTCATCTGCGCGATCACCTCGGCCTGGATTCCTGGACCCTGCTGGGACACGGTTTTGGTGGGCTGCTGGCCCTGGACTATGCCCGCCGTTCCCCAAAGACCACCCAGCGACTGGTGCTGGTTAACCCCTGGATCAACTTTCCCTGGCTGGCCGGCCAGCTCTACCGGGCCTCGCTGGGGTTGCGGGGTATCGAAGAGCACGAAATCGAGTTGGAGCTTGAAGACGGCACCCGGCTGCTCCAGGAAGCTTTTGCCGAGGTAGAGCCCAAAGCGGCCTTTGACAAGCTCTTGTTTCCCAGCCAGCACAGCCGCATGGAATACGAATGGATGGCGGAGGGCTCTACCGTGATGGGCGCCGATACGCCTGGGCGGATGTTCGTGCTAAACGGGCTATGGCGCCTGGACTACACCCCTTTTTTACTGGAGATACAAGCGCCCTGCACGGTATTGTTGGGTGCTTTGGATGCCAGTAGCTACCCCGAAGCCCAGACCATTTCCGATCTGGTCGGCGGGCAGCTCGAAATTATTGAAGGGGCGGGTCACTACCCCTGGATCGACCAGCCCCAAGCTTTTGCCGAGGCCATTCACAACGCGCTGCTAGGGATACACTAGCTATCTAAGAAAATATCGGAACGCCGAATTGTAAGACTATTACGGTTTGTGCGAGCAGGTGCTTTTTATTCAAGCCCAATCTTAGCCCTATGCACACCCACCGGGCCTATTTAGCCTCACGCTTAAGGGCGTGATTGACCTGCGGGGCTTTCGGGGTTGGGCTGAGTTGAATGAGCAGCCCTTCTTGCGCCTATTGCGCGAGGAAAAAGTCTCCAGGCGTGCTTTTGAGTGCTGGCTGGTGCAGGAGCAATACCTGTACCAAGCCATGCTGGACCTGCAGACCGCTTTGCTGCGCCGGGCGCCGCAAAAACACCGTCTGATTATGGTCAACGCCCTGCTGGTCACGGTAGAAGAGCTGGACTGGCTGGCCGACCTCGAGCTGCCCCCCGTGCCTGTCCACCCCGCCCGCCAGCATTACCTGGATTTTCTGCACGGTCTCGAGCAAGTCCCTTATGCCATGGGTTGTGTAGCCCAATGGGCCAGGCATAGGGCTTTTTTCGACGCCTGGAGTTCCCACCCGCTCCCAGAGGCACCAGGCGGTCTGGCCGACCTGGTAGCCCAGCACTGGATGGCTCCCGAAGCGCAGGCCCTGTTGCACGATTTGGGTAGTCTGGCCCTCGAGGCTTCCGAAGAACTGCGTCCTGCGGAAGTGGATGGGGTCGTGGGCCGGGTGCTGCAACTCGAGCAGTCGGCCTGGGAGATGGCCTTGGAGTTTGCTCTGGGGGATAGCCTGGGCGAGGGGTCTAGTAAAGCTTAGCGCCTTTGTGTTAAATCCGATACACAAAGCCCTTCAGATACTACCTAGCCTTAGTCCTGGGAGGTAACCCATGAAAAAGTGGATGCTGTTGCTAGGACTAATGCTGGTAGGCGGGGTATTGGCACAGGTGGCCAGCCTGACGGAGAGTATTCGCGGGTATGCGGGTTGGACACGGGTTAATGTCAACAAAATCAACACTGCTGGGGCCCACCCCTTGGGTAAGGATGTCTATGTCAATCTGGCCCCAGAGCGCCTTGTGGGTGCGAATGGTAATTACAATCTGCCCTTCGCTCAAGGCACCATTTTTGTTAAGGAACGTGTCGATCCTACCAGTTTGACCGTTACCAATATCTGGGTGATGCAAAAGCGCAGCAACAGCGCAGGCGACTGGGCCTGGGCTGCTTACGAGCGTAAAGGTGATGCGTTCCAGGGTGGTGCGCTATCCAACCCGGCCATGTGCGTAGACTGCCATCGGCAGGCCAATGCCACCGACCAGGTTTTTACCTCCTGGGGTCGTCGCTAGTTATACCAACTCTACGACGAGGTGACACATAAAGCCTCTTGAATCCAAGGCCAAAAGCAAAGCCGCTTGACCCTGGTTGGATTAGCCGCAAGCTGGGCGAGGCACTCCTCAGCAGCCAGGCGTTTGTGCTCCAGTGAAGTGTACACTTTGCCTTCAATGGCCCGCCTGACCTCCTCAAACACCCGCTCGGCAGGATTGAGCTCGAGCGAATAGGCCGGCTGAATGATACGACTCCCCGCCAACTCGGACAGGCTACGATCCCCATGAACCCCCGCCCCATCCCAAACTTTGCCCTACCCCTGGCCCGCTACCTGGTCGCGCAAGGCGCCTGCCTGTATCCCATCCACCCCTCCCTGACCAGCCAGTACCGCAGCCGGGTCGAACGGCGCAAGGAGGATGGGCGGGATGCGGCCCATGCCGCCCATGCCCTGCTGGCCAATCCGCAACACCCCCGCTACCTGCCCTGCGAGGCCACCCTGGCCCTGCAGGAGCTGACCCGTTGCCGGGGGCAACTGGTATCGGTGCGCAAGGCCCTACAAGCACTACCTGGCCAGCTATGCCGGGGTGGCGCCGGTGTACCGGGGGAGTGGGCAGGTGGGCCGGGTGTGCGTAAACCCTGGGGGCAACCGGCGGCTCAACCATGTGCTGCACCTAGCGGTACTGACGCGGATTCGTCTGAACCAGCGGGGGTTTCGGGACTACTTCCTGCGCAAACGACAGGAGGGCAAGACCCCTCGGGAAGCCCTGCGACTGCTCAATACCTATCTGGCCCGCGAGGTCTATCGAGTCCTCAAGGCCCAGGTAAAGGCTTGACATACTAGGTTCGTATTGTAGTCGGTACGACCTAAACCGCCGTACCGACTGTTTGTGGGAGGCCGCTCTTAGTACTCGCGCTCGAGCAAGCGGGCGTACTCCAGCGCCTCGCGCAGGGACAGTGAGCGCCCGCTGGCCCAGGCCAGGTTCCACTCGAGGTCGCTGGCCCGTGTCTTGGCCTGCCTGACCGAGTTCGCCAGGCGGGCCTGGTCAGGCACCGAGAAGGGTAGGCCCTTGGCCTCGCGCTCGGCCTCCACCGCCCCCCACAGCCGCGCGGCCTGCAAGACCTGCTCGTGCCCGGCCTCGGGGTCAGCGCCCAGTGCCTCGCCCAGCGAGACCAGAACTCGGGTCAGCAGGAGCGAGTGCTCGCTCAGGGACAGTGCTCGGAGCAGGTCGGATCGGGCCGCCGCGTGTTCACCCCGCTTCATCGCCAGCTGAGCCCTGATGTCGAGGAGTAGGGGTTCCCAAAAGGAGTTGCCGACCTCGCGGCATACCTCCAGCCCTGCCTGGGTGAACGCACCAGCGGCCTCGAGGTTGCCCAGCAATAGCTGGGCGTAAGCCAGTTGGAGTAGCGTGCTGGCGATCAAGTTGGGACTACCCTCCCGGCGGCTGGCCCTGAGGGCCTCTTCCAGCACCCGCAGCGCCGCATGATAGTGCCCCCGCTCGATCTCCACCCGCCCCCGGTGCATCAATATATGGGCCTCCCAGTGGGTCAGCCGCTCCGCCCGGCTCAGGCCCAGGGCTATATCCAGCCAGGAGTCTACAGTCTCGAAATCCCCCACCTGCCAGGCCATCGTGGCGGCGCGATTGAGCATGTGGATGCGCAGCTCCGGCTCGACCTCGCCGGGCAGGGCCAGTGCCTCTCGCATCCAGGAGAGCCCCTCGCGCTGGTAGCCCCGCACCTCCAAGAACCAAAAGCTCTGGCGCAACATCCGCAGAGCCGGTCGGGCTTCGCCGCGCTCCAGCACCCGCTGTAGCGCCGCCCGTAGGTTGCCCATCTCGGCCTCGAGCCAGTCCATGTCCTCCACAGGGTGGGCCTCGAGCCGGGCCAAGTAGTGCTGAAAGTGAGCCGCGCGGGCGGCTTCCAGTTCCTCGGCGGAGAGCTGCTCGAGGGCGTAGGTGCGGAGGATCTCGAGCAGGTAGAAGCGGCCCCCCTCGCGGCGGATCAGGTAGGCATCCAGCAGGGCCTCGAGGTCGCCCTGGCTGGCCCCCGCGACCTCGGTAGCGGCAGCTAGGTCAAAGCCGCCCACGAACACCCCCAGGTGCCGGAAGACCCGCTGCAAAGGGGCCTCAAGCCGCTCGTAGCTCCAGGCGATGGCCCCTGCCATGGTCTGTTGGCGCTGGGGCCAGTCCCTCGGCCCACTCCCCAGCGCGGCCAGAGGCTTCATCCGGAGCTGGGAGGCCAGTTCGCCAGGGCTCAGGTAGCGCAGCCGCCCGGCGGCCAGTTCGAGGGCCAGCGGGAGGCCATCCAGATGGGTCACGATATCGGCGACGGCGGAGGCGCTGTGGGGGTCCAGGGTAAACGCCGGGTCGAAGGCCTGAACCCGCTCGACCAACAGGCGTACCGCCGGATTCGCGGCGGGGTTGCCCGGCCCTGGCAGCGCCAGCGGCTCGAGCGGCCACTCCTGCTCACCGTAGAGCCGCAAGGCCTGGCGGCTGGTGGCCAAAACCCGCAGGCCGGGGCAGCCCTCGAGCAGCCCCGAGAGCCCCACCACCGCCTCCAACAGGTGCTCGAAATTGTCCAGCACCAGCAGGATTTGCCGATCGCCCAGGTGCTTTTGCAGCCGGGCCGGGAGCCCCGAGCCGCCCTCCGAGAGCCCCAGGCTGCGGGCCAGGGTGGGGAGCACCAGCTCCGGACGCTCCAGCGGGGCCAGCGGTACAAAGCGCACCCCGTCGGCGAATGCCTCTTTTAGCTCGTGGCCCAGTTGCAAGGCCAGCCGGGTCTTGCCTACCCCCGGCGGCCCGGTGAGGGTGAGCAGGCGCGGTTGGGCGGCGAGGAGTTTCTGCTTGATCAGGGCCAGTTCTTCCTCCCGCCCCAGGAGCGCCGTGGCCGCGACGGGTAGGCTGGAAGCGGGCGTGAGGGTTCGTCCTGGTAGCGCCCTAGGCACCGGGGGCTCGGCCCGGGCCAGCCGCAAGAAGCGTCCTAGGTCTTGCGGCTCGATCTCGAGGTGCTTAGCCAGCCCCTCGGCCAGCAGGGGCGAGGGGCGGCGGCGGCCCTCCTCAATCTTCTGCACCGTGACCGGGGCGCAGCCCAAGAGCCGCGCCAGCTTCTTTTGGGTGAGCTGGAGTTCCCTGCGGCGCTCGCGCACCCAGCCCCCGAAAAAGGTCGCGGTTTGCATACCCTTCGTACATGGTACGACGTGCGGTACGAAAATACTATTGCGCGGCTGGGACGCCCTTTGTTCAATGAAAGTGTCCCCAAAAAGGGCGGGAGGTATAAAGATGAAAAAGCTCGCACTCACCACCCTAGTTCTCCTCGGCATCGTGGCCGCCCAGCCCCCGCAGGCCCAGCCCCCCCGGCCACCACTGGTGGCCTGCGAAGCGGGCAAGAACGTGCCCTGCGTGGTGCTGGCCACCAGTCCTGCCGATATCGTGGGGGTCTGGAAGCAATACCAGAACAACCCGGCGTTCGCCCCGCAGGGCGGGATGGGCTACATCCGCTACAACCCTGACGGCAGCTTCGCACTGGGCGTGACCCCCGAGGGCACCCGCACGCCCACCGCTCCCTTCCCCAGCGGCACCTTCCGGTTCGAGGGCAGCCGCATGATCCTCGAGGTCAAGGGCTTCCCGCCGAACATGCCCGAATGCGCCCGTGCGGTTTACGAGGTGCGGGTGTTGCGAATGGGCGACCAGCCAGTGGCCCTCTCCTTCATCCCGGTCGAGGACACCTGCAAACCGCGCCTCTCCGACCTAAGCCAGGCGGTGATTTTCATAGGGCGGTAGGCTTGGGGGAGCAGCGCCCGGCCTGAGCGTCGGCCCGGTTGAGTGGCATTGGCTCGAGACAATTCTTAAGCGGATTGGCCTGATTCGTTACCACACAGCAACGAATCAGGCCGTTTGCCGACCGACAAAGAGGGGTATGCTCTGGGATTCAAAAAGAGAACCTCCAGGGTTTTGGCTCTCTAAGCTGTCCATTTGAATCCCCTACTAGACACCATCGGCAAAGCCCTCGAGCCAGGCCTCGAGGGCTTTCAGGTTGACCTGGTAGCGCCCACGGGTTCCTTTGACAAGCCCCAGGTTGCGCAGCTCGCCCAGGGTGTGGGTTACCGTTACCCGGGTGATGCCGCACATGGCTGCTAGGTCTTCTTGCTTCAGTTCCATGGGCAGATCGCGCCAGGGCGAAAAATCGGGCATGCTGAAGCGCTGGGCTAGCCAGGCAAATGTCCGGCCCAGACGAAAAGCAGCAGGTGCCGACGAGACCTCGAGCTGGGCCTCGAGCTGACCTACCCGTTCTGCCAGCACCTGGGCTAGCCGCAGGGGAACATTGGGCAACTCGCGAGAAACCCGCTCCATCTGGCTTTTTTCTACTGGACAGACCATGACCCGGCTCAAACAAACGGCGGTGGTCGAGTGAATTGCATCCTGATCCAAAAAGTTGATACCCAGCAGATCCCCGTTTCCCGCCACGTACACAATGCGTTCCTGGCCCACACCGGCGACCCTCGAGAGCTTTACCTGACCTTCAATCAGGATGAGCAGGCTCTGGCAGGTGTCCCCCTCACGGTGCAGCAGCTCGCCTGGCTGAATGACCCGCGGTGGGCAAATCTGCCCCAGCCGCTGCCGCTCGTGTTCGCTCAGACGCTCTAAAAAACCAGGTTGATGGAGATAAGGCATGTCTTATCCGGATTGTACCGGATACCCCGTCGGCCCTGCTTCATACTCGGGTGCCAGGGTGTCCGCCAGAGGAAAGGCAAAGTGCGAGCAGAACCGATGCCGGTTGGGGCCTCTGGCTAACACGCCCCTAAGGTCTTGAAAACCAGTGTGCAGTAGTGCTTCGAAAGGGACTCGAGGGTCAGCTTGCCGTGGGGTCGGTACCAGTGATAGGTCCAGTTCAAAGCCGACAGGACAAACAGAGTCGCCAGCCGCACATCCTCTACCTGAAACTGACCTTCTTTGACCCCGGCCTCGATGGTCTTGCGGAAGTGCGTCTCGTAGTCGTCCCGGCGGGCCTTTATTCGGCTTTGCAACTCGGGGTTGAGGAACTTCCACTCATGAAAAAAGACCGTTGCATAGTCCAGCTCACGCACAATTACCTCCAGGTGCCCCCGGATAAGGCGCTCGAGCCGCTCTTTGGGTGATATGTGGGCCGGAATTGCCTCGGCATTGTATAAAAACTCATCTGCTGCCCTGTTCACCAGCTCAAATAGCAATTCTTCTTTGGAATCGATATGAGCGTAGAGACTGCCCCCTTGCAGATTAACTGCTCGGGCCAGATCGCGCATGGAGGTAGCATGAAAACCCCGACGGCTAAATAGTTCCCCGGCCGCGTCCAGGATTTCATCGCGGCGGCTCATCTTCTCCAGCTTTTCTTCTTCAAACGAACGATTGTTCGGCACCTTGGGGCAGAGTATAGGATGTGTCCTGAAGAGCGTCAATGTCAGAGCCCCTAATTCCAGACCTTTTTGAGCCAAAGGAATCAAGCTTGCCCTTCTTGACGCATTACAGCACGACGTCTACAATACCCTTTGCTGTTGCGGCGCGGTGAGCGTAGCTCAGCCGGTTAGAGCACCGGTCTGTGGAACCGGGGGTCGTGGGTTCAAGTCCCATCGCTCACCCCAAATAAGGGCGCAGAGGTCAGGGCACAAGCAAGCAGCAAACTCAACCCCTGACCTCTAAACCCTATCCTTCCTGCGCGGATGGTGGAATTGGTAGACACGCAAGACTTAGGATCTTGTGCCGCAAGGTGTGGGGGTTCAAGTCCCCCTCCGCGCACCAGCGAACCCCGGGAAACTCCCGGGATTCTTGCTTTTCTGCACTTATTTTGAGCTTGCTTTCTCAGTGCACTGGCAACTTGTTTTGCAGCGCGTCGATTGCCCAAAAATTGCGATCTGCGCCTCATCGGGGCGGACTTTATACCGGATTCAAAAAGACAGTTTACAAAACCAAAAACACTAGAGGCTGTCTTTTTGAATCCTAGAGCACACCCCTCCCTTGAGTACCGGCGCTAGCCGGGGGCCGATGGCCCTTCACTGTCGGTCGGCGAAGAAAGCGTCTCCCTTCCAAGGGGCGGTATCGCCCTCCGCTACGCGGATAACTTCCAAGGGGCGGTATCGCCCTCCGCTACGCGGATAACTTCGGTCGGGTTAGTTCGTCACCAAACGGTGACGAACTAACCAAATCTGGTATTAGTGCGCCCAAATTCTTTGTTACCTGATCACAAAAAAAGCTTACCTGTCCTGGCAGGGTATTTCCTAGACATGGTGAAGCGTAATCTACCTGGAACAGCAAGCCCTGCTGTACCAAATAACCGTGGGAACCGCGTTCAGGCGTGAATAGCTGTACGGGAAAAGATAAACCCCTCTCGCATCGGGAGAGGGGTTGGTAGGAGAGGCAGTTACGGCAGGAACGACCAGCCGTTGCGATACTTGAGCAACAACATTTTTTCCACCAGCACCTTGTTGAAGTCGCCCAGCACATTGGGCAGCATGACCTGGAACTGGCGGGGCGGGTAGAGGTGGTTGCCCAGGATGATGACCTCTTTGTTGCCCGCGTCCATCACGCACACTGCCGGCATGCTGCCAAAGGATTTGCAGTGCAGGTTGTTGAGGTTGCCGTGCAGGACTTCGCGGATGTTGTGGGCAGCAGTCTTGGCCATTTCGTCGGTGGGGAAGCCGGTTTTGGGCACACCAAAGGCCACATCACCCTTGAAGGGGTTGGGCACCTTGGCGGCCAGCCCTACCGCAAAGACATTGGGATAGTGGGTACTCTGGTAGCCGTCGGAGACTTCCACAAAGCCTTTGGAATCCACCAGTTCTGGGGTTTTTTGCATCACCTCCACCCCTTCGAAGGGGGGTACCAGCATGGTGAACTTGGAAGGCAGCACTTCTCCGGTGGAGAGCACCACGCCATCGGGGCGTACTTCTGTAATGGCCGCATTGGCCCGGTAGTCAATGCCTTGCATCTTCAGGAACATCTTGAGCATGGCCTCACCGCCGGACATACCGCCAATGCCAAAATGGCCGAGCTTGGGTTCGGGCGTGACCCAGGTAATGCTAACCTGGTTACGTTTGCCGGCTTTACGAACCTGGTGGTCGAAGTTGAAGAGGTATTCGTAGCCAGCCCCCATGCAGCTAGCGCCCGGAACTGCGCCGATCACCACCGGGCCTGGGTTTTCCAGGAATTTTTTGTAGGCCTCATAAGTCTTTTCGGCATCTGGCGGGGTGAAGATGGAGTGCGAATAGCCTTTGGGCCCCAGTCCCGGCACGGCATCCCAGGCCAGCCTGGCGCCGGTGGCGATGACCAGGAAGTCATAATCCAGAACGGTGCCGTCGGCCAGTGCCACCTTATTTTCCGCAGGTTTGATCTGGGAGGCTTCGCCAAGGATAAACTCGATGCCCCCACGCCGGAAGGTGCTCTCTGCATCAAAGGTAATGTCCGAGACCTTGCGGCGACCAAAGGGCACCCAGATGAGAGAGGGGACGTAAACAAACTCTTTTTGCCTCGAGACCACTACAATTCGTGCTTCTTTACCCAGCTTGCGCTTGAGCTCGAAAGCACTGGTCATTCCGCCGAAGTTTCCGCCGATTACCAGAATGGTTTTCATGGCTTGCTCCTTGTTTCACAAGTTACTACATACCTATAGGGGGTATGTAGGGTCAGTTGTCCCGTCTATTGAAAGAAAGCATTGGGGCGTAGGGTTCGCCTCTTTAGCATAGAATCTCTGACGACCTTCAGGTCTATGCCCTGCTTACAGGGGTGGCAAGCAACTTTTGTTTTTCTGCTTGGGTGTACCTAAATCCTGCCTTATGGTTGTAAACTAAGCACTTGGCGACCCCAGGGGTCGAACTTGAGGTGTGTTGTGGCAGAAATTTTGGAACGCGAAGGCTACAGGGTCAAAATAAAGGTAGAGGTTCCGGCCAGCCAGGTCGAGCAAACCTATCAATCGGTGCTGAACCACTATGCCGGGCGGGTCAAGGTGCCGGGCTTTCGTGCTGGCAAGGCCCCAGGTAAGGTGATTGAGGCCAAAATCGGCAAAGAGTCGCTACTTGAAGAGGTAAAGGAAGCCCTGCGCGATGAGACCTTTCCCAAGGCTGCGCAGGAGCTATCGCTGCTACCGGTGGGGGCCAGGGTACTCGAAGAGAACCTGACTTTTGGGCAGCCTTTTGTGTATACCGTTGAAGTCGAGAACTACCCCGAAGTCAAGCTGCCTGACTGGCAAACCTTCAAGCTCGAGGTCGAAACGCCCGAGGTAACCGATGAAGTGGTGAACCGTGCCCTGGACGATTTGCGCAGTCGCTATGGCGAAATGGTGGCGGTAGATCGGGAAGCCCAGGAAAATGATCACGTCTTCATCGAGACCGATGATGGGGGGCGCTTCCCGGTGGTGATGGAGAACGCCCAGCCCCACGTTCGCGAGGCCCTGCTTGGCAGGAAAGCTGGCGACGAGGTGGTGGTACCGGTCAAAGATGGTGAAACCATTGTGCGCGAGGTCAAGACCAAAATTCTTGAAGTCAAAACCTTGCAACTGCCTGCGCTGGATGACGAATTTGCTAAAACGGTGGGTGAAGACAACCTGGAATCCCTCACCAATAAAGTTCGGGAGAGCCTCAAAGCCCAGTTTGAACGCGAGGCCCGCAACGCCAAGGCCAATCAGTTGCTGGATAAGCTTGCTGAGGCCATCGAAGCCGAGATTCCGCCTACCATGCAGGCCCGCGAGGAGCAGAGCCTGCTGCAAAGCCTGGCCGACGACCTCGAAGAGCAAAGACTTGAACTGAGGGATTATATTGCCCAGCTCGAGAAAGACGGCAAGCTCGAGGAGTTCAAGCAAAACCTTAGCGAAAGTGCTACCAAGCGCTTGCGCCGCTCACTGGCTGTTGAGGCCCTGGCCGAAGAGCTCAAAACGGAACTGAGTCAGGAGGAGTTTGAAGAGTTTCTGAACGAAATGGCTCGCTCCTACCGCACCACTCCGGCCCGCTTGCAAAGCGAACTAGGCCGCGACGCCATTGCCCGCCTCCGTATCCAACGTTTGCACGATAAAGCGCTTCTCGAAGCAGTGACTAGGATTGAAAGCTGAAAGACTGCTCAGTGTAAAGGCTCCTTGTACGCCCCCGGCAGGGGGCGTACACTGTCTGGGATCCCTAAGCCTGCCGACTTTGCAGTGGTATTTGATAGCAGATTCGAAAAGACAGCTCACAAAACCAAAAACCCCATAGGTTGTCTTTTAGAATCCTGGAGCAAACCCCTCCCTATCGGTCGGCGAAAAAAGCGTCACCCTTTTCAAGGGGCGGTATCGCCCTCCGCTACGCGGATAACTTCGGTCGGGTTAGTTCGTCACCAAAGGGTGACGAACTAACCGAATCTGGTATTACTGTTGGGTAACGAATCAATCGAATCTGGTGTGAGTTGGTGCGATGAAAACTCGTTATGTGCGCCAACGCCCTCTTGACCTGGCATTCAGGCATAAAATAGAGCCGATATGGTAGTTCCCTACGTCATCGAACAAACTGCCCGTGGCGAGCGCGTCTACGATATATATAGCCGCCTGCTCAAAGACCGCATTATTTTCCTGGGTACGCCCATAGACGCGCAGGTAGCCAATACCATTGTGGCACAAATTCTCTTCCTGGCCGCGCAAAATCCCAATCAGGAGATCCGCATGTATATCAACTCACCTGGGGGGGACGTGGATGCCGGGTTGGCCATTTATGACACCATGCAGTTTGTCTCGGCGCCGGTCTCGACCATCTGTGTGGGGCTGGCCGCTTCCATGGGAGCAGTCTTGCTTGCGGCGGGGGCACCCGGCAAGCGCTATGCACTGCCGCACTCCAAGGTCATGATTCACCAACCCTGGGCCAGAGGACTGGGCGGACAAGCTACCGATATTGCCATCCAGGCCGAGCAAATCCTCAAGACCCGTAAAGTCCTCAATGGTATCATTGCTCGCCACACCAATCAGCCTATGGAAAAGGTCGAGCGCGATACCGAGCGCGACTACTACCTCACCGCCGAAGAGGCCGCCAGCTATGGATTGGTAGACCAGGTGGTTACCCGTGAGACGCAGTAAGCCTTCTTGTAGTTTCTGTGGGCGCAAACACCCGGAGGTCGCCCATTTGATCGAGTCGCCGCTGGGCGAGGTCTTCATCTGCAACGAATGCGTGGAACGGGCCAACGACCTGCTGGAATCCGAACCCAAGCAAAGCTTTGCCGGCCCTAGTCATCTGCCCAAACCAGCCGAGATTAAGAGCTTCCTTGACCAGTACGTAATCGGACAAGAATTGCCCAAGAAAACCCTCTCGGTAGCGGTATACAACCACTACAAGCGGCTTATGCATCCCGAGGCCGAGGTGCAAAAGTCCAACGTCCTCCTGATTGGCCCTACCGGAACCGGCAAAACCCTACTGGCCGAGACCCTGGCCCGGATGCTGGACGTGCCTTTTGCCATCGCCGATGCGACTACCCTGACCGAAGCCGGTTACGTGGGCGAGGACGTAGAAAACGTCTTGCTGCGGCTTTTGCAAGCAGCCGATTTTGACGTTCAGGCTGCCGAGAAGGGCATCATTTACATTGACGAGATTGACAAGATTGCTCGTAAGTCGGAGAATCCCAGCCTGACCCGAGATGTCTCGGGTGAGGGGGTTCAGCAGGCCCTCTTGAAGATTGTGGAGGGCACCATTTCCAATGTACCGCCCCAGGGCGGGCGTAAGCATCCCCACCAGGAGTTCATTAGCCTCAATACCAAGAACATTTTGTTCATTCTGGGCGGAGCCTTCGATGGCCTCGAGCGCATTGTGCTCTCGAGGGTAGACCAGAACCCCATCGGCTTCACCCGCCCCAAGAAAACCGAGGAGAAGCCCGAGCCCATCCCGGAAGATCTGGTGCGCTATGGTCTGATCCCCGAGTTTGTGGGCCGCATGCCGGTAATGGTACAGCTCGAGGCCCTCGACGAAGAAGCTCTGGTGCGCATCCTGACCGAGCCCAGGAACGCCCTCATACGCCAGTACCAGGAGTTGCTACGTATGGAGGGCATTGATATTCGCTTCACGCCGGGCGTGTTGCGCGAAATTGCCCGCCGGGCGCTAAAGCGCGGCACCGGGGCCCGCGGCCTGCGGTCGGTGATCGAAAAGGCTATGGTCGAACTGATGTACGAGCTGCCCGGCTCTGGGGTTTCGGAAGTGGTTTTTGACCTGCCCCACCTGGATAAACCGCTCATGGCCCTCGAGGAAGCCCGGCTGCGCCAGGCTTCCTGAGCAAGCTGGCCAACAGGTCGGCGGAGGTATTCAGGATTGCTTCCGGGAACCTTCTCGCAACCGGCCAGGCAAGCTTTGCCATGTCTGGTGCTAAAACAAGATCAGGCCAGCGCGATGCGCTCAGGGCTTGGCCGGGCTACTGGCGCCACCCTGGTCGTTGCCTGGGGCCTGACCGGCCAGGGCTTTGTCGAGGATTTCACGCCAGCTATCGTAAGAGCGCTGGCCGGTGTATTTTTCGCCGTTTACGAAAAAGCTTGGCGTACCGGTTAAACCCAGGTCGCCTGCCAGCTTCTGGTCAGCCAGCACGCCTGCCCGTTTGCTACCCGATTTGAGGCATTGCAAGAAGGTTGCCGGGGCCATCCCGATCTGACCTGCCAGGTCGGCGAAGTAGTTATCGAGGGCCTCTCCGCTAAAACCTGCCCACTGCAGTTGCGCCCGAAAAAGGGCTTCGTGGTATTCGACGTACAGGTTGTTGTCGGCGGCGCAGGCAGCGGCTTCACCCGCCCGAATAACGTTTTCCTGTCCCCCAAAGGGAAAATCACGGAAAATATAGCGTACCTTACCGGTATCTATGTAGTCCCTTTTGATGAACGGAAATACATCGTTGGCGTGATCTCGGCAGTGGCCACAAAGGTAGTTGGAGAAGTCCACTACCGTCACTTTGGCATCCGGGTTTCCGATAACGAACCTGGCGCCAAGAGCTGCGTCGGTAACACCGACAGAGGGTTGGGGTCGGAGCACTACGAAGAGCACTGCGGCAATGACAGCAGCCAGGAGTGCGACCACAATAAATAGGGTCCTTTGCATACGTTAGATTCTATTGCTTACTGATGAAAAAATGCAGAAGGCAACTGGTACGCCTTGCTCCAGAATGTGCCCAGCGCAGCCTGGACTTCGGCCGGCTTTTCAAAGTGGGGCAGCCCATCGGTCTCGGGAATCCGGACTACGCTGGCGTTTGGCTTTTGTGCGAATTTTGACAGGCTATCAAATGAGACAAAGCCGTCTTGGTCGTAGAGCACCAGCACCGGAATAGTCAGTTTGTCATATAACCTATCGTATGCATTGCGGGTAAACAACCGCCCACTCACAAAGTAGATGGGGGCGAACCTGGCACCGGGCTGGCGGGTGGTCTCTAGGGCATAGTCCACGATATCGGCCGGTACCGGCCCACGAAAGCTTCGGTCAAGGAAGAACTCGAGCACAAAGCGCGTACTCAACAGACCAAACAGGGGGTCGCCAATCGCGGCCAGAAAACCATACAGCGAGTTGCCGCCATCCTGCTCGGAGGCTTCCTGAGAGGTGCCGGTGGGGGTTCCAAAACCACTTGGGCTGATGAGCACCAGGGTCTTGATGCGCGGCTCGGCAAGGGCTGCTCGAGCAGCAAACTCACTGCCCAGGCTGAGGGCCACCACATCTACCTCGCCGCCGATTTGCTTGACGAGCTCGAGCAGAGCCTGGCTCATCAACTCTGGCGTGTATTGGAGGTCCGGACGATCACTGCTGCCAAATCCAGGCCATTCCAGGGCAAAAAGCGGGCGAATACCGGCATACATCTCCCACACGGGCTTCATTTCGTAAGCACTAGCAGCCGCATTGACCGCGTGGGTCAGAATCAGCGGGCGGCCCGTCCCTCGCGGATTGGCGTAGTAGCTGACCTTTCCAAAACCAGGCAGCTCGAGACTCCGGCGCTCAGCCTCCAGTGCAGGACGCAGGGTGTAACCATCCGGGTCTGGGGTTGTGCTGATGGCTGGTGCGCACGAAACGATCAGAACCATTAGCAATACGAATAAAAGAGCGGGGCGTGGATTTTGCTTGACTGGATTACTCACCAAAGCACAGTACCCCTTAGTGCTGCACACTACCGTAGCCCCTCTGGCAGTTGAGGCTTGTTGTCCGCTTGCGGCCCATGCAGCCTCAGGCCCCGGACTGCCGTGCCTCGCCCTCTTCGGTTAGCCAGAAGGGCCGGGCATCGCTAGAAACCATCGTTTCGGCGGTGATGGCCTCCTTGAGGTCTTTGGGCAAGACGAACATGGCCTCGATGTAGGGGGCCTCGAGGTGCCTGAGCGGTAGGTTGCGCTCCAAAATACGGGCTTCCAGAGTGCCCTCGCTCAAGCCCGTAATATCCACAGCGTCCGAGGCCACAATAAAGCCAAAATTAAGCATGAAGCCAGGAATGTAGTTTTGATAAGTGCGGGTGTACTTGAAGACCTGCTTGACAGTGTGGTGCACCACCGGGTGCATTTTGTGATGGGTAAGCAGGATCATCCCGGCCTGCATTGCCATCAGGCCTCCCGGGTTGAGGCGGCGCTTGAGCAGCTGATAAAACTCCACCGTGAAGAGCATCCGGGCTGGATTATCCTCACCCACTGGATCGTTCAGATCCACAATGATCACGTCGTAGGTGTCGGGGTGTTTCTCCAGATAGCCCCTGGCATCCTCGGTGATGATCTGGGCCCGGGGGTCGTCAAAAGCACCCTGGTGCCACTCGGGCAGCAGGGTGCGGGCCATTTCCACCAGCTCATCGTCAATGTCGCACATCACGGCTTGCTCGATGGTGGGATGCCGTAAAACTTCGCGCAGGGTAGCACCTTCACCGCCGCCCACAATGAACACCGAACGCGGGTTGGGGTGAGCCAGCAGAGCCGGATGCACCAGGGTTTCGTGGTAGATGTACTCGTCGCGCTCGGTAGACTGTACGTCCTTGTCGAGCACCAGCACCTTGCCAAAAGCACCGGTCTGAAAGATGAAATAATCCTGGAACCTGGTTCGCCCGGCGGCCAGCACCTTGTCCATGCGGCGGTAGATGGCTTCATAGGGGGTGACTTGCTCGAGGTAGTACATTCCGTATTCCATGGTTCCTCCAGAAAAGACTAGGGTTTAGGCCCAAAGTTGGTAAACAGAGGCTGGCCAGGGTAGGACGACCAGAAATAAAGCCTTCCTGCGGATTAGCGATTCGAGCGGCTGGCGTTACCCTGGCTTCTGCGCTTGATTTCGTGCTCGCCCCCCCGCCACAACCGGAAAGCCGACTCCTCCCTGGCCCCAAAAGCCCTCGCCAAGCCCCGCAATACCGATTCGGGGTCTACGTCGGGCTTAAAAAAGTAAAGATCGAGGGCTGCCGAAGCGTCATCCTCGGGCCAGGTGTGAATCATGACCGCTGCAACGGGCGAAAGGATGGCTGCCGAGAGTCCCTGGGGATAGAACTTATAAACCGTGGCCTGCACACTTCCAGGAGGCGCTCCTAGTTTGAAGACCGCGTCCCTGAGCGCAACCTCCACGAGTTTGGGGTTTTCCAGCACTTCCAGGTTGCAGCCATAAATCTCGGCCACCCAGCGGCCACCGGTAACGTCTGTCACGGCTGTTTATGGTAGCACACCCACTAGGATCTGCGAAGAAATGCACCTGGCAAAATCAAGATTGTAGACCGCGATTTGCTTTGGTGGGAAGGGCCAACTCGCGGAAAAAAGGTTTCGGTTGGTAGCTTGCAGGCCCTGATACCGGGTTCAAAAGGACAGTTTACAAAACCAAAACCCCATAAGTTGTCTTTTTGAATCCTAAAGCACACCTCCCTGTCGGTCGGCGAAAAAAAAGTGTCGCTTTCCAAGGGGCGGTATCGCCCTCCGCTACGCGGATAACTTCCAAGGGAAGAATGCTCGATAGGTCTGGAAAATACGCTGCTGCATGTCCTCCGGGCTGTACGAACGCATGGTCTCATGCACTTCTTGAATAAGTTCCTCGAGGCCCGGACGAGCCGAAAGTTTGCCAATAAAACGAGGTATGGGCACTGCGAAATTGCTCCAACAACCACCGATCCATCCACCAATCTTCCTATTACCGGGCTCAAATAACCCTGGACCGATGGGCCTGGGATGGGGCTGCTTTGGGAGGGGCGGGCTCGGTTTGCACAAGCCAGCGCAAGGCCAGACTGATTTGCACGAGCAGCACCAAGAAAATAAGAATTCCAATGGCATCGGTGGGCTCGGCCCCACCCAGCAACCAGCCGACCGGACTTGGTGCGGGCAGGCCAACGGTGTGGGTCAGTACATAAATCAAGGCCGTCAGACTACCTACCGCTAGGGCAATCAGCAGAAAAGGCCGGGCCTGGGATTTTTGAATCGTACCGTTGTGCATGAATCCCAGCATCAATACAAAAAAACCCGTAGCCATCAGCAGCGAGATGCCCCACAGCATGATTTGAGCGTAAAAGAAAGCCTGAGGCTGCTCGAGCATCAACTGATCGAGCCCGATGGCTCCACAAGGCCCCCCACCCAGTGGCGTACCCGCCCAGCCCAGCAACTGCAGGGCAAAGGGGGCAAACATCAAGCCGACCAGTAGCCCCAGTTGGCGGTCGCGTATACCCAACATGTGCCAATGTTGGCCTGATTCTGGAGGGTTGTGTAGGGAGAAATATCCCGATGTATCCGCCGAAACCAAATTTGCCGATAAAGGCCGATCAGCTTTCTACGCATTAGCTGAGCGAAGCGACCGATAAGGGCAGCTCAGGTCTGCCCATTGAGTGCCAGCACATGTCCGATGGCCTGAGCGAAGCCATCCTCGCGCACGTGGCCGGTGACGTGGTCGGCCACGGCCATGATTTCCTCTACCGCGTTGCCCATGGCAATGCCGAGTCCCGCATCGCGGATGGCCTCGAGGTCGTTATGGCTATCGCCGATCATGGCCACCTCCTCTAGAGAAAGCCCGTAATAGTCGGCCAGCCAGCGAAGCCCGGACAGCTTGTTCACCCCCTTTTTGATTAAGCCCACAATGGCTTCGCGCGGGCTCAGGTACTCGGCCAGGTCAATCTCGGTTAGGGCCTCCAGGTCGGGCTTGACCGTTTCCCACAAACTCAGATCGGGCACCACAAACCACAGCCGCACCAGGGTTTCTTCTATTTCCTCAACCAGGGCCGAGCGAGCCGTCACGCCGGTTATTTCGATGTGGGTCAGGAGTTCGGGGGGCATTAGTGCGTCTTCGTAGTAGCGGCCACCCTCGGCCCCCATGAGGTCAAAGGGCAGCCGGTATTTGCGGGCAATGGCGATGATTTCCTTCAAGCGGGGTACCGGCTCGGCATGGAGCGACCTGCCCCCGGCGTCGCAAATGGAGGCACCATCGTTGAAGACATGGGGCCCGTCGGGTTGCAAGCGTTGGGCGTATTGCAGGCCATGGCCCCCCTGCGGACGACCTGTACACACCGCAAATTTCAAGCCCGCCTTTTGGCCTCGCTCGATGGCAGCCCAGGCCGACTCGGGCACCCCCAGGATGCGTCCTGCGTAAAAGGTTCCGTCGAGGTCCAGGGCCACAAGTTTGATCATGAAAGGCCTCCTTAAAGCATAAAAACTTCACAAGCCTGTTTTATCGTGAATAAAATCACTTATTGATGCACCGACGATGCCCCCAAAATATCCAGGGCCTGCTCGAGGCCACACTCATCAACTTCCCTCACTACCAAGTCGGCGGCTTGCTGCACCCTTGCAGGCGCGTTGCCCATAGCGATACCCAGCCCGGCGGCCTGGATTAGCTCGAGGTCGTTTTCACCATCACCAACCATGGCGCACCGGCTCAAATCGAGCCCTAACTGATCCGCCACCCATTCCGCTGCCGCCCGTTTGGAGACCCCCCTTGCGGTTACTGAACTAAAACCTACCCCAGGCATACCCGGGCTGGTAGCTTCGTGGAGCTCAACCTCCGGCATGCGCAGAATCTGCTCGCGTATCTGCGACCAGGCGGGGGAGGGGCGCCAGACAAACTGCACCCGTACCACCCGTTCGGCCACGCGATCCAGGTTGCGCAGCTCGGCTTGGAAGCCCAGCATGGTTTCGTGGTAGAGCAGGTCGGGGTGGGTGCTCTCGCGGTAGAAACCTCCCTCGGCGGTGTATACCTCAAAGGGAACCGCGTGCAGTCGGCTGAGCTCGAGCAGCCTTTTATAAGCCTGCATGGACAGCGCCGAGACCCGCACTACCTCCTGCTGCCCCGAAACAATCACCGCACCCGACTCGAAAATATGGAAACCCTGGGGGTCAAGCCGCTCGGCGTACTCGAGGGCGAAGCCACGCCCGGGCCGCCCCGTACAGATGCTCAGATGCAACCCTGCTTTTCTGGCACGTTCTGCGGCCTCCCAGGCGCACTCGGGCACACCGCCGGGGCCGAACAGGGTGCCGTCCACGTCTATCAGCACAAGCCGGATCGATCTATTCATAAAAGGTCTGCTTTGGCAAGCGATAACTGCAAATGCTGGAGGTGCTCAGTTGAGGCTGCCACCCAGCTCCACCACGCCGTTTTCCGCTACCACCGCGGTGCCGCCAATGAACACGCCCAGGATGTTTCCGGCAGGGCCATACTCAACCCGCACATCCACCTGGCCAGGGCCGCCCATGCGGTGGCCCTGGGTAACGGTGAGGTTAACCTCACCCTCCCAGCGCGGCACCACCCCTGCACGGGCCAGCAGCGCACCCAGGGCCGCGTTGGGTGAGCCGGTCACAGGGTCTTCGGGGATGCCCAGGGCTGGGGCAAAGGTTCGGGCATAGAAGCGACGGGGGCCATAGGGGGCGTAGACATGCACGGTGGCGACCTCGAGCTCGCTGGACAGCTCGGCCAGTTTTTCCATGTCGGGCTCCAGAGCATCTACCAGCCCCGGCGCCACTACCGGCATGAAGAGCGTCCACAGGCCGGTAAAGGTGATGCCGTAAGGTAGGCCCCGGTGCAGGTAACGCTCATTGGCCCCCATCACCTCGATAAACTCTTGCAAGACCTTCCAGGAAGGGGGGTCGCGGAAGCGGGGGCTGGGGCTTTGCACCCGGGCCCGGCTGTCCTCGAGTTCTGCCGTGAGCGACTCCCCGATGGTGCGCAAATAGATTTTTTTGACACCCGCAGGCAGCTTTTCTTCTCTGGCCAGGGTGATCACTAGGGCCACAGCAGCATGACCGCTAAACTCCACCTCGCCATTGGCCGCAAAGAAGCGCACCCCAAACCCGGCGCCATCCCAGTCGGTCACAAAAGCGGCCTGGGGCTGCCGCAGTTTGGTAGCCACCAGCTGCATCTCCTCGGTGGTCATGCCACGGGCATCCAGTACCAGGGCTACCCGGTTGCCCCCGCCGGGGATTTCTGTAAAAGCATCGACCAGCAAGTATGGGACGCGGTACTGGGCGCTAGACATGGCTAACCCCCTTTTCCGTTCGGTTCGGAATATCCCTCAGGTTAGGGCATGGGGTTATGGTGTCTTTGGGTTTCATGCGTTACCCCGTATGGCCAGCCCGACCGCAGCCAGCTGGGTTTCGTCCACAGGGGCGGGGGCGCCGGTGAGCGTTTCTTTACCCTCTTTGTTCTTGGGGAAGGCAATGACCTCCCGAATAGAATCCTCGCCAGCCAGGTGCGCAACGAAACGGTCGAGGCCCCAGGCGATGCCGCCGTGGGGGGGTGCGCCGTAGGAGAGGGCCTCGAGCAAAAAGCCAAACTTCTCCTGGGCCTCCTGGGGGCCGATGCCCAGCAGGGTAAACATGCGCTCTTGCAAGTCGCGGCGATGGATGCGGATGGAGCCGCCCCCAATTTCGCTGCCGTTGAGTACAAAGTCGTAGGCGTACGCCCGCACCTGACCGGGGTTGTTCTCCAACAGCGGCAGGTCTTCGAGGTTGGGGCTGGTAAAAGGGTGGTGCATGTAGGTCCACCGGTTGGCTTCTTCGTCCCACTCTAGGAGAGGGAAGTCCACCACCCATAAAAACTTGTAGCCGGGCTCGATCAGCTTGAGCCGCTTGCCGAGCTCGAGCCGCACCGCCCCCAGGCTCTCGACCGCCTTACGCCAGGGGCCGGCCACGAACAGCACGGTCTGGCCCTCCGAAATCGCTATTTTCTCGCGCAGGCCGGGCGGTATGAACCTGGCAATACCTCCCGTGAACGCGCTATTTTCCAGCCGGGCCCAGGCCAGACCCGCTGCCCCTTTGGACTTGGCGAGGGCCTCGAGCTCCTCGATCTCCTTGCGGGGCAGCAGGGCCGGCACCACCAGGACCTTGACGGTCTCGGCGCTGGCAAAGGCCCTAAACTCGCCGCCTTTGAACACTTCCGTTGCGTCTTGCAACTCCAGGCCAAATCGCAGGTCGGGTTTGTCGGAGCCGTAGCGGTTCATCACTTCGGCATAGGTGAGGCGCGGGAAGGGAAGGCTAAGCTCCACCCCCAGGGCTTCCTGGAGGATGTAGGCGGCCAGCCGCTCGTTGAGGGCAATGATGTCCTCCTGGGTCACGAACGACAGCTCCATATCGAGCTGGGTGAAGTCGGGCTGGCGGTCGGCCCGCAGGTCCTCATCGCGGAAGCAGCGGGCGATCTGAAAATAGCGGTCGTAGCCAGCCACCATCAGCATCTGCTTGAAGAGCTGGGGCGACTGGGGCAGGGCATAAAAGTGGCCGGGCTCCAGCCTCGAGGGCACCAGAAAGTCCCGCGCGCCTTCAGGGGTCGAGCGGGTCAGGTAGGGGGTTTCCACGCCGATGAAGCCCTCGGCATCCAGAAAGCGGTAGATTGCGGCAATCACTTTATGCCTTAGCCGCAGGTTGTCGTGCAGCCGCTTTCGACGGAGGTCTACCACACGGTTTTTCAGACGCACTTCCTCATTTACGCTCTGGTCCTGCTCACCCCGCCAGCCGGCGTCAATGGGGAAGGGGGGTGTCTTGGCTTCAGCCAGCACCTCGAGGCTCTCCGCCACCACCTCCACCGCACCGGTGCTTAGTTTTGGGTTGACCTGATCGGCAGGGCGGCTACGAACCACCCCCACTACCCGCACCACCCATTCTGGGCGGACCCTATCCGCTTCGGTAAAACAGGTTGAATCGGGGTTGGCGATAACCTGGACAATGCCCTCGCGGTCCCGCAGGTCAATAAAAATAAGCCCCCCCAGGTCGCGCCTGCGGTTGACCCAGCCTTCCAGGACTACTTTTTCCCCTGCATGTTGTTCGCGTAAATTGCCACAATAGAGCGTACGGCGCATAGGCTTTAGCATACCTTTTTGTGAAAACTTCTCAAATTGCGATGACGTGTGCAGCTAGTTATTAATATTTTCACAAATACATTTTATCGTGAAAATATACACAAATCAAAGAAGCATTTATAGCCCTTCGAACTTGCAAATATTGTTATATTATATTATATTTATATCATGGCGGAATCGGCCCTTCACCGCTTCAAAGCGGAGTTTTTCAAGGCGCTCAGCCACCCTTTGCGGCTGGCTATTCTAGACAGCCTGCGCAAAGGGGAGAAGAGCGTAGGTCAACTGGTGGCTGAACTTAATGCTGACCAGCCTGCGGTTTCGCAGCAGCTATCCATCTTGCGCCAGCGGGGGTTCGTGGAAACCCGTAAGGAAGGCACTACTATCTTTTACCGCACCGCTGACCCGGAGGTGTACGTCTTTCTTGACCTGGGTCGAACCATTTTCGAACGACAACTGGCCCAGTCCGGCGAGATGCTGGCTCAGATCCGGCGGGAGGTGGGGTCAAGGTGATTAGCAACAGCTGGTTGAAGAGCCTCGAGCTCCTCAACCCCATTCCGGCCTGGCGCCAGGAGTTTTCTGACTACAACCCGACCCGCTTCCAGCAGGACCTGCTGGCCGGTCTGACTGTGGGGGTAGTTGCGCTACCCCTGGCCCTGGCTTTTGGGGTGACCAGTGGGGCCGGAGCTGCCGCCGGACTATTTACCGCCATTGTGGCTGGCTTCATAGGCTCGGCGATGGGTGGTTCGCGTTACAACATCACCGGCCCCACCGGAGCCATGACGGTGGTTCTTCTGCCGATCATTGCCCAGTACGGGGTAGACAAGATTTTCCTGGTGGGCATCATGGCCGGCCTGATCCTGCTGGTCATGGGCCTGCTGCGCTTTGGTCGCCTCATTCAACTCATCCCTTACCCGGTGGTGATCGGCTTTACCAATGGCATTGCCATCATCATTTTCCTGCAGCAAATTCCAGCAATGCTGGGCGTGGCAACGCCCAGGGGCGAACACATCCTGCCCATCACCCTGGAGGCCTTGCAGGATTATCTTCGTCAACCCGAAATGGCCGCCCCGCTCCTGACTCTGCTCACGGTGGGTCTAATTTTGTTGTGGGGCCGCTATGTCAAGCACATTCCAGGTAGCATTGTGGCCCTCATTGCAGTAACGCTGGTGAGCTTACTTTTTGATGTGCCTCGCATCGGCGAGATTCCTACCACACTGCCTGCGCCCCATCTGCCCGCCTGGAGTTTTACCGATGTGAGCCGCCTGTTCAGCCCTGCCCTGGCAGTAGCCCTGCTGGCCGGCATCGAGACCCTGCTTTCGGCTGTTGTGGCCGACAGCATGACTATCCGCGAACGCCACGACCCCGACCGGGAGGTGATTGGCTCGAGCTTCGCCAATCTGCTGGCCCCCATCTTTGGGGGAATTCCGGCCACCGGGGCCATCGCCCGTACAGCGGTCAATGTTCGCTCGGGGGCGCAAACCCGACTTTCGGGCATCATTCATGCACTCTTCTTGCTCCTGGTGGTGGTGCTGCTGGGGCCGCTGGCGCAAGCGATTCCCCTTGCTGCCCTGGCGGGCATTCTGATGGTGGTAGCGGTGCGGATGATTGAGTGGGAGGCTGTACAGGCCATCTTGCGCTCGACCAAAAGCGACCTGAGCACCATGCTGGTCACCATGGGCATGACGGTGGCCTTCGACCTGGTGCTGGCCATTGAGGTGGGGCTGGTGCTGGCCGGGATTTTGTTCATCCAGCGAATGCGCAACTCCCTGAGCCTGGAGCCCATGGATCTAACACCCCAGGTTCCGTCGCATCTCGAGGTCGATCACGACCTGCTGCGCGAGCGGGTGGTAGCTTTCCGAGTAGACGGACCGCTGTTCTTTGCGGCAGCAGGCGAGTTTATCAACAACCTGACACAAATCTCCAAGGTAGACGCGCTGATTCTGCGGATGCGGCGGGTTAAGGTCATCGATGCGAGTGGGGCCAACGCCCTCCTGACCATGAAGCAAGCCCTGGAGCGAAAAGGTATTAAGTTTCTCATCTCAGGTTTACAACCGCAGCCCAGGGAAGTGCTGGCGCGCATGGGCTTGCTCGACGAAATTACTACCCATGGGCACCATCTGTTCGAAACTACCGACCAGGCCATCGGCCACGCCTGGAGCCACGTAGAGAGAAATCGCCAGACACAATCGGAAAGTAAACCCGTCGGTCCCTAGCGGGCTGATGAAAAAGGAAATGGCTACTTGGGGTCGGGGCCCTCAAAGAGGCTGTGCAGTTGCAGGGGCTCGAGCTCCTTCTGCTCACCGCTCTCCAGGTGTTTGAGGGTGATGACCCCCCTGGCCCGCTCGCCTTCACCCAGAAAGCCCACGTAGCAGGCTCCTTTCTTGAGGGCATCCTCGAGGGCCTTGCGCGGGCTTTTGGGGGTATAGCCAATCTCCACGCTCACCTTAGGACGCAAGCTTTCGGCCAGGGCCAGGGCCTCGATCTGGGCGGGTTCGTCCAGGGGGGCCAGGTAAAGCGTGGGGGAGGGGTCGGGAGGGATCGCAATGCCCTCTTGCTCGAGGGCAATGGCCACCCGCTCGATGCCTATACCAAAGCCCACCCCCGGTACCCGGGGGCCGCCCAGCATTTCGGAAAGACCGTCGTAGCGACCTCCACCTCCCAGGGCCGACTTGGCCCCAATCTGAGCATGGTGGACTTCCCAGGCAGTGCGGACATAGTAATCCAGACCGCGCACAATGCTGGGGTCAACGCTGAACGAAATTCCCAACCGTTCCAGGTAGTAACACACCTTCTCGTGGAAGGCCCGCGATGCCTCACCCAGAAACGCCAGCATGGGCTTGACCTGCAAATCGGCCACAATCTGCTGGTCGATCTCACTCTTGGAGTCCAGAATCCGCATGGGGTTGGCTTCCAGGCGCACCCTGGAGTCCTCCGAGAGCTTCTCGGCATGAGGCCTGAAGAGCTCCCGCAGGTACTCGTTGTAGCGCAGGCGGTCTTCGGGGTCGCCGACCGAGCCCAGCTTGACCTCGAGGTTTTTCAAGCCTAACGTTTTGTAAATGCGCACCATCAGCGCAATGGCTTCCGCGTCCAGGAGAGGATCAGCGAGGCCCAGGGCCTCGTAGTCTACCTGATGAAACTGCTTGTAGCGGCCCTTTTGCTGGCGTTCCGCCCGGAAAATAGGCCCCCAGGTAAAAAGTCGCACCGGCTGGGACCAGACCTTCATGCCGTGTTCGTTGTAGGCCCGCACGATAGAGGCTGTGGGCTCCGGACGCAGTCCCAGCACCCGTCCCCCGCGGTCCTCGAGCACGTACATCTCCTTCTTGACCACAATGTCTGAGGTCAGGCCCACGCCTTTTTGCAGCACTTCCAGATACTCGAAGATGGGGGTATGGATCATCTGCGCTCCGGCCCCCCGCAACACCTCCTCGGCGGTCTGGGTAATGTAGCGAAAGACCGGCTCACGGAAAGGGTATTCTCTGGCCTGGGCAAAGATGTCGTTGGTTCCGGGTACCGCCTTCAACATGACCCTTATTCTAAGGGTCCCGCGTGCTCAGGGGCCCTCCCGCAAGCAGGCTAAAGCCTTACCCAACCCCTTTTTTATCGTCGTACATGCGCCGATCGGCCAGATTGAGCAGCATCTGTGCGCTATCGGCTTCCTGGGGGAAACTGGCCGCACCGATGTTGGCTGAAAGGCAAAAGCCTTCAAAGCAGATGGTTGAGAGGGCCTCGAGCAGCCGGCCGGCTGCGGCCCGGGCCCCCTCCAGGTCGGTCTGCGGCAACAGCACTGCAAACTCGTCGCCGCCCCAACGGAAGACCATGTCGCCTAAGCGTTGGGCCTGGGCCAGTACCCTGGCCACCGCTACCAGGGCCTGATCGCCCACGGCGTGGCCGAGTTGGTCGTTGATGGGCTTAAAGTTCTTGAGATCAATCACCAGCAACGAGAGTGAATACCCGTAGCGCCGGGCCCGCTCGAACTCCTCCTGCAGGCGCAGGTCAAAAGCCCGTCGGTTGTAAAGGCCGGTGAGCCCATCAGTCAGCGCGGCTTTTTCCAAAGCTGACCTATTTTGCAGCTCGTGTATCAAAGTAGCAATGGGCGCAGCAAACAAACGGGCTACCGCCAGGGAGTCTTCGGCAAAAGCCTCGGGGTCGTGCTGATTATCCAGGTTAAGATAGGCCAGCACCCGGCCCTGATGGCCCACCGGGAGGCACAGGTTGGCCTGTAAGCCCTGGCGCAAGGTTTGTTGACCGCTGCGGATGCGGGGCTGGCCTGAGAGCGCTTTGGCGGGTTCCAGACCAAACCACTCCATAAAGCTGCTCTCGTCCTGCGTTTCTTCGCAGGCCTGCCCAGAACCCACCCAGGCCCTACAGCGATATGCAGCCCCGTCCCACACCCACAGGCTACCGGCTTCGCTGCCGGGTACTAACTCCACAGCCACCTCGAGGATATGGGCATATACCTGTTGGGAGGGCACCGACCAGGCCTCGGTGAGCAGGCGGCTGATCCGCTGGTGCAGTTCCTCTAGCAAGGCCCGCTCCAGGGCAGAGCTAAGGAGCCGCTCTACCCCCAACAGAATTTCCTTCTTGCCGCGTGTCCAGGCCACTGGGGCCCGCTTGCCCAGAACCAGCACCACCCGGCCCTTCATGGCATCGCGGATGTGTACCGGGTAGGCCACCAGGGTTTCAAAACCGAGCTGCTGGAGTTCCGGCAGGGCCGTGGGATGGGCAGAATAGTTTTCAAAAAAGTGAGACTCACCGCTGTGGTAGGCCTGCCAGGCGATGCCCTGGTGGTTGGCGAGTGCCTGGGCTAGGGGGGTCAGGGCGGGCCGCAGATCCTTGGGCAGGTGCCAGCCGATACCCCGCAAAGTGCCTTTTACATACTGCATTACTGCGCCGGCTTCCATATCCAGCGCAGACAACAGATGGCGAAGGGCCACCTCGGCCACTATTTGTTTGTTGCTGGCTGCCGAGAGTTGGTCGGCCACTTTGAGCAGAAGCCTGCGGAGCTCGAGGTCTTGCAGGTGCTCGAGCTGGCGGCTCACGGTCTGGGCCAGGCGGAAGAAAAGCTCGAGTTCCTCCTGGCGCCAGGCCTCTCCCCGCAAAAACTGTAATACCGCTACCGGCTCGTCCCGAACCCGCAGGGCCACCGCCAGCTCGTAGGGGCCCGGGGTGCCTACCCTTCCGGGAGCTGGATGGCCCGGTTTTTTGGGGCTTCGTCGCGCAAGGTCCATGTCAGGCCAGACCAGCTGGCGCACCCCCAGGGCCTGCCGCACCAAAGGCGTAGGCAGGTCGCCGGTGTTGAGGGGGTCTGTCTGGAGGAGCTCCAGTTGTTGGGCCCCCCGGGGAATCCAGATGCGCAGCTGGCTACCCCGCAAAAGCTGCGAGAACATGCCCGGCAACTCCCGCAAAAGCTGCTCGCGGCTTAGAAAGCGTGGCACGAGTTCCAGGCCTTGTAAAAAGACATCCTGAATTTGCGCGAGCTGTTTGGCCCGCCGGTGGGCCCTGCGCAGGCTGTGGCCAACCTGGTCGGCCAGGTAAGCCGACAGCAGCAGAATGAAGGCCATCACCAGATAATCCTGGGGGTTTGAGGGGTAAAAGTTTAGCAATACCACCGAGCCCAGCGCTGCTACCGTGCCGACCCAGAGGCCATGCACGCTGGCCGCCGTTGCCGAAAAAAACATGAACCAGGGCAACGCATAAATGCCGGCCAATCCCAGACCATAGACCGCTGCAGCTGCGGCCAATGAGGCTACAAGAATAGCGGGGTAGGGAATGGTCATCTGGTTTCCTACAATGGCTCACAGTTTAGCAAATTAAGCGCTTCAAAACAGGCTAAAATAACCATCAGCCCAGCCTGGCTGAAGCGGGCGCGCCTTCAGACAAACACGCCACCGGTTTCGATGAGGCCCTGGGATACCAGAAGGTGGACTCGAGTCCATGTAACGCTTGTTGGTGGCAGATGGGTCATGTTTTGCTTTGGAAGAAGCTAGTATTTCATTCATGAGATTTTTTGTTTACGTAACGTTTTTTGTAACACTGTGGGCTGGGGCTCTACCCAACGACATACCCAAAGACCACTGGGCTGCGCCGGCTGTGGCCGAAGTGGTAGCGAGAGGCTGGCTGCAGGGCTACCCAGGGGGTGCATTCAAGGGCGAGCTGAGCCTGGATCGCTACCAGCTGGCCACCACGCTGGCTCGAGTGCTTGCCGATAGCCCCTTACCCGTCCGTGAGGGCGAGGTGCGCTTTAAGGATGTCAAACCCAATCACTGGGCCTTGCCTGGTATTCGCCGGATGGTAGGGGAGGGACTTGTACTGGGCTTCCCGGATCAGACCTACCGGGGAGCGTCGGTTCTTACGCGGTATCAGCTTAGCCTGGTGCTCGACAAGCTAATGCAAAGCCTGGGAATTGCTGCTCCGGCCCGGGTAGTGCGTCCGGACGATTTACCGGCCGGTCACTGGGCCGAAGGTG
Organism: Meiothermus hypogaeus; assembly: GCF_003574035.1. Lineage (GTDB taxonomy): Bacteria > Deinococcota > Deinococci > Deinococcales > Thermaceae > Meiothermus > Meiothermus hypogaeus. The sequence goes on along the minus strand of NZ_QWKY01000001.1, from coordinate 36,563 downwards.
CGGTGATGCGGATGATTGGATTGGATGTTTTACCCATGGGCGCAGACGGTTTATTCAGGGGAAACCAGCCGGTCAACCGTTACCAGATGGCCCGTGCGCTATGGCGTGTCGGGCAGCTTGGGTTGTCGAGCCAGGAGGCCTCTGCTCAGAGTGGCGTGGCTTCCGCGTTGCCAAGCAACACCCCACAGTCCCCTAGCTCGAGCGCCCTACCTGCTAGTCAAACCGGGGTTAACTCCAGTGTCCAGGCGAGCCAGCAGGCACCGTTGGTTCCGGTGGAGGTTACAACGGCCTCGGTCCCAGAGGGTACTCCGCTGTCCCGCCTTAGCACAGCGCCTTTGCCAGAGGGATGGGCTTCGGCCACCCTCGAGCAAAGCCTCATTCACCTTGGCCAGGACCGGGGGAGTGGCCGGGTCTGGGCAACCCTCAAACACCAGGGACAGCAGGCCATTGCCCTATTGAGGTTGGATGAAGGCCCCCGCCTCGAGGCCTTCTATCCCCTCAACGAGGCCGTGGCCGTGGCCAGCGAGGGTTGGGCCTGGCTCGAGGGGGGTCGGCAGCTTCTGTTCTGGGATGCCAAAGCTCAAAAAACCCGGCTCTATGGCCCCATCGGGCAGTCCGGGGCCCGTGAGGCCCTGCCGCCGGTGTTTGCCGCTGGGGTGCAGGAAGGCTTGCTGGGCGGAGTAGCCCTGGACGAAAGCCGCAACTACCTGGCCCTCATGAGCGGGCGGCCCCTGTGTTTGCCCGATTGCGAAAAAGCCGCCTCCTCGCAGGTGCTACGGCTGGTTCTCCTGGGCCTGAACCCCGATGGGCTTTTCGCGGAGTATGCCTACTTACTGGACGACCCCAAAAACCGGGTGGTGGGCCTGGCCTGGCCCAAGCCCCGGCTGCTGCTTGTTCACGAACACGACGGCCAGAAAAGCCGCATCTACAGTGTGGATTTAAATCAGGCCGACGACCTGGCTTTTACCGAATGGGACACCCCAGAGGCCAACCTCGAGCTGAAGCCGCAGGTCAAGCCCCTGACCAAAAAACTGATTGCAGAGCTAAACCTCACCAGCCCCCGCGGGCTTGCCCTTCTCAGCTCTACAGAGGCCGTCACCATTCAGCAAGGTGTCCTGCGGCTAAAACTAGAAAAGCCCCTCTGGTAAGCCAAAAAGTGTCAACCGGGTACGGCCACACCCGCCCGTATCCGGATTGCTTTTTGCTCACTAGCTGGAGAGGGTAAGGCGGGTTGGGTTGGGGGCGAGTTGGGACTCCTCACGCTCGGCCCGCCGCACGATTTCTTCATTGCCCAACAACCGCACAAGTTGGTCTCGAGTTACCAAGCGGCCGGCGTACATGTACACCAGACCCCGCCGCTGATGGATTACTACAAAGGGTGTGCCGTTGTAATAGCGCACCAGGGTGTTGTGACGGCGGGCGTGCCGGGACATCCGCGCCAGTGCCCGAACGCTTTGGTCTATCTTGCGCTTCTGTGTTTGGGGGTACCAGATCGAAAAAAGAATCAAAAACGCCAGCCCGACCATCAGCAAAACCACAGCAAAGTTGATTTCCATAGGTATCGCAAGTATAAAAACAGGCTTTATCGACCTCGGTGTTAACTCAAAGAAAGCTAAAGATAAGATGAAATAAAAAGCGCACTTATAATCCTAAGTACGCATTTGATATACTGGTGGCATGCTGGTGCCGCTGACGAACTGGAACAACCCGGCCAAACGCCGCCTCGAGGCCATCCGGGCCGCCCACGAGCGCAACCTGGAGGGTTTGCTCGAGTTGCTCGAGGCGCACCTGGTTTTGAAAGGTCGAAAACGCGCTGCACTGAGCCCACGTACCCTCGAGAACTACCGTCTGGCGGTGCGCGACTTCCTGGCCTGGGCCTGGTCGGATACCCAGTCGCTGGAAATCCTCAAAGCCACCGCCGACGACCTCGACCGCTACATCGCCGATCTGCAGTTGCATGGCGGCCACCTGGAAAACTCTGAGGGCCAGCAGCTCAAGCCCGGTTCTATCGCAACCTACGTAGCGGGCGTTCGAGCTTTTTACCGGGCGCTCGAGTGGGCTGGCGCAGCAGTATTGCCACAGGTGCATTCACCCCGCGACCCCACACCCCCCGAGGAACGTCGGCCAGCCTTACCCCAGGGTCTATATCAACAACTTCTGAGACACCTTGCGGGTGGTGAGCCGCAAACCTACCGGGATCGCCTGGCGGTGCGGCTCATGGCCGAGGCTGGACTGCGTATTAGTGAACTTGTTAACTTGTGGGTGGAGGATATCCACCTCGAGGAGCGGCTATTGCTTATCCGCAGCGGTAAGGGTGGCAAACAGCGCAGTGTGCCCCTCTCACGCTCAATGGTCCAGGAGCTCGAGGGTTGGCTGAAGCTGCGGCTGGCTCACGCCGTCGCGGGCGAGCGTGCCCTGCTCATCAATCTGGGGGGGCGCAAAGCCAGTGGCCAGGCCATGACCGACAAAACCCTGAGGAAAATTCTGAACCGACACTACCGAGCCCTGGGTTTTCCTGAGCGCTACTATGGAGCCCACATGTTACGCCATACCGCCGGAACCCGCTTCTATAAAAGCAGCCGCGACCTCCACGCCACTGCAAGACTTCTGGGCCATACCAACATTAACACCAGTAGCATCTACGCCAAGATGGATCTGGAAGGGCTGTTTGAGATTGTCGATGGGCTTGAGGAATAGTATGAATAGCCAGCTTATAACTCAAAAGAACCTGCTCACCTTTTTTCGGATAACCACCCGCATCATCTTTAATCTGGCCCTGATTGCGCTACTGTTAGGCCTTCTGGTGAGTGTTGGCCGCACATTACTGGATCTGGGCCTGGCCTTTACTCAACCAACCGTGCGTCTAGGTCTTAAGGATCTGGTAACCAACATTTTGTCCCTGGTGGTGGTGCTCGAGCTGGTACGGGCTTTTGTGGATTACTTCGAGTTCGACCGTATCCGGCCAGAAATACTTGTAGAGGTAGCGGTGGTGTTTCTACTGCGGGAGATGATGCTGGGCCTTTTCTCCGGAGATATCAAGGGCTGGGATGTACTGGTTTGGAGTGTCGGCATCCTGGCTCTGATTGCAGCCAGGGCCCTGGCTATTGCTTACCCTTACAGCAAGGAGAAAAAACATGCGGGTTGAGGAGAGTGTGTTACCGGGAGTTGGGCGTAAGTTTACAATTACGGTTCGCTCAGGCGACCGCCTGGTGATAGTTATCCACCACTCGGGCTCGAGGGAGCTTCAGTACTTCGAACAAGGCAGCCTCGATGAACCCAGCGCGGTGCTCGACCTGACCGATGAAGAAGCCCGCGAGCTAGGCGCCATCCTGGGGGGGGTACTGTTTACGCCACAGGCCATAGGCGATACGCAGACCAAGCTGGCGCAGGACACCATCGAGTGGGTCAAGCTAAACCCCGGTGCACCCTGTATTGGACGCACCGCACGGGAATTGCACGAGCAAGGGGCTCATCTCCTGGCAGTCTTGCGCGAAGGAGAAGCCTTGATACCCAACCCGCCACCTGAACTTTCCTTGAGAGTGGGCGATACCCTGGTGGTGGCGGGCCCACGGGGGGCCGTGGAGCGTCTGCGCAAACAGATGACCGGATAGTCATGCACGAATCGGTCTTTGCTTTTGCCTTCGCCACATTGCTTCTGGGCTTGGGGGCAGCCCTGGTGCATCGTTGGCACTTCCCGCCTCTGGCCGCCTATCTGCTAGTAGGCCTGATGCTGGGTAGGTTTCTGGATACTGAAAGCCTCGAGCCTCTACCCTCTTTGGGATTGCTTCTGCTGCTATTTTCCGTGGGGTTGGAGTTCGGCCCCGACCGTTTGCAGCAGATGTCCGGGCGTGTGCTGCGGGCTGGCGCCTGGGATGCACTGGTGTTGCCGGTTGGCACGGCCATAGGGCTGGGGTTGGGGCTGGATTGGAAAGGGGCTTTGTTGCTGGGTGGGGTCATGTATGTTTCCTCCAGCGCGGTGATCGTAAAGCTAATCCTCGACTTGCGTCGGGCGGCCAACCCCGAAAGCGAGGTGGTACTCGGTGTGCTGGTATTCGAAGATCTGCTCATCACCTTGCTGTTGGTGATGGTGCAGGGCGGTTCAGGGCTTGGCCTGGCAATTGTGGTCGCCTGGGTTGGGGTTTTTTGGCTGCTCCTGCGCCTGGGAGCTCCCTGGATTAACCAGCAGCTTCGGCTGCTTTCCGACGAGCTGGTATTGCTGCTTGGGGCAGCGCTCGTCAGCAGTACCGCGGTGCTTTTTCACGCCGTGGGTGCTTCTGAGGCGGTAGCGGCATTTATCTGTGGTGCGATGGCCGCAGGTCTGGGACTACGAGAGCGCCTCGAGCATCTACTCAGTCCGGTACGCGACCTGGGTGTGGCTTTATTTTTTCTTACCGTAGGTGCTCAATCACTTGCCCTTGTGGGTCACATCAGTGCCGAAGTGGTGGTGCTCAGTTTGCTGGCCATGGCCCTCAAGCTGCCGCTTAACTTCAAAGGAGGGCAGGTGGCTTTGCTCTCGGTGCGGCGGAGCTATTTTGTTGCAACTTACTTGGTGCCGCGTGGAGAGTTCAACCTGATTTTGGGTGCTTTGGCCATGCAGCAAGGCTATACACTGGTAGGGCAGGTAGCTGTGCTGCTGGTGCTTATTTCGATTCCTTTGGGCAGCCTGCTTATGCGCCTCGCACCCCACTGGTACGATAGAAAAGTACGATGATTCCAATACGTGACTCACTTCTGTTTCACGGACCGGCCCCAGTTACCAAGGCTATAATTCTTTTTTGCGGCCTGGTTTTTTACCTTCAGTGGTCTTGGGGCCCTCAAGAGAGCATTGTACGCTTGGGATTTGTTCCGTCCGCCTTTTTTGAAGACCCCCTCGGGCAGGGCTACCGGCTGCTAAGCAGCATGTTTGTGCACGGCTCACTGGGGCACTTGCTGAGCAACATGTGGTTCTTGTGGGTTTTTGGGCCCGCCCTGGAAAGCCGTCTGAGCAGTTGGCGCTATTTTGGGCTTTACATCCTGGCAGGTATAGCAGCAGCCATGACCCAGGCTTTCTTTACCTCCGAACCTACCGTGCCCATGGTCGGCGCCTCTGGAGCCATTGCTGGAGTCACCGGGGGTTACCTGCTACTGTTCGCCGATGCGTATGTACTCACCTGGCTATTTCCAGCTTTTTGGGTTTGGCTTCCAGCCAGCCTTTACCTGGGGTATTGGGCAGCCATTCAAATTATCAATGCGCTCCTGGGAATGCCTGGGGTAGCCTGGTGGGCCCATCTGGGGGGGTTTGCGGCCGGTATGCTGCTGGCGTACTGGGGCAAGCCCCGACGTAACTACAAATCCGCACCCGTCTGGGAGAGCTGGTATTACTTTCGATAACAAGGGAGGCTTATGGAAATCTTTTTTCAGTTGTTCTGGCTATTCTTTATCCTCTCAACGCTAAGCCCGTACTTCAACCAGCAAATGCTGCTGGCCGCACGCGCGCGGCGTATTACCGACCTCGAGCGCAAACGAAAAAGCCGTGTAATTACCCTGATTCACCGACAAGAGGGGTTTTCATTTTTGGGTATTCCTTTTGCCCGCTACATAGATATTGACGACTCCGAGCAGGTCTTGCGGGCCATCCGCATGACTGACTCGAGCGTCCCCATCGATTTGGTTCTGCACACACCCGGGGGGCTGGTATTGGCGGCCGAACAAATAGCCGAGGCCCTCCTCAAGCACCCGGCCAAGGTTACGGTGTTCGTGCCGCACTACGCCATGTCGGGCGGCACCCTGATTGCCTTGGCCGCCGACGAAATTGTGATGGATCCTAATGCAGTGCTCGGGCCGGTAGATCCCCAGCTCGGGCAGTACCCGGCGGCCTCCATTTTGCGGGTACTGGAACAAAAGCCCATAGCCGAGATTGACGACCAAACCTTGATTATGGCCGACATGGCCCGGAAGGCCCTGAACCAGGTCAAGCGCACCGTGGTTGGCCTTTTGCGCAAACACTTCGACGAGCAAAAAAGTGAGGAACTAGCCCAACTGCTCTCCCAGGGCACCTGGACCCACGACTACCCCATCAGCGTAGAGGAGGCCCGCGGCATGGGCTTGCGCGTCTCGACCGAGATGCCCCTGGAGGTGTATGAACTCATGGGTATGTACCCCCAACCCCGTGGAGGCAAGCCCAGCGTGCAGTATGTTCCGCTGCCTTATGGCCGGGAGGAACCAGTAACCCGGCGGCGCTAAAGATTTTGCGCCGCAGTACACCGCGTATGCCCCACATACGGTGCGAGGCAGTTTTAGGCCAGGGCTTCCTCGCGCTTGATGCTGTACACCCGGCTCACGCCCTTCTCGGTTGTCACGCCATACAGGGCATCGCAGGCTTCCATGGTGCGCTTCTGGTGGGTCACCAGAATAAACTGGGTCTGGCCCTTGAAGTGCTGCAGGAAGCGGCAGAAGCGCTGAATGTTGGCCTCGTCCAGCGGGGCATCCACTTCGTCCAGGACGGCTATGGGCAGGCCACCGCTCCCCTCCCCTACCTCCGCGAGAGCAAACAAAAAGGCCAAAGCGCCCATGGTGCGCTCGCCCATGGAGAGCAGGTTCAGGTTCACCGTGCGCTTGCCGGCGGGCTTGAGGATTAGCTCGAGACCATGATGGGTGCGCTCGAGTTCGACCTCGGCGTCCAGTAAAGCGCTGGCGTAATGGGCAAATTTTTCCTTGAATGTGGCATATACCTGCTGCATTCGCTCGCGGTATTCGGACTGCACCCCGTGAAGCTCGGCCTCCAGTTTGCGCACTACCTTTTCCGACTCCTGCAAAGCCACCTCGAGTTTCTGGATGTCCTCGCTCAGGAGGGCATACTCCTGTTCGGCCAGGTGGTTGATGGGGCCCAGGGCTTCCAGGGCCGCCTCGGTTTCCGATAGGGTGCGGGCCAGGCTGCGCGAGGAGCCCTCCTCCAGCGGCCCTGGAGGTAGTTCGGCCAACTCTTGCTGAAGGGTCTCGATGGTGGCCTCGCGGCGGGCCTGGGTCAGGTGGAGGGCCTCGAGGTCGGATAAAAGCTGATTGGTGCGTGCAATGAGCCGGGTTTCTTCCTCTGACAAGGCCCGGGTACGGCCACGGGCCGCATACAAGGCCCCTTCCAGGTGGCGCAGGTTCAGGCTGCGCTGGGCCTGCTCGAGTTCGTTTTTGCGGGCCTGGATGGCGGTCAGTTTTTGCCCCAGTTCACCCTGCTCACTGCGCAGTTGATGCAGGCGGGTCTCGAGCTCACCCATCTCCTTGTGGGCCTGGCGGTAGCGCTCGAGGTCCTCCCGGTAGCGCTGCCACTGGCTCGACACCTCTCGCTCCTGGGCCATCTGAGCATTCAGGGCTTCGCGCTCGTTACGCAGGGCCTGCAGGCGTTCGGGCTGTGGAGGGGCGGCAGGTGGGGGGGCCTGAGGTGCGGGGCTATGCGAGAGACGCGAAAGGCTGGCTTGCACCGCCTTGAGTTCAGAGCCAAGCTCGGTCTGGCGCCGCAGAAGGTTGGGCAGATCCAGCCCGGCCAGTTCGGCCCGCAGGCTTTCGGTTTGGGCCCGGAGGGCCTCCGCCTCGGCATTCAGGCGCCGGGCCTCGGCCTGGGTCTCCTGGTAGCGTCGGCGCAGGGTGAGCATCTGCCCGCCCCGTTGCACCCGCCCGCCCGTGATGGCCCCGCTGGTCTCGAGCAGTTCGCCTTCCAGGGTAACGATGCGGGGGTGGTCAGGGTAAGTTCGCACCAGCGAGAGCGCAGCATTCAGATTCTCCACAACCAGGGTTTCACCCAGCAGCGTGGGCAGGGCCTCGGGGCAGGCCGGTAGCTGCACCAGTCGGCGGGCCACCCCCACCACGCCCTGTACCTTGCTCCAGTCGCGCTCCCGTTCCCGAAACGCCCGCAACAGGGTACGCGGCAGAAAGGTGGCTCGGCCCCCGTGTTGTTTGAGGTGCTGCACGGCGGCCTGGGCGGCTTGCTCGTGCTCGGTCAGCACCCATTGCATCCGCCCGCCCATGGCCACTTCGATGGCCAGCTCGAGCCCGGCAGGCACCTGCAACAAATCCGCCACCACCCCGATCAGTCCGGGAATGCCGGCCTCGCGGGCCCGCTTGGGGCCTTCGGCCAGGTCGGAACCCGAGCGCAGCATGGCCTCGAGGCGACGCGCCTCGGACTCCGCAGCACGGGCTTCGCTCTGGGTCTGGCCTTCTTGCTTGACCCGTTCATTCAACTGAGCACGCAGCTCATTTTCACGGACCTGCAACATTGCAAGCTGATCCTGCAGGTGTCTCAGTTCGGCCTCGAGACGTCCCCTATCGGCCTCCAGGGCCGATTTTTGCGCCAGCATCTGCTCGTAGGCCTGTTTCTGGGCTTCGTAGGTGGCCTGGGCTTGCAGGTAGCGCTCGAAGGCTTGTTGCTGGGCCTTGAGCTGGTGTTCCTCCGTCTGTATCGCGGCTTGTAGTTCCTGCAGGCGTTGGCGGTAGCCCTGTATGACCTCGGGGGTGGGCTCCGGCTCGCTGGGGGCTACAGGCTCCGACAGCGAGCGCAGCCGGGTCAAGCGGGCCTCACTTTCGCCCAAATCCTGCGCCAGTCTGCGCAACAGCCCCTCGAGCGAGGCCCGCTCCTGATCCGCTAACCGCAGTTCCCCGCTAAGGGCTTCGGTTTGCCGGAGGGCCTCGCTGTAGGCATTCTGGGCGGCTTCCAGGGCCTCCAGGGCCTGGCTTTTCTCGGTCTCCAGTTCACGCAAACGCTGGCTGGCCTCGGTGCGCTCCTGTTCCAGCGCCTGGGCCTTCTGCCGCGCAGCTTTGGCCTCCTGGTCGGCCTCGCGAATGCGGGCCGACAGCACACTGCGGCGCAGCACCAGGCTACGGGCGGCCAGGGTAGCGGCTTTCTGGGCGGCTTCGGCCTGCTGGGCTTTTTCGGCCACCGAAGCTTTGCGCTCGGCGAGTTCCTGCGTGCGGGTTTGCAGCTCGAGGGTAGCGCTCTCCAGGCGTTCGTGTGCGGTCTTGCTGGCCTGGGTGACGGCCCGCAGACCAGCGGCTTCTTCCAGGTAGGAAAGCAGCACCTCGGGCCCGGCCTGCAAAATTTGCCCCACCTCACCCTGCCCCACAATGGCGTAGCCGGTACGGGAAAGCCCGGTGCCCATCAGGGCTTGCTCCACTTGTCGCAGGGTGCTGCGCGAACCGTTGAGCCGCACATCGCTGCTGCCGTCGCGCTCGAGGCGGCGGCTCAGATTAACCCGCCGTCCATTGCCCCCCAGCTCCAGCCCCACCTCGGCAAACCCCAGCGGCGCTCTGCCATCTGCGCCATGGAACAAGAGCGAAAGGGCTTCCTCCCCGCGCAGTTCGCGCGCTCGCGCCCCCACCACCCAGCGCAGTGCTTCCACCAGGTTGCTCTTACCGGAGCCGTTGGGGCCCACAATGCCATAGATGCCGGGGCCAAACTCGAGGCTGGTGCGTTCGCCAAAGGACTTGAAACCTTGCAGGATGAGTCGCTCGATCTTCATAAGGGTTCGGATACCTGAACAGGTCGCCGGTCAAAAATCTGTTTGGGATACAGGCAACAGGATGTTTATCGGAATCTGCCATTGACCATGGACCATCGACTATTGAACGCTGTTCACGGCTTTTGTCGCTTGAACGGATCCAGAAGGGACAGGTGCCCCAGGCTTTCAACTTCCTTGCCTTCCAGCAAAAACTTGACCTGCTGCACCTCTTTGAACTCCAGCAAGGTGTTGGTGATGCCGTAAATCAGGGCCAGTTCACCCGCAGTGCCGTAGTTCAGCCGCCCATAGGCTGCCGGTAAGTCTACCAGAGCGGTGCTGTCGCGCAAGAAAACGGTGGGTGCAGGGGTTCCCGCCGGAACCAGGGGTGCGGCCCCTTGCATCTGGGGCCCCCGCACCAGTTCTTCCAGCACGCGCCCCAGGACATATTCTCCCTCGGCAATCTGTACGGTGCGCTCCTCCACCACCAGGCCGTCTTCGGTATCTTTGGCAAAGTATAGTTTGATGTTTCGGGGGCCCCGGTTTTCCAGATCGGAGGGGAGGTTAAGCGACCTCGAGCCGCTATCGCTCTGGAGCGACCACAAAGCCCAACCCCCCAAAATTAGCACCACCAGACCCAGCAAGTTGGTAAAGCTCAGTATCCGTCTCACGGCCTGGCACCTCCGGTGGGGCCTGGGTTCGGCGTGGGAGCGGCGGTGCGCGGGGGGGAGGCTTCGGGCAGGCCCAGGTAGGAGAAAATGGCCCTGGCCAGCACCTCGGCCACCTGTTCACGGCCCTGCGGGGTGCGAAGTTGTTCGAAGCCCACCTCGAGCAAGATCGCCGCACCGCCGGCCATCGAGAGCACGTACATGGCGTCCTGGCTGGTAGTAGCTACTATCCCGGCGGTGGCAAAGCCCTCCGACACCCCCTGGGCAAACCGCGCAGCCGAGCCTGGAGCCGCCACATAGCGCTCCAGAACCGCCCGCTGGTTGGCGGGGGTGCGGGCCGAGAGTTCACGGCCTTTTTCCAGCAGGCGCAGGGTCTGCACCTCGGGGTGGCTAAAGACCGTAACCCGGTTACCCGCTGTCGCGTGCAAGCTGATAAATACCTGGGCCGAGGTGGCGTACTGGGCTCTGGCCAGGAGCGGCACGGCGCGGTCTGAGTTGCGGGTCAGGATTACCTCGAGCCTGCCCTGGAGCAATTTCTGCAAACGCTGGCTCACGCTCAAAACCAGATCCTTCTCCCGCAGGCTGCCCACCACCACCCCGGTGTCGGTGCCCCCATGCCCGGCATCCAGAACCACCCGGGGCAACCGGGTAAGGCCGCCCCGTTCCACTACGACTTGTTTGGGCAAAAACAGCAGTCGGGGAGGGTCGTTGCCTTGCGGCAGGTAAATCTCGGTACCCCAGTCCTCCCGGCTATAGCTAACGGGTGAGTTGGGCGGCGCATCCGGTACCTCGCGCACACCGATCATGGCCAGGCGGGGAGGGTTATTGGCCAAAAGCCGTACCTGCACATCTCGATCAAAACGAAGGATGTAGCGTTCGCTCGAGCCCGCTACGGCCCGCCGCACCTCCAGCAGTCGCGCCGGCCGCAGGGCCAGCACCGGTGCGCCATAGTCGTTGCGGTAGTACAGGTCAAGGTTGCGGGCCAGCTCCCGTACCGGAACCCACAGGCTGCCCTGGTAGCGGTAGGCATTCAGAAAACGTGCGGCATCAGCGCCCTGGCTGCTTATGCCAAAAGCCGCCACCCGGCTGCCCAGGCTCAGGTACACCTTCCCCGAGGCCTCGAGGTAGCCCAGCCCCAGGGCTTCGGCAATCAGCTTTGCGGAGCCAAAGGCTACCGTGCCGCCGCCCGGATAAATGGCCTGACTCTCCTGAAAACCCACCAGCAGGCGATTTTCGTACTGGGCCAGGGCAAGCCCAAGCAATACCACCCAAACCGTCAATATGCGCCGCATCCCAGATCCAGTCGCTACAGTTTTACTTGGCCCAGATTAGAAGTGCAAGCCCATCCGGGTTCAGGGAGCGCCGAGCGTCGGGGGCCAAAGGCTACCAGCTTTCCAGCTCACGCCGTATCGCTCGTTTTTTGTCGTCGGCTTTCTTCTGATAGTCCCGCTTGCCCCGGGCCAGGGCCAAGAGCAACTTGGCCTTGCCCCGCTCGTTGAAGTAAATCTTTAGCGGTACCAGGGTCAAACCTTTCTGCTCGGCCCGGGCTTTGAGCTTGTTGAGCTCGTGGCGGTTAAGCAACAGCTTGCGCAGGCGGCGGGGGTCGTGGTTGGTGTAGCCGCCTTTCTCGTAGGGGGCAATATAAAGGTTTTCCAGAAAGAGCTCGCCATTTTGAAACCGGGCAAAGGTGCCGGTAAAGTCCACCTGGCCCGCCCGGATGGACTTGACCTCAGTGCCTTTGAGGACCAGGCCCGCCTCGAGGGTTTCCAGGATTTCATAATCGTGGCGTGCTTTGCGGTTCTCGAGTCCAGCCATAAGGCACCCCATTCTACGGCTTCAAGGGCGGCTCGAGGCGATCCCCTGGTTTCTGGTTTCCCGAGCCGCCCACCAGGTCAACCCCCTATCGCAGCAGCGGGGTCTAGCACAGGCTTTCCGGATGCCCTCGCCCAGGGCCACCCACCCGTGATGCTGTCCTGACCTTTCAGGGAGTATATTCACCTTCGATGGGCTTGCGTTTGAGTCTGTATCTAGGTTTTCTGGTAAGTACCTTGCTGGTGCGCCTGCTCTGGGACCTGCGCTTTGCGCCCTCCTGGCTCTACGCAGCGCTGGTCTTGCTGGTAGTGGGGTTGGGCCTCTGGACCATGCGGGGCTCGCCAGCCCTGGTATGGGTTGGCGGGTTGGTTACGCTTGCGGGTCTGGGGGTAGGTTACTTCAATGCAGTGGCATCCCTCATCGCATTAGCTGGGCTTTTCATCAGTTATCACGGCTGGCGCAACCACCTGAGCGAGAAAGATCAGGCAGCTTTTTGGGGCTGGGTATTTGTCTGGCCCGCGCTGGCTCTCCTCGTGTTCTGGCAGGTCTTGCCCGCCTTTTACGCGGTCTGGCTTTCCCTGCTGGACAGGTTCAACTTTCTAGGACCCAGCCGATTCGCGGGGCTGGGCAACTACGAAATTCTGCTGCGTGATCCGCTTTTCTGGAAGGCCATGGGCAACACTTTCTGGTTTGTGGCTTTCACCGTACCCATAGGTATAGGATTGGCAGCCTTGATAGCTATTTTGCTCAACGAACGTGTGCGGTTCCAGGGGCTTTTTCGCACCCTGTACTTTTTGCCCTACATCACGGCCCTCACCGCAGCCGCGGCAGTCTGGGACTGGATCTACAACCCCGAGTTTGGCTTTTTAAACTATCTGCTGGGCACGCAGGGCCTGGACTGGCTCAACCGGCCCGAGGGCATTTTTAGCTTGCTGCTGGCACCTTTGGGCTTCCAGTTGCAGGGCTTTTTTGCCGGGCCCAGCCTGGCTTTTGTGGCCATCATGGTCATGACCATTTGGCACTTTTTGGGCTATCAGATTGTGGTGCTGCTGGCTGGATTACAAAACATCCCCAGGGAATACTACGAGGCCGCCGAGCTAGACGGGGCTTCCTGGTGGCAGCAGCAGTGGCTGATCACCTGGCCCTTGCTCTCCCCTGCAACGTTTTTCCTCTTTACCCTGGGCCTGATTGGCGCGTTTCAGGTCTTTACCCAGGTCTTAATCCTCACCCCCACCGGTGGGGTGTTGCAAGATACCCTGACGGTCACGCTTTATCTGTACAACAAGGGTTTTCGGGACTCCGACTTTTCGTATGCTTCGGCCATTGCGGTGGTGGTTTTTGGCGTGATTCTGATCCTGACCCTGATCCAGCAGCGGGTGTTGGAAAGGCGAGTGAACTATGAGACGTAGCTCCCCCCTGGGCCGGTTTCTTATCTACCTGGTGCTAACTGTGGGGGCTGTGGTGATGGCATTCCCTTTTTACTGGATGCTGGCCACCAGCCTCAAGAGCCCTCAGGAGGCCCAGCAAGCCCGGCCTATCTGGATTCCCGAGCGGCTCAAAGCGTCCAACTGGCGAGTGGCCTGGAGCCTGGGTGCAGAGGCGGGCTCGAGCTGGTGGGGTGGTTTTGGTCCTCAGCAAAGCGTAACCCTGAAGCTCTATGCCCCCCCAGGCCCCGTGCCCCAGGTCATGGTTCCCTCACCCCCCGGGGCATTCTCCGACCCGCGCTCCGAACAAACCCGGGTACAGGTTTCCTACCAGGGCGACCACTGGGCCATTCGCTTTACCAATCCGAGCAGCGAGCACTTTCGCACCCTTCCGGCAGTCATCCTGATTTCTAAGGAATACCCCAGCTACACCCCCGAACTACCCCCGGACGCCATCCGCAGCAGTGGCGATGACTGGCGGCTCGAGTATGTCAATGTGGCCCCAGGGCTCTTGGGCTACATCTTCCACAACTACCTCGAGGCCTGGTACGCCGCCCCCTTCGCCCGGTATTTTTTCAACAGCTTTTTCACCGCAGGGTTACAGGTGCTGGGCGGGTTGTTTTTAGCGGTGCTGGCAGCCTTTGCCCTGGCCCGGATTCCTTTTCCGGGCAAGTCGTGGGTATTTGGCCTGATTCTGGCCACCCTGATGATCCCCGGCGAGGTACTGCTAATCCCCAACTACGTGCTGCTGGCGCGGCTAGAGTGGATTGACACCTACTACGCCTTAATTGTGCCCTGGTTGGCCTCGGTCTTTGGCATCTTCTTGTTGCGCCAGTTCTATCTGTCTTTGCCCCAGGATTTGTTCGATGCTGCCCGTATTGACGGGGCCAGCTACTGGACGCAGATGTTCCGCATTGCGCTGCCCCTTTCGATTCCAGGGCTGATCACCTACGGCATCTTCACCTTCCTGGGAGCCTACAACGCCCTGCTCTGGCCGCTCATCGTAACCAACAGCCCGGAGATGCGCACCGTTCAGCTGGGTTTGCAGGTGTTCATCGGCGAGGCCGGCAGCGACTACGGCGCACTCATGGCGGCCTCTACCGTTTCAATTTTGCCTATCATTCTGGGTTATTTCATTGCCCAGAAGCAGTTTATTCAGGGTGTGGCACGCAGTGGTATCAAGTAAAAGGATATTTTACTAGTGAGAATATTCACGATAAAATATGTTCGTGAAAACATTATGCAATTGTTTGCAATCACAGCCCCTACTTGGCTACAAGTGCATTTGAAGATAGCTGCAGGAAAAGCTGATGGACTCGAGTATCTTCACTCAGCTCGGGATGAAAAGTACCGGCTAGTAACTTACCGGACTGCACCAGCACAGCTTCATTCTGATGTTTGGCCAGAACCCTCACGTCATCGCCAACTTTTAGGATGCGTGGCGCCCGAATAAAAAAAGCATGAAAGGGCCTTTCAAAACCCAGAATCTCTAAGTCTTCCTCGAAGCTATCGACCTGACGCCCATAGGCATTGCGCTGCACAGCGATGTTCAGGACACCCAGCCGGGGCTGATCGGGAAACTCCGGTATCTCCCTGGCTAACCAGATGGCGCCCGCGCAGGTTCCCCAGACCGCCAAAGAGCCTTCCCGAACCCGCTCACGCACAGCGCCCTCGAGGCCATACTCCCGCGCCAGCATACCGATTGTGGTGGACTCACCCCCAGGCACAATTAACCCAGCCAGGCCTTCTAAGTCCCTGGGAAGACGCACCTCAACCGCCTCGACCCCCAGTTCTTTTAGCATCTGTTTGTGTTCACGAAAATCACCTTGAATCGCCATCACACCGATTTTCACATCCCCAATCCTATAGCAAGCTGCACGATTCGCCCAAAAAGAAAAAGGCCAGGTCAAGCCTGGCCCTATAGTTTGGGAATCTAGGCAGGAATTGTAATCAGGTTGACAGTAGGGCCGTGGCGGCTCTCTTCAGCCTCTGCCTTCAGGAGCTGCTTTTCGTGCTCCTCACCCAGGGCTTTCAGCAGGCGCTCTCGAGACACAAATTGGCCCGCTAGCATGTAGTAGAAGCCTTGTTGACCCAAGACCACCACATAGCGCACCCCAAGATGATTGCGCACAAAGGTGTTGTGCTTCCGAGCGAATCGGTACATCCTGTCCAGCGCAAGCAGCTCACGTTCTTGACGGCGGCGCTTCAAAACTGGCATCAGCCAGGTAGGAATCAACACGATCAGGGCCGTGACAGCAAAGAAAACCATGCCAAAGGTTTCTGCTTTCATAGCGTTACAAATATACACCAATACGTTACGCTTTTTGTAACATAGTCGTAACCTGAACCCAGTACAAAATACCCTCTCACCTGTAGAGCGAGAGGGAGTGCATCTTTTCGGAGCTTAGAGCGCTCTTCACTGGGCCGGGCCCGGCCCACGCTTGGGTGCGTAAGATGCGTCTGGGCGCAGACGCATTCTCATTTTCGCGGGCAACAACGTCTGTGAAGGGCGCGATAATCTACCAGCCGCGCTTGGCCAGTTTCTCTTCTTCAGACAGGAAATCCAGATTGATGCCCACCATCGCCTCACCCAGATCTTCAGAGACCTCAGCCAGGACTTCGGGGTTGTTGTAGTGCGTCACCGCCCGCACAATGGCCTTGGCCCGCTTGCGGGGGTCACCCGACTTAAAAATACCCGAGCCCACAAACACTCCATCCATGCCCAGTTGCATCATCAAAGCGGCGTCGGCTGGAGTGGCCACCCCGCCCGCCGCAAAGTTTACCACCGGTAGCTTGCCGTTTTCGTGGACCCAGAGCACCAGCTCGTAGGGGGCGCCGTGGTTTTTGGCATAGGTCATGAGCTCTTCCCGGGGCAGGGCCTGAATCTGCCGGATTGCCCCCATCACGCTTCGGGCATGGCGCACGGCTTCCACCACATTGCCAGTGCCGGCCTCGCCCTTGGTGCGAATCATAGCCGCCCCTTCCCCAATCCGCCGCAGGGCCTCGCCAATATCGGTGGCACCGCACACAAAGGGCACCTTGAAGGCGTGTTTATCGATGTGGAACGACTCGTCTGCCGGGGTCAGCACCTCGGACTCGTCGATGAAGTCTACCCCGAGAGCCTGGAGAATCTGGGCTTCTGCGATGTGCCCAATACGGCACTTGGCCATCACCGGAATCGAGACCGCTCCGATGATCTCCTTGATCAGCTTGGGGTCGGACATGCGGGCCACGCCCCCCTGCGCACGTATGTCGGCCGGCACGCGCTCGAGGGCCATAACGGCTACCGCTCCAGCCTCCTGGGCAATTTCGGCTTGCTGGGCGTTGACCACATCCATGATCACGCCGCCCTTGAACATTTCAGCGAATCCAGTTTTGACCCGCAAAGTTCCTTTTTCCATAACTCCCTCCAGCACCGTAGCATAAGGCTTTTTCGTTCAGTCTCCTAGGGGTTTGGCTTACAGCCCATAGCGCATAGAGACCAATCCTGGTTCTGGCTACCTTCACCAAAACATGCAATCGAGAAAGAACCAGCAAATATGCCTTGCCACGCTGCTGCACTTTTTCACCACGCAGCGGGACGTCAAGCTTGTTCGTTTGGTTCACAAAGGGGAATTGTATTCTTCCTGAAAAACCGCAAAGCGGATCCTGAGCCGCCTGGAAAAAAGCTCAAGGCAGATAGGCCAAGGGGTTACGAGCTGCACCGCCGACCCGCACTTCGAAGTGGAGGTGGGGGCCGGTGCTCCAGCCCGTCGAGCCCACGTAGCCAATCAAATCGCCCCGAGCGACCCACTGGCCCGGACGCACTGCAATGCGCGACATGTGGCCGTAAAGGGTCTCCTGGGCCCCACCGTGGTCGAGGATGACATGCAAACCATAGCCGAAGCGGCTCCAGCCAGCCGTATCGACCTGGCCTGCCCTGGCTGCGTAGATAGGGGTACCGGTCGGTGCAGCCAGATCTATACCGGTGTGGAAGCGCTGGAACACCCCTCGGCGGCCATAGTAGGTGGTGATGGTGAAGTTCGTCATGGGCCAGCGGTACCCAGCTGCCGCTACCACGGCATTGGCCCGGCGCAGGCGGGGCTGGCTCTGGACTTGCTGCTGGCGTGTGCGGGCCTGTTGCTCGAGGCGCCGTTGCTCTTCCTGCTGCTTGCGGCGGGCTTCCTCCCGCTGGCGGCGTTCTTCGGCCAGTCGGCGCTCTTCTTCTTCGCGTGCTTTGCGCTCCGCTTCGCGGATTTGCAGCAATCGGTCGTAGGTGGTCTTGGCCTGTATACCTGGCAGCAGTACCAGATCCCCTGCTTGCACATCGGTGGGCGAGTTCAGCGCATTGGCCTTGGCCACATCGGTAACCGAAAGCCCAAAGCGGCTGGCCAGGTCCTGGATGGTCTCGCCTGGCTTGAGGCGGACCAGCAGGCCGGTCTCCCCGGTGGGGATGTAAAGGGTGGAACCGACCTCGAGGCGATCCAGGCTGGGCAGGCCCGGATTGGCCGAAACCAACCCCAGCACCGTCAAATCGAAGCGATTGGCCACCGACTGCACCGTATCGCCCCGGCGCACGATATAGGTGCGAACACCCGGCGGCAGGCGACTTTCATCGTTGGCCTCTTCGACCAGGGGGATGCGTAGCACCTGTCCGGGACGCAAGGCAACACCCTCCAGGCCGCTGCTGTACATGATGGCTCTGGCGTCTACCCGGTATCGGCGCGCAATCTGGCTCAGGGTATCACCGGGCTGAACGGTGTACAGAACCCAACCCTTGCGGGCGGGTGAGTCTACCGCAATTTCAGTTCCTGGCAGGTTAGCCTGGGCCAGACCCATCGGTAAACCGAGTACACCCGTCGCCAGCACACTGCTCAAGAGTTCGGTTATGGCCAAAGTCAACCTCCATAACTACCCAGGAGTTGCCTCAAGAGGACTCCTGGTTGGAACGACAGAATATATGGGTCTGTTGCCCGTACACCCTGAGTTCCCATCACTTCCGCAGGGAGTATACCTATTTTCCCCCCAATGTTGCAAGGAACTCCTTGTTGGTCTTGGTACGAGACAGTCGTCCCAGCAACATTTCCATGGCTTCAGCCGGATCCATATCGGCCAGCACCTTGCGCAACAACCACATTTTCTGTATGACATCCTCGCCCAGAAGCAACTCCTCGCGCCGGGTGCCCGACTTGAGGATGTCGATAGCCGGGAAGATGCGCCGTTCTTCCAGGCGACGGGATAGGTGCAGTTCCATATTGCCGGTGCCCTTGAATTCTTCAAAAATCACATCGTCCATGCGGCTGCCGGTTTCGACCAGGGCCGTAGCCAGGATGGTCAGCGACCCCCCGCCCCGAATATTGCGGGCCGCACCCAGAAAGCGCTTGGGGAAGTGCAGCGCCGCCGAGTCCAGACCCCCCGATAAGGTACGTCCAGTAGGGGGCGTGACCAGGTTGTTGGCCCGGGCCAGGCGGGTGATGGAATCCAGCAAGATTAGTACGTGGCCCCCTTCTTCGACGATCCGGCGGCTGCGCTCGTGTACAAATTCGGCCACCCGGATGTGGTTTTGCGGGGGTTCATCGAAGGTCGAAGCAATCACATCGGCCCCCTCCACCGACTCGCGAAAATCGGTAACCTCCTCAGGCCGTTCATCGATTAGCAATACGATTACCTTGATATCGGGTTCGTTACGCAAGACGGCCCGGGCCACCTTCTTCAAGAGCGTGGTTTTACCGGCTTTAGGCGGGGCCACAATCAAACCGCGCTGGCCGCGCCCAATAGGAGCCAGCAGGTCTATAACTCGGTTGGAAGACTCCTCGCCGGTGGTCTCGAGGATGATCTGGCGGTCGGGGAACTGCGGGATCAGGTCGTCAAACTTGGGGCGCCTGGCAGCGGCCTCGGGGTCGAGGTTGTTGACCGCTTCCACCTTCATGAGGGTGCCGTAGCGCTCATTTTCACGTGCTGGACGAGCCTTACCCACGATATAGTCGCCCGTACGAAGCTGATACTGCTTAATCAGGCCCGCCGAAACAATTACCGTGCGGGATTCCATGGTGTAGAGGCTTTCCTGCAAGAAGCCATAGCCATCCTGGCTGATTTCCAGATAGCCTTTGGCGATGGACAGGCCCTCCTCGGTGGCCTCCTGCGATAGCAAGAGCATCACCAGCTCATCTTTGGAGAGCTTCTTATAGTTGGGAATGCCTGCCTCAGCGGCCAGCAGGTGTAGCTCGGGCAGGATGCGGCTCGAGAGTTCCTGGTAGCTGAGCGGTACCTGGCTTTCGGCCTTGCGGCGGATTTTCTTGCCGGTACGGGTCACGGTGACCTGGGCTTCGGCGTTGGGGTCGGCTGTAGTTGTTTTTGGCATTGCACTGACTCCAGTTCTAAAAAAAGGCTTACTGGTGCTACACCCTGGCGCTGGCCCTGGCCCAGTCCTCGAGGAAAGCTTTGAGGCCCAGGTCGGTCAGGGGGTGCTTGATGAGTTGCTGAAACACTTTGGCAGGCATGGTAGCAATGTCGGCACCCAGCATGGCGGCCTGGGTCACATGACGGGGGTGGCGAATCGAGGCCGCCAGGATGCGGGTACCGAGGTTTTGCACCTGGAACAGCTCGGCAATCTCGCGGATTAAATCCATGCCCTCCCAGGAAATGTCGTCGATGCGACCCAGGAAAGGCGAAACACACCAGGCCCCGGCTTTGGCACACAAAAGGGCCTGGTTGGCCGAGAACACCAGGGTCATGTTTACCCGGATACCCTCGACAGCGAGGGTTTTGCAAGCCTTGAGCCCCTCGATGGTGGTGGGAAGCTTGACCACTAAGTGTTCGTCGATAGTCGCCAGACGACGCCCTTCGGCCACCATATCGGCTGCTGAGGTCGAAACCACTTCCGCCGAGACTGGCCCCTGCACGATCTCACATATTTCTTTGATGGTGGGCTCGAGCGGACGACCCGACTTAGCAATCAAGGAAGGGTTGGTAGTAACGCCCGCAAGCACGCCCCAGGCTGCGATTTCCTTGATTTCATTTACCTCGGCAGTATCCAGATATAAGTCCATACCGCATTCACTCCTTCCCGCGTCTGGCCACATTTGTGCGGATTTTCCAAGCGAGTATATCGCCGGTTAGGGATGAGAAGCAAGAGATTGATTGTTGACGCGGGGATAGCAGCTTGCTACCATTCAGGTTAGCCGGTTGCCAGCAGTGAAATATAGCACACGCTGCACCCGGTGTAAAGGGCCGGGGACGAGTACGCCTTCAGCGACCACAAAGCGAGCCTGGGAGGGTGCAAGCCAGGCGGCAACCTGAAAGCTGAAAATCACCCCGGGATAGTTTGGGAAGAACGAGCGACCACGCTCTAGTAGACCCCAACGGGTGCGCCCGAGATAGCGCAGTAGAGTGCCTGAATGAAAGCTTATGGCTGGTAGCCACATGCCCATTTTTTGCTTCATCAGCTATTAGCCAAAAACAACATTCAGGAAGTGCGGTGGTAACGCGGGAAAACTCGGCAGAGATTCTCGTCCGCACCTGAGGAACCCGAGGGTCACAGGTCGGACTTTTTTGTTGATTACCGGTGGTTCGACCCTTGACCAGGGGTGGCGCCTCAGAAAGGAACCGACTATGGTGGAGGAGAAAAAGCTATTCCAGGAGATTAAGGAAACCAACTTCCCCCAACTAGAGGAAAACATTCTTGCCTTCTGGCGCGACAACCACATTTTCGCCAAATCCGACCAGAAGACCGCACCCAAGGGCGAGTTTGTCTTTTACGAAGGCCCCCCAACGGCCAATGGCAAACCGGCCATGCACCACGTGCTGGCCCGTAGTTTCAAGGACATCTTTCCGCGCTACAAAACCATGCAGGGCTACCACGTCACCCGCAAGGGGGGCTGGGATACCCATGGTCTACCAGTAGAAATTGCTGTGGAGAAAAAGCTGGGCGTGTTGGGCCGCAAAACCCTCAACCGCGATGAGATCGCGGAGTTTACCAGGCAGTGCCGCGAGTGGGTTTTTGCCAACATTGAGGACTGGAACTACTTTACCGAGCGAATGGGCATGTGGGTAGACCTGGAAAACGCCTACGTGACCTATCACAACAGCTACATCGAGTCGGTGTGGAACCTCCTGAAGCGCATGTGGGATAAAGGGATGGTGGTGCAGGACTACAAGGTAGTGCCCCTATCACCGCGCATTTCCTCGACCCTCTCGCAAAACGAAATTGCCGATGGCTACCGCGAGGTGGACGACCCCAGCGTGTATGTGCGCTTCCCTCTAAAGCTAGAAACTACCCCCAAAGTGGTGAGCGATAAACTTCAGGCGCAAGGGGTGCGGCTCCTGGATCTGGATAACCTGGCCATTCTGGTATGGACGACGACGCCCTGGACGCTGCCCTCCAACACCATGGCTGCGGTAAATCCTGAGATGGACTACGCAGTGGTGCGCTCCCCTTCGGTGGGGCATCTGATTTTTGCAGTCGAGGCGGTGGAGCGGCTTCGCGAATTGCATAAAGAAGACCTCGAGGTGCTCGCCCTCCTCAAGGGGAAAGACCTGGAGTGGTGGGAGTACACCCCCCCTTTCCCCGAAGTGTGTGTGGAGCTGGGGGTTGTGAAGGCGCAGGGGGAAAAGCGGCCCGATGGCAAGCCGGTCATGCACTTTGTGGCCCTGGCCGACTTTGTGAGCGCCGAGGACGGTTCGGGGGTGGCCCACGAGGCCCCGGTCTACGGTGCAGAAGACCTCGAGCTTTCCCGTCAGTATGGTACGCCCCTCCTCTTCGGCACCAACGAGTACGGGATCATGCAGGTCACGGACGAGCGCGGCAAGTTTTTCAAGGAGGCCGACAAGGGACTCATTCGCATCATGAAGGAGCGGGGGGTCATGTACCACGCCGGCCAGATTCGCCACCGCTACCCCTTCCACGACCGCACCGGCGACCCCATCCTGTACTTTGCCAAGCCAAGCTGGTACATCAAGACCTCCAATTTCCGCCAGGCGCTCTACGACAACAACGAAAAGATCAACTGGATTCCCGAACACATCAAACACGGGCGCTTCGGCAACTGGCTCAAGGACAACGTAGACTGGGCCATCAGCCGCGAGCGCTACTGGGGCACGCCGCTGCCCTTCTGGGTCTCGGAGGACGGCTCGGAGTACGTCTGCGTGGGAAGTGTAAAAGAGCTTTCGGAGCTGGTTGGGCGCGACCTTTCGAACCTGGACCTGCACCGCCCCTACGTGGACGAAATCACCTTTGTAAAAAACGGCAAAACCTTCCGCCGGGTGCCGGAGGTGCTCGATGTGTGGTTCGACTCCGGGGCCATGCCCTATGCCCAGTGGCATTTGCTGCTGGACCAAGAGGGCCAACCCCTCCCCGGCACCGAGGAGAACTATCGGCTCTGGCAGCGGCACTTTCCCGCCGATTACATCTGCGAGGCTATTGACCAGACTCGGGGCTGGTTCTACTCGCTGCACGCTATCTCTACCTTGCTCTACGGCCAGCCCTGCTTCAAGAACGTCATCTGCTTAGGGCACCTGGTAGACGAGAAGGGGCACAAAATGTCCAAGAGCAAGGGCAATGTGGTGGAGCCCCTGCCCATGTTCGACAAGTACGGAGCCGACGCGGTGCGCTGGTACCTTTTTACCGGCTCCGAGCCCGGCGAGCAGAAGCGCTTCTCCGAGCGGCTGGTGCAGGAGGCCCAGCGGGGCTTCCTGGGTACGCTGTGGAACGTCTACAGCTTCTTTGTGCTCTATGCGAACCTGGACAAGCCCGACCTGCGCAACCGCCCCCCGGTGGAGGCGCGGCCCGAGATGGATCGCTGGCTGGTGGCCCGTAAGCAGCAGCTTATCGAGCGGGTAACGGCAGCTTTGGATGTTTACGATGCCAGAGGTGCTGGAAAGGAACTCGAGCAGTTTGTCGAGGAACTTTCCAACTGGTACGTACGCCGCAACCGCCGCCGCTTCTGGAAAAACGAGGATGCCACCGACCGGGAATCGGCCTACGCTACGCTATGGGAAGCTCTGGTGGTGGTGGCCCAGATGGCCGCGCCTTTTACTCCCTTTGTGGCCGAGGCCCTGTGGCAAAACCTGGTGCGTTCGGTTCTGCCTGAAGCCCCTGAATCGGTACACTTGTCGGATTGGCCCAAAGCCGACTCCAGGCTCCTGGACGAGACCCTGCTCACCCAGATGGGCGCAGTGGTAAAGGTGGTGGGGTTAGCCCGGAGTGCGCGGGCCATCAGTGGCATCAAGACCCGGATGCCCTTGCCCAGGGTACTGGTAACAGCCCCCACCGAGGCCGAACTAGCGGGACTGCGCCATTTTGCCGACGAAATTGCCGAAGAACTAAACGTTAAGCAGGTCGAGGTGCTGGCCCTGGGGGAGGAGTTGCTCACCTACCGGGTACTGCCGAACCTGCCGGTGATGGGTAAGAAGTACGGCAAACTGGTTCCAGCGATTCGGGCCGCCCTGGCCGAACTTGACAGCAGGATGGTGGCCAAAACCATCAAGGCAGGACATAGCGTCCGCCTCGAGTTGGGCACCCTGGATGGCTCTGTCATCAGCCTTACCCCAGAAGAGCTGCTGCTAGAGGCTCTCTCGCCCGAAGGCTACTCAGCCCAGGAGCAGGATGGCTATCTGGCCGCGCTCGAGGTCAGGCTCGATGAGCAGTTGTTGCTCGAGGGCCTGAGCCGCGACCTGATCCGCCTGGTGCAACAGGCCCGCAAGGAAATGGGCCTGAATGTATCGGATCGCATTCACCTGACCTATGCTGCCGAGGGCAAATACGCCGAGTCTCTGGTGCAGTTTGGCCCCAGGCTCCAGGAGGAAACCCTGGCCCTCTCGCTTGTCCAGGCTGAGCCGGTTGGCCATATCGTAGAGCTGTCGGATGAAGAGGGTACCGTCAGGTTTGGGCTCAGTAAGGCCTGAATAAATCAGGCCAGATTCGGTTAGTTCGTCACCGTTTGGTGACGAACTAACCCGACCGAAGTTATCCGCGTAGCGGAGGGCGATACCGCCCCTTGGAAGGGAGACGCTTTCTTCGCCGACCGACAGGAAGGGGTGTGCTCTAGGATTCAAAAAGACAGCCTCTGGTGTTTTTGGCTTTGTGAACTGTCTTTTTGAGTCCGGTATCAGCGGGTAGGCTTGAAGAAGTCGGCCTCAGTAAAGGTCAAATTGATCTCCACTTCCATCAGCTCGCCCCTGGCGGTCAGCGCCCCATCGATATAGTTTTCCCACTTTTGCGGCAGGCGCACGCCCTGCACAGTCTGGTAGTTGGAAAAGAAAGTAATGCTCTCCCCTACGCCAGGAATGGTCAGGCGTTCACCCAGAAGTAAACCATCGGCGCCGAATAGATAGGTGCTCACCCAGCCCTGGGTACTGACCGTCAGCAGGCGGCCGGTCTGGTTGCGCAGGCTGCCTTGTGACACACTGGCCCGCTCGCGGTTGCTGCTACCGTACTTGAGGCCCAGCCAGCCGGTGTAGAGGCTCGAGCGCAGGATCTCCCGCTCTCTTGCAGGCAAAGGCCTGAGCGAAGTCTCCCGACTCCAAAAAAAGCTCTCCTGTGGGCTGTATTGCTGCAAGGCCAGCGGAATGGGGTTTGGGTTATTGAGGCTCTGGGGGTCGTAGATCTCCAGGCGCACCCGGCTGTTGGCAAAATCCACGAGCAACAGGGTTACGATGCGGCTCTCCTCCTTGCCATCAGGGGTGTAGTAGATGTTGGTGGTCACTTCGCGGTAGGTTTTGAGGTTGGCTAGGGCCGATCCACCCAGTACCGTGCGTCCCCGCTCGAGTAGCTGGGCCGCCTCGGGCGAAACCTGGGCTAGGACCAAGCTGCCAAGCAAAATCAAAAGCCAGCTAAAGGCAAACCGATGCATACGATTGAACTTAGCACGTAAAAAGTTCAAATTCCATGCGTCTTTTTGTTATTATTTTCACGATAATATGTGTTCGTGAAAATAATATCGGCCAGCATTTGAAGCGTGGGGTAAAGTTCTGGTCGTGGACTTCAACCTACTGCTAGACAAATACAACCTCGATGCGCTTTTTATCTCCAGTCCCCACAATGTTCTCTACCTATCGGGCTTTGTTGAAGGCAAGGATGCCAAGATTGTTATTACCCGCAGCGGCGCCACCCTGATCACCGATGGTCGTTACATCCTAGAAGCTGGCCAACAACGGCTTCCCCATCGCATTCTGCTGAAGCGCACAGAGATGAACCGGCTGCTTGGGGAGTTCTTTCAGGGTCGGGTCGGCATCGAGGCCGAACACCTGAGCGTAGCCACCCTGGAAAGCTTTAAGAAGGACTTTCCAGACCTCGAGTTCGTCTCTACCTACGGGATTATCGAAGACCAGCGCAAGCGTAAAACCCCTGAGGAAATTGCTCATATTCGCAAAGCCGCCGAACTAGCCGACCGGGGTTTCGAGCATATCTTGCCTTTCATCAAACCCGGCGTGCGCGAGATCGAAGTGGCGCTGGAGCTCGAGTTCTTCCTGCGCAAGAACGGCTCCGAAGGACTGGCCTTTGGTACGACCGTGGCCTCGGGGCCGCGTGGCGCCAGGCCACACGGGGGGGCCAGCGAACGCAAAATAGAGTCGGGGGAGCTGGTCACGCTGGATTTTGGCTGTGTGGTGGGCGGCTACTGCTCCGACATGACCCGCACTGTGGCGGTGGGCAAGGTTTCGACAGAGCTCCAGCACGTCTACCAAGCTGTACTCGAGGCCCAAACACTTGCGCTCGAGGCCGTTGCCCCGGGTAAGAAGGGCCAGGAGCTTGATGCGCT
Organism: Meiothermus hypogaeus; assembly: GCF_003574035.1. Classification (GTDB taxonomy): domain Bacteria; phylum Deinococcota; class Deinococci; order Deinococcales; family Thermaceae; genus Meiothermus; species Meiothermus hypogaeus. Next base: position 10,467 of record NZ_QWKY01000001.1, on the reverse strand, counting down.
GGCCCGAGCGCACCTAACCAGCCAGGGCTACGGCGAATACTTCACCCACGGGCTGGGGCATGGGGTGGGCCTGTTTATTCACGAGGCGCCCGGTCTGGGCCAGACCTCGGAGGATGTACTCGAGGCCGGTAACATAATCACCATCGAACCGGGGGTCTATATCCCCCAGGTAGGCGGTTGCCGCATTGAAGACCTGGTATTGGTCACCGCACAGGGGCACGAAGTCCTTTCCAAAAGCCCCAAACACTTGATCGAGCTATGAGGCGCTGGCTTGCCCTGTTGTTGTTTTGCGGACTGACCTGGGGACAGGGGTATGTGGTCCAGCCCGGCGATTCGCTGGAGCGAATTGCCCGGCTGTTCCAGGTGAGCGTAGCCGACCTGATGATGCTCAACGGCCTGATCGAAGACCCCTTGCCCGTTGGTCTGGAGCTGGAAATTCCTGCATCGGACTGGGACCCAATGAACCTGGAGGTGCTCCCCCTGCCCGACCCCGTTCAAGACACGGCGCCGGTTGCGTGGGTCTTCATCCGTCCGCCTCTGGCCCCGGAGGAACCCAAAGCGCCCGTTTCTGCGGCCGGTTCGATTCAGCAGGGCTGGGCCTCCTGGTATGGGCCCCGGTTTCATGGCCGCCTTACCGCCAACGGGGAGCGGTTCAACAAGTTTCATCTCACCGCTGCCCACCGCACCCTGCCCTTCAATACCCGGGTTCGGGTGACCAACCTGCAAAATGGCCGGAGCATCGTGGTGCGCATCAACGACCGGGGCCCTTATATTCGCGGCCGGATTATTGACCTCTCTTATGCTGCTGCACGTCGGCTAGGAATGCACCAGCACGGGGTTATTCGGGTAAAAGTGGAGATCCTCAGGTGAAATACGGTTTCCATATGTCCATTGCCGGCAAGCTGGGCGTTGCAGGGGCCGCCGAGGAGGCCCATCTGCTCGGCCTAAGCGCTATTCAGATTTTTGCCAAAAGCCCGCGCAGTTGGAAAACCCGCAGCCTGAAAGCGGGGGAGGTCGAGGGCTTTAGAGCCCGTAAGGAGAACCTGGGCGGCTTGCCCACGGTCATTCACGCTTCTTATTTAGTGAACCTGGCCGCCGAGGGCGAATTATGGGAAAAAAGCGTGTTCAGCCTAGCTGACGACCTGGCCAAGGCCCAGATGCTGGGCATCGAGTATGTGGTGGTGCATCCGGGTTCAGGGCCCGCCGAAAAAGCCAGGATAGGTGCTTTGAAGGCCCGCGAACTGGCCGGACTCGGCAGAAACGGGCCCTGGCTGTTGCTCGAGAACACCGCGGGGGGTGGCGAAAAGCTGGGGGCCAACCTGCACACCCTGGCCGAGCTGGTCGAGGGTACTTCGCTCGGGGTTTGTTTCGACACCTGCCATGCCTTTGCCGCTGGCTACAACCTTGCAGAAGCCCTGGAGGCGCTCGAGCAGACTGTTGGCCTGCAGCGGGTGCCGGTAATCCATCTCAACGATTCGGTGGGCGAACGGGGTTCGCAGATTGACCACCACGCCAACCTAATGGAAGGCAAGATTGGCGAGGAGCTTATGGATTTTGTACTCGACCCCCGCCTCAAGGACAAGATTTTCATCATGGAAACCCCACGGGGCACCCTCGAGGATGCCCACAACCTGCGGATTTTGCGCGGGTGGCTGGGTTTGACCTGAAACGCTGGTTTATCGCTGTAAAGGAACGCACCTGAACAGACTATGGACCATTGGTGACCCCTTGACCACCCTACAGACCAAACAGGCCGAAAAACTGAGTACGCACCGCGCTCAGAAAGTTGCCGAGCGGTTGGCGGAACACCGTCAGCAACAACAGCATGGCCACAATCACATAGGTCGGATTCATCTCCAGTCGCCAGATGTAAGGGTGCCAGCGCAGGGGTAAAAAACTCTGCAAAATTTTGGAACCGTCCAGGGGCGGGATGGGCAAGAGGTTAAAAACGGCCAGATTCAGGTTGACACTCGCCGCCACCACCGCCGCCTGGAGCAACACCCGCAAAAAACCTTGAGGATTTTGCAGATAACCGGCATCGAGCATCCAGCGCAGGATAAGCGCCAGGGTGGTGGCGATGAGCAAATTAATCACGATGCCTGCTATGGAGACCAAAAAGAGCCCCACCCGGTAGTGGCGAAAGTTAGGGGGGTAGATCGGCACCGGCCTGGCCCAGCCAAACCCCACCAGCAGAATCATGACCGAACCAATCAGGTCGAAGTGCTTGAGGGGGTTGAGGCTCACGCGGCCTTGCTCTTTGGCAGTAGTATCGCCCATCCAGAGGGCGCTGATGGCATGACCCCACTCGTGCAAGGCCAAGGAAAGCATCAGCACCAGCGCCACCAGCACAAAAGCCAGGGGGTCTGTTTGCAGAAGTGCCAGCAGCCCCATCTACAACCCGATGGCCGCAAAAAGGCTATTGAGCAACCCGCTGAGTCCTGCGCGGATGGCTGGTAGAATGCCACTCAGGTTCAAGACCAGAAAAATCAGGAAGAAGCCCACAAAGCCATAGCTCTGAAGCTGATCCATGAAGCGGCGGGCCTCGGCGCTGCCGATGGCATAGACCACCCTGGCACCGTCCAGCGGTGGTACCGGGAACAAGAACACCGCCGCGTGGCCGATCATGAGGGAACCGGCCACCTGCATACCAAGGGCGATGCTCGAGGTGGCCGGGCCCACCCCTTCCAAAAGCCTGCCAATCAGGATATAGAAAAAAGCTGCTACAAAAAACCCCAGCGGCCCCATCAGTGCGGTCTGGGCACCCTTGGGGCCAAAGAGCCGCCAGGGCACCAAGCGGGGAAACCCAAAGCCAATCAAGGCCAGGAAAATGAGCCCCAGGCCATCCAGGTGTACCCTGGGCTCCACCGTCAGAAAACCGTAGCGCCGGGGGTCGCCATCTTTGTAGCGATCGGCCAGATAAGCTTGAAACAGGTTGTGCACGACCAGGCCAAAAGCACCTGCCGCAAACGCGACCAGATAGGCCAGGGGGTCTCTACCAAGAAGTTCGAAGAAAAACATGTCGTTACCAGTTTACGGGTTTTAGGCCCAAAGATTGACTGTCCAGACCCAGTGGGTGGGCGAGTGTTCGTGACCCACTGTCGCTGAAGACCAGAGCCAGTACGCCCAACAGGCCGCTTATTCCGACATACGGGTAGTCACAAAGTTGGTGTAAATGGCCCCCCGCTTGTAGAAGGCATTGTCCATGACCTTGAGATGGAAGGGCACGGTGGTCTTGACCCCAGGCCCCTCGATGACGGTCTCGGCTAGCGCCCGGCGCATCCGGGCAATGGCCTCCTCCCGATTCTCACCATGCACAATGAGTTTAGCCACCAGCGAGTCGTAGTTGGGCGGGATGCTGTAGCCAGCATATAGGTGGGAATCCACCCGCACACCGGTGCCGCCAGGGAAGTGCAGGGTTTCGATCTTGCCTATGCTGGGGCGGAAGTCTTTGTCATAGTCCTCTGCATTCAGGCGACACTCGATGGCGTGACCCCTGAGCTGGATATCGCTTTGCTGCAGAGTAAAAGGCTCACCCGCAGCTATTTTTATCTGGAGCTTGACCAGATCGAGACCCGAAATCATCTCGGAGACGCAGTGTTCGACCTGTATGCGGGTGTTCATCTCCATGAAGTAGAAATTACCGTCGGGATCTACGATAAACTCGAGCGTCCCCGCGCCCTGGTAGTTGACATATTTGGCCAGGCGCACACCTGCCGCCAGAATTTCCTGACGCAAGGACTCCTCGAGGCGGCTGGGCGCTTCCTCGATAAGCTTCTGATTGCGGCGCTGGATCGAGCAGTCGCGTTCGCCCACGTGCACCACATGGCCCTTGCCATCCCCCATTACCTGCACTTCCACATGCCGAAACAGTTCGATGTATTTCTCCAGGATGAGGGATGGATCCGAGAAGTAGTTCTGGGCCTCGACCTGGGCCTGGGCAAAGGCAGTTTTCATCTCCTCGGAAGAACGCACTACTTTCTGACCACGCCCACCGCCCCCCGCACTGGCTTTTAGCAGCACCGGGTAGCCGATCTTTTCTGCGGCTTCAAGGGCCTCTTCCACCGACTGCAAAACCCCCGTACCCGGAACGGTGGGCACGTTGGATTTGGCGGCAATCTCCCGCCCCCCTGCTTTGGAGCCCAGGCTATGCATGGACTCCGGGGTAGGGCCAATGAAGACTATCCCGTGGTCGCGGCACATCTCGGCAAACTGGGGGTTTTCTGCCAGAAAACCATAGCCGGGGTGAATGGCTTCGGCTCCCGAGATAATCGCCGCAGACAGTAGATTGGGAATATTGAGGTAGCTCTGGGCCGAAGGGGGCGGCCCGATGCAGATGGCCTCATCGGCCAGCAAAACAGGCAGCGACTGGCTATCGGCTTCACTGTGGGCCACCACCACCTTAATCCCCAACTCCCGCGCAGCCCGCAATACCCGCAGGGCAATCTCACCTCGGTTGGCAACCATTATTTTCTTGAACATAAAGGGCTCTCCAGGCGCACTGGTAGCGCATTGCGGTAGATAGCTATCAGCGCTTATGCCGGCTCGATCAAAAATAGGACTTGGCCGTACTCTATAGGCTCCCCATTGGCAACCAGAATTTTCCGCACCACGCCCGATACTTCGCTTTCGATTTCGTTCATGAGCTTCATGGCCTCGATGATGCACAAGACCTGACCCTTCTTAACGGTATCCCCTTCCTTGACAAAGGGTTCAGCATCGGGGGATGGCGCACGGTAAAACGTACCCACGATGGGCGCCTTGACTTCGACGTATTTACTGGTATCTTCCTTGGGCGTTTCGACCTTGGGAGCTGGCGTTGCGGCCGGTGCCGCAGCAGGGGTTGGGGCTGGCGTCGCTACCGGCGCATGGCTCACAGGCTGCGCTGCCGGAGCCACCGCTGGCGGCTGGATCACCACAGGCGCTGGGGCAGCCACATATTGCACCTCACCACCACGCTTGATCGTGAGTTTGTAATCGGGGGTCTCGAGGGTCAACTCGGACACCTCATGTTCTTGCAGGGCTTGGAGGATGGACTTCAGTTCCTTTGCATTCATGACTGCCTCCGAAACAGTACTGAGCTATAGCTTCATAGACTACCTATAGAAGTATAAGCCCCTGAGGTTGGTTTTACCGATTGCAGGCAGGTATATATGGCCGTCCGCTCTAACAAAAAAGCCCGCCGGCAAGGAAGGGGCTTAAGGGCATCAACCAGGCTATCTGGCCCCTGGTTTGGCCTTCTGTAGAGCCTGGACAGGCTGGTTTAGTCATAACATAGCAACAGTACGGCGGTTCTAGCCGTGCTGGTTACATAACGACCTGTGACGCACGCCGTTATGGCTAAGAACGCGATAAGAATGCGTGTTCGAGATTCGGCTCAGGCGCGACCGAGGTATTCCCCGGTACGGGTATCCACCCGAATAACCTGTTCATTTTCGACAAACAGCGGCACCTGCACCACTGCTCCGGTCTCAAGGGTAGCAGGCTTGGTGCCTCCCGAAACCGTATCTCCCCGCACTCCAGGGGGCGTATCGATGATCTTAAGTTCAACCGAAGCAGGCAAGGTGATGTCCAGAGGACGGCCGTTGTACATGGCTCCCTGAACAGTCATGCCTTCTTTTAGGAACTTGGTGGCCTCGGAAATATCCCGCGAGACATGGAATTGCTCGTAGGTTTCCAGATCCATGAATACCAGTTCATCGCCTTCGGGATAAAGGTATTGAAGATCTTTGGTTTCAACGTAGATGTCCTCGAGCTTCTCACCCGAGTTGAATGAGCGCTCTACGGTTGCGCCGGTCTCGAGGTTTTTGAACTTGGCGACCACTTTGGCGCCGCCCCGTCCAATTTTCTGGTGCTGATAGTCCACGCACTGCCAGAGTGCCCCATCCATCTTGACTTTGGTTCCATTCCGCAGGTCGGTAACGCTGATCATTTGCCCTCCTCGTACCCAAACCAAGAGTGTACAGGATGAAGCCAGCAAAGAAAAGGTGAACCGACTTTTTGGAACTTCAGCACCAGGACAAAGCCAATCCCGAGTATGTCTATCGCAGCGAGGCCGGATCGCTGGCGTCACGTAGGGCATCCCCCAGGGGAATTATCGCATTCCCCACCATTACACCTCACACAGTGATGTTTCCCAGGCCCAACAAGCCCCACTGCGACACTATTCGTGTATCAGCTATCCCGCTGCACCCCGAACAACCAGAACTGGCGTAGAGCAGTTGTGCAGCACTTTATCGGTGACGCTGCCCATCATCACGCGATCAATGCCTTTTCGTCCGTGGGTTGCCATCACGACCAGGTCGTGTTCCTTTGCAGCCTCGAGAATAGCCGGCACGGGGTGTTCCTCGACAATTAATGCTCGGGTATGAACCCCCTTCGATTCAGCTTCGGCTGAAATGCGGCTCAGAACTTTTTGGGCTTCAGCCTTGAAGTCATTCATAAGCTTTTCGAAGTATTCCGGTGGCTGGGTAGTGTAGTTCTTGAAGGGTTCGTACGGGCTTTCGATGGCATAGAGTATCGTCACCTCTCCCCCGGACAGTTTGGCTAGATCCAATCCTTGCTCGAGGGCACCCTGGCTAAACTCGCTGCCATCCGTGGGGATCAGGATTTTTTTGAACATAAGAGCCTCCTCAGGGCGTACAGGTCAATACAGCACAAGGCTTTCGCTCTGGTCAATACCCTAAACCTGTACCCCAGGGGCTTGTGTCCCTCAAGAAAGATGCGCAGCCAACGGCAAGCCGGTTTTCTAAAATACGTCTTCGGGCTTTTTCTCCATTTTGCCGGTGAGCCAGTAAATAATGCGTTCCGAGATATTCTCGAGGTGGTCCCCCAGGCGCTCGTAGCTACGGGCCACCCGGCCCAGGGTGAGGGCTTTGGTGATGGTGCGGGGGTCTTCCATCATGTAGGTCAGGAGTTCGCGCGAGACCTCCTCATAGAGGCCATCAATCTCGTCGTCGCGGCGGAATATTTCTTTGGCAGCTTCGATGTCACGCTCGGCAATTGCCTTGGAAACCAGGTCGAGCATCAGGGTCAGGCGGCGGCCCATATCGGGCAGGGTGATGTAGTTTTTGAGGGGGGGCTCTTTGGCCAGCACAATCACGTCTTCGGCCACGTGTGCGGCGTAGTCGGCGGCCCGCTCGAGGTCGGTCAGGGCTTTGATAATGGTAAAGGCAAAGCGCAAGTCCGAGGCCACCAGCCCCTGGCGGGCCATAAGGGTGATGGTCTGGGCCTCGATTTCCAGCTCCAGGGCGTCTACCTCGGCATCCTGGGCAATAATTTCCTGGGCCAGCCGGGGGTCTTGTTCGGCCAGCGCCTTGGCGCTTTTATCCACCATCTCGCGTACCAGCGAGATCATACGAATGGTCTGTTCGGTCAGGTGGTTCAGTTCACGATCCAGGGTTTCGCGCATAGCCATACTCCGTACCTCCAGTTTAAACAGGTGTTTGGGTTGTCTGACGATTATAGGCAGTACCGGCATGGAGGGGGAACGTCAGGCCGAAAGCATTACCGTTCTCCAGGGCGCGTCCATAAGCGGTGCCGCCCCATCCCGCCGCCAGCCGCCGCACCAGGGCCAGCCCCAGGCCTGTGCCGCGCACATTGGCTGCATGTACCCCGCGCTGGCCGGCCTGGAAGAGCTTCTCAAACTCTTCTAGGGGCTGACCCTGATTGCGGACCTCGAGCCACACCCCATCGGCGTTTTGCCCGCTGACAACCACAATTTCAGCACCGGTTCCATACTTCAGGGCGTTATCCAGCAGGTTGAGCAGGGCCTGGTACACCGCGTCGGGATTGGCCCGGATGGTATGGGGGGTTTGCCACTGAATCCAGGCCGACTTTTCGGCCAGTTGAGGGGCCAGGAAGCGCTCGAGGCGGCTTCGCAAATCTTCCAGGGCAAAGGTACGTTCTTGCGAAGGGCGGCGGGTCAGGGGCAGGTCTTCTACCAGGCGCCGCAAGCGCTGGGTTTCCTGGTAGAGCATCTGCAAGGCTTCTTTTGCGTCCGGGCCTTTCAGGCCACCTTGCAAAGCTTCCAGCAAAGAGAGCATCCCGGCCACGGGGGTGCGGAACTCGTGGGCCAGCATCCGGCTGGACTCCTCGAGGGCCTCGACCCGGTTTTTTTCCTCGGTTTGATCCCACAAAAGCAGGATGCCGGGCACGGCTTTGGCCCACACGGTACGGTTACGGGTCTCGATAGTGGTCTCGCCTCCAATACGGCAGAGCGCCTCGAGTTTGTGGTCACGCAAGGCCAGCAGCAACGGGCGGCCCAGCACCCTTTCGCGCTCGATGCCCAGCAGCTCGGCTGCCACCGGGTTCAGATAAAGCACCCGGTCTTCTGCAAAAACCAGCACCCCTTCGCGGGCTGCTTCCCAGGCATCTTTCAAGAGGGTGTCCATGAGGCTATGGGCTTGGTGGAACCGGGCCGGGCTGGTTGCTGGGCACGCCGACCCTCACTCCCTGAAGCGATACCCTACACCGCGCAGGGTTTCCAGGAAGCGGGGAGCCTTGGGGTCTTCGCCCAGCTTATCTCGTAACTGGGCTACGTGCTGATCCACGGTGCGGGCCGTACCCAAGAACTCCTGACCCCAGACCCGCTCCAGGAGTTCTTCGCGGGTGTAGACCCGGCCAGGGTGTCGGGCCAGAAAAGCCAGCAGTTCGAACTCCCGGCGGGTGAGCTCGAGGGCGTGTCCGTCCAGAAAAGCCTGATGTCGCTCCAGATCCAGGCTCAGCGCGCCTCGTTCCAGCCGCCCACTTTTACCCACACGGCGCAACAGGGCCTGCACCCGTGCAATAAGCTCGGGGGTAGAAAATGGCTTTGTCAGGTAATCATCAGCCCCACGGGTCAGTCCCTCAACCCGGTCTCCTTCGCTGGCCCTGGCAGTGAGCATCAGCACCGGCAGGTTTTCGTAGCGTCCGTCGCGGCGCAAGCGATCCAGGAGCCGCACCCCTGGCTCATCCGGGAGCATCCAGTCGAGGATGACCAGGTCGGCACCGGCGAGCTTCTCCCAGGCTTCGCCGGCAGTGGGCGCCTCCAAAACCTGATGCCCGGCCTTGGATAGCGAAAGCCGCAACCCCATACGAACAGAGGGTTCATCCTCGACCAAGAGCAATTTAGACATCCCTAATAGTTTATTCTCATCCCTGTCAAGCAAATGTCATGCAAGGCAGGCAAAAGCCGACTCCTGCTTCAGCAAATAACCGTGAAACACTAGAAGCCTCTGTAGAGCACCCAGGCCAGCAGGAACCCCCTCATCGTCCAGGCCAGGGTTCGAATCCAGTTGGTCGTTACCAGTAGAGCATGGGCTTGGGCGTCAAAACCTGTGGCCAGTTTGGCGTGCAGCGGCACCGAAACCAGCAGGGTAGTCAGCCAGATTACCCCCACTAAAGCCAGGCCCAACCAACCGACCCAGACGGGCAGGCTCGAGGGCCACAAGGTCAGGATAGCAATGGCAGTGAGCAGCTCGAGCAGCATCAGGGGCCCCACCACCAGGGTAATCAGGTTGGCGTGGGCGGCTTGGTAGCCAGCAAACTCCGCCGACCCGACCCTGTTAAAAAGCGGATAATGAACCACCTGCACCATCCAGATGAGCCCCAGCAAAAACCAGGTAGCAGCGAAGTGCAGTACCAACACGCCCTTGAACAGCCCGTCGGTCATGGTTGGTGCCTCATCCCTTTCAGCTTATAGCCCAAACTGATTTCCTTTAGTTGACTGTACATCACAGACCAAAGCTCTGCGGGCCTGCTGGTATGGTTCTCTTCGGGATGTTCGGGTAAGCTACGCCGTGGTATGGAAGCCCTGCTCAACACGGTAGTCCCCGTCGCCTTTATCGTTCTGATGGGCTATCTGGTCGGCAAGCGCATAGACTTCGACCTGCAAACGCTCTCCAAGCTTTCCATTTACGTGCTGGTTCCAGTGCTAATTTTCGATGCCATGCTCAGGGCTAAACTGACCGGAGCCAGTGTGATCGGGATTACGGCAGCATTTTTCCTGGCCTCCATCGCGTTGTATTTTCTGGGGCTGGCGCTCAGCAAATGGCTGCACCTTGACCAGGGCTCGAGCAAGACCCTGATTGCATCCGCCACTTTTCCCAACTCGGGCAACATGGGGCTTTCCCTCACCTTTTTTGCCCTGGGGCAGCCCGGTCTGGATCGGGCCATTGTGTTCTTCATTGCCAGCAGCGTGCTGATGTTTGGGCTGGGACCCGCCTTCTTGCGCGGGGGTGGGTTTATGCAAAGCCTCTGGTTCACCCTGAGGCTGCCGCTGTTCTGGGCCCTGGCTGGGGGCTTGCTGGTGCGCGGGCTGGGTATCCCGCTGCCCCTGGGGCTCGACGAAGGGGTGCATCTTCTAGAATCTACAAACCACCTTACCCAAATCAGGCACTGCAGTTATGTTTAGAGCATGAACCGCCGTGCTTACCCATCGGACGTCCGTGATGAGGAATGGGCTCTGGTGCTGCCCTATTTGACCCTCGC